>CAZSYT010000084.1:0-12714 GCA_964610905.1 uncultured Acidimicrobiaceae bacterium
GGAGCTCGTTGATGGCGAAGATGCCCCGGTTGACCCGGGGGACCAGGCCGTAGTGGATGGTGAGCTCGTCGGAGAGGTAGCGCCCCTCCGCCACCCGGATCGGGTCGACCTCGCCGATCAGGTCGGCGATGGAGGTGTCGGGAGTGGCCAGCTTCTCGCCGTAGCGGTCGCTGCGGTGCACCCAGGCCACCGGGGTGTCGTCACCCCGCTCGGCCACCAGGTCCTTGGCGTAGCGCGAGATCGGGTTGGTCGGGTCGTCGTGGATCTCCGAGCCGGCGACCACGGGGAGCCACTCGTCGAGCAGGTCGACGAGCGAGCGGACGAGACGCGTCTTGGCCTGGCCGCGCTCGCCGAGCAGGATGACGTCGTGGCCGGCGAGGACGGCGTTCTCGAGCTGGGGCAGGACGCTGTCCTCGAAGCCGAGGACCCCGCTCACGAGCGGCTGGCCGGCGGCGATCCGGGCCGCCGCGTTGCGCCGAAGCTCGGCGGCGACCGGCACCGAACGCCATCCCGAGGCGCGCAGCTGGCCCAGGGTGGCGACGGCGGGCGGGGGGGTGGAGACGGTCGGGACGGCAGGCTCCGGGGCGCTCATGGGCGCGAGCCTACGCGTGTCCCGCACCGCACGGTTCGCCGCGCTCCCGGTGTCGTTTTCACCTCGTGGTCATGGGGGTGGAAAGATGGCCCGGACACGCTGCTCGGGCCCTTCGGTCCGCGCGGCACAGCAGGGCCGCCCGGCACGCCGGGCGGGCCCCGGCACGCAGCCAGGGAGGAGTGCAGTGACAACCTTGGAGGACGTCTCGACGACCCCGGTCGTGCTCGGAGGAGTCCGGGGCGGGCCACCGGTCCCGACCCTTCGCAAGGACCGGTGGTGGCTCCAGCCCGTCGTCACCGTAACGGTCCTGACGGCGTTCGTCGCCTACGCCACCTGGGCGGCATTCGTCAACAAGGACTACTACGCCGGCTCGACGCTGCACCGCGACCTCATCTCGCCGTTCTACTCGCCGTGCCTCACCGAGAGCTGCGTGCCCGGCAGCCACCCCGGCACCGTCATCACCTGGTGGCAGATCTCGCCGGCCCTTCTCATCCTCATCTTCCCGCTCGGGTTCCGGATGACCTGCTACTACTACCGCAAGGCCTACTACCGGTCGTTCTGGTGGGCACCGCCCGCGTGTGCCGTGTCGGACGCACACGGGAGCTACAAGGGCGAGTCGCGCTTCCCGCTCATCATGCAGAACGTCCACCGGTACTTCTTCTACGCCGGCCTCGTCTTCAACACCATCTTGACCATCGACGCCGTCGTGGCGTTCCGCCAGCCGGGCGTGGGCATCGGCTTCAGCGTGGGGACCGCCGTGCTCCTCGTCAACGCCTGCCTGCTGTGGCTCTACTCGCTCAGCTGTCACGCCTGCCGCCACCTGTGCGGCGGCGGCCTGAAGAAGTTCTCCGAGCACCGCATCCGCTACCACATCTGGAAGCGGCTGACGCCCCTCAACGCCCACCACATGGTCTTCGCCTGGATGAGCCTCGTCTTCGTGGCGCTCACCGACGTCTACGTGCGCCTGGTGGCGAGCGGCACCATCCACGACTACGGCTTCCACTTCTGATCGCGAGGGAACCCGCCCACCATGCCTGAGATCGAATCCCACGACGTCGACGTCGTCGTCATCGGGGCCGGCGGCGCCGGCCTGCGAGCGGCCATCGAGGCCAAGTCCCGCGGGCTGCGGGTCGCCCTCGTGTGCAAGTCCCTGCTTGGCAAGGCCCACACGGTCATGGCCGAGGGGGGTGCCGCCGCCGCCCTCGGCAACGTCTACCCAGAGGACAACTGGCAGGTCCACTTCCGCGACACCATGCGCGGCGGCAAGATGCTCAACAACTGGCGGATGGCACAGCTGCACGCCCTCGAGTCGCCGGACCGGATCCGCGAGCTGGAGGAGTGGGGCGCCCTCTTCGACCGGACGAAGGACGGCCTGATCCTCCAGCGCGACTTCGGTGGTCACCGCTACGCCCGCCTCGCCCACATCGGCGACCGGACGGGCCTCGAGCTGATCCGCACGCTGCAACAGAAGGCGGTGGCCGACGGCATCGAGGTCTTCATGGAGGTCAAGGTCCTCCGCCTCCTCCACGACGACAGCGGCGCCGTCGCCGGCCTCGTCGGCTACTGGCGGCCCACCGGCGGCTTCGTCACCTTCAGCGCCAAGGCCGTCGTGCTGGCGACGGGCGGCGTGGGCAAGTCGTGGAAGTACACGTCGAACTCGTGGGAGTCGACGGGCGACGGCCACGCCATGGCCGTGTGGGCCGGCGCCGACATGATCGACATGGAGTGCGTCCAGTTCCACCCGACCGGCATGGTCTGGCCCCTGTCGGTGCGCGGGATCCTCGTCACCGAGGGCGTCCGCGGCGACGGCGGCGTGCTGCGGAACTCGGAGGGGCGCCGCTTCATGTTCGACTACGTCCCGCCGATGTTCGCCGCCGAGACGGCCGACTCCGAGGACGAGGCCGACAAGTGGTACGCCGACCACTCCGCCGGACGCCGGCCCCCCGAGCTGCTGCCGCGCGACGAGGTGGCGCGCTCGATCAACAGCGAGGTGAAGGCCGGGCGGGGCAGCCCGCACGGCGGCGTCTTCCTCGACATCGCCAGCCGGCGCACGGCCGAGGACATCCGCCGGCGCCTGCCGTCGATGTACCACCAGTTCAGGGAGCTGGCGGGAGTCGACATCACCGCCGAGCCCATGGAGGTCGGCCCGACGTGCCACTACGTGATGGGCGGCGTCCGGGTCGACGCCGACACGGCGGCCACCACCGTGCCGGGGCTCTTCGCCGCCGGCGAGGTGGCCGGCGGCATGCACGGCTCCAACCGCCTCGGCGGCAACTCCCTCTCCGACCTGCTCGTCTTCGGGCGCCGGGCCGGCATGGGCGCGGCCGACTACGTCGAGGGGCGCTCGGGGCAGGTCGCCGTCGACCGGGCAGCGGCCGAGGAGGTCGTCCGGGCGGCGACCGCCCCCTTCGAGCGCGAGTCGGGCGAGAACCCCTACGACGTCCACCACGACCTGCAGGAGGCCATGCAGAGCCTGGTCGGGATCATCCGCACGGGCTCGGAGCTCGAGGAGGCGATGGGCAAGCTCGAGGAGCTCGAGGAGCGAGCCGCCAACGTCGCCGTCACCGGGGGACCGCAGTACAACCCGGGGTGGAACCTGGCGACCGACCTGCCGTCGATGCTCACCGTGTCACGGTGCACGACCCAGGGGGCGATCCACCGCACCGAGAGCCGGGGGGGCCACACCCGCGACGACTACCCGACGCCCGACGCCGAGCTGGGGAAGGTCAACTTCGTCCAGCGCGTGCCGGCCGGCGGCGCCCAGCCCGGCGGTGCGGTGGGAACGCCGTCGATCCGCTCCATCACCATCACCCCCGAGCCGTTGCCGGTCATGCCGGACGAGCTCCGGGCCTTGTTCGACGAGGAGGCGCACTGATGGCCGACGACACCACCACCCCTCGTGCCGGCGACGGTGCCGGCGACGGTGCTGGCGACGGTGCCGGCGAGCGGCAGGTGACCATGCGGCTGTGGCGGGGCGACGCCTCGGGTGGCCAGTTCGCCGACTACGTGCTGCCGGCGGTCGAGGGCGAGGTCGTCCTCGACGTCGTCCACCGCGTCCAGGCGTCGCTCGCGCCCGACCTGGCCTGCCGGTGGAATTGCAAGGCCGGCAAGTGCGGCTCGTGCTCGGCGGAGATCAACGGCCAGCCCCGGCTCATGTGCATGACCCGGATGGACACCCTCCCGCCCGACGAGGTCGTCACGGTTGCCCCGATGAAGACGTTCCCCGTGCTGCGGGACCTCGTGACGGACGTGTCGTACAACTACGAGGTCGCCAAGCGCGTCCCCCCGTTCAACCCGCGACCGAAGACCGAGGACGAGGTGGCGGCGGGCGGCTACCGCATGCAGCAGATCGACGTGGAGCGGAGCCAGGAGTTCCGCAAGTGCATCGAGTGCTACCTCTGCCAGGACGTGTGCCACGTCATCCGCGACCACGAGGAGAACAAGACGGCGTACGCGGGGCCACGCTTCTTCGCCCGGTCGGCCGAGCTCGAGATGCACCCGCTCGACGTCACCGACCGGCGCGAGCTGCTCCAGGAGGAGCAAGGCCTCAACAAGTGCAACATCACCAAGTGCTGCACCGAGGTGTGCCCCGAGCACATCAAGATCACGGACAACGCCATCATCCCGCTGAAGGAGCGGGTGGTCGACGCCCGCTACGACCCGGTGGCCTGGCTCGGCCGGACGCTGCTGCGCCGGTCCAAGGGCACCGCCGCCCAGGCGGCCGCCGCCGCGCCGGCCGCGGGCCCGGCGGCCGTGCAGCCCGAGGTCGAGGTGACGGGGATCCCCGGCCCGGAGCACCCCTGAGCGACCGGGTGCCGCGCTTCCTCACCCCCGAGTGGGTGGCGGCCTTCGACGCGGCCCTCGCACGGGCCGAGCTCCCGGCCCTCGGCGAGGAGGCGGGCCTCGCCGCCGCGAGCGGCTGCTTCACCGTGCGCGAGGAGGTCCGGGGCGGGCCCGACGGCGACGTCGTGGTGACCCTGCGAGCAGAGGGCGGCACCCTACGGGCCTCATGGTCGCGCCCCGGCGAGGTCGCCGGCGACCAGCCCGGTCCCGACGTGACCGTCGTGCTCGCCTACGAGGACGCCCGCGACCTCGTCTCCGGCACGCTGAGCCCGGCGACCGCCCTGACCGAGGGACGGATACGCGTGCGGGGCGACCTGTCGGTGCTCGTGGCCAGCCAGGCACTGCTCGCCGCCGCCCAGCCCTTCGTCGAGCCCGTCGCCGCCTCCACGACCTTCTGAGCTGTCGTCGCCGGCCCGCGGCCCACCGTGGCGGCGGGTCGGTGGACGTGGCACGCTGCCGGCATGGAGGTCCTGAGCAGCCGCACCATCGTCCACCCCCGCGACCTCGAGCGGTCCACCGCCTTCTACCGTGACGGCCTCGGCCTCGCCGTCGCCCGCGAGTTCGGTTCCGGGGCGTCGGGCGGGACGGTCTTCTTCGCCGGCGGCGGGCTCGTCGAGGTCGTCGGCGCCCGGCCCGACGGTGCCGGCCGGCCGGCAGGGGCGGTCGCCCTGTGGCTGCAGGTGAGAGACGCGGCGGCGGCCGTCGCCGAGCTCGAGTCGCGGGGGGTCCCCGTCGCCCGGCCGCCGGTGCGCGAGCCGTGGGGGCTCGTCGAGGCCTGGGTCGAGGACCCCGACGGCATCCGGGTCCACCTGGTCGAGGTGCCCGAGGACCACCCGCTCCGCCGGGACACCCGCTCCCTGTGACGTCCTGGCGCGGCACGGTGACCGGAGGGGCGGCGGCCCGGACGGGAGCGGGCGGCCCGTGACGGAGACGTCGGGCCGCCACGACCGGTTCGAGCGTGGTGCCGACGCCTGGCTCGCCAGCCTCGGCCTGGTTCGGGGGTCCGCCAGGAGCTCGTGCGACGCCAGCTCGCGAACCACCTCCCCCGCACCGGTGAGCCGCTCCAGGTGCTCGACGCCGGCCGCGGGCAGGGGACCCAGGCGATCGCCTTGGCTCGGGCCGGCCACGACGTCGTCTGCTGCCACGGCGTCGCCATGTACCTGCCGTCCCTCGACGCGACGTTGGGCGCGGTGGTGGGAGCGTGCCGCGCGGGTGGGCTCGTGTCGCTGCTCACGAGGAACCGGGCGGGGCTCGCCATGCGGGCGGGCATGCTCGGCGACAGGCCTGGGGCCCTCCGCTCCTTCGACGCTCGTCGCTACGACGATCGCCTGGGGATCGCCGGCGCCCCGGGCCGACGAGCCCGCCGAGGTCGACGCCGCCCTGGTGTCCGTCGGCGCCGCGACCGTCGCCTGGTACGGCGTGCGCCTCTTCACCGACCACTGGGACCCGGTGCCGCCCGGAGACGACCTGGTCGCGCTGGTGGCCGTCGAAGAGGAGGCGGGCCGCCGTGACCCCTTCCGGGCACTGGCCGCGCTGACCCACGCCGTCGCCCGGACCGGCCCTGGCCACGAGGCGCCGGCAAGCCCGAGGCGGTAAGGTCGCCCGAGGAGCACCGACACGAAAGGGGACCCACGTGGACCTGACCGGAGTCTGTGACGACCACGTGCTCTTGCGCTACCGCGAGCTCCTCGACGCAGAGGACGCCGCCTTCGACGCGCTGGAGCACGACTGCGAGGACGGCGACCGCGCCCGGTGGGAGGTGGACGTCGCGGCCTGGCAGCGAGCGCTCACGAAGAAGGTGGTGTTCCTCCAGGGGCTGGGCTTCGAGCTGCCGGTCACGGCCTGAGCGCAGCCGGGCACGTCCCGGCGGCGCACCCCTGACCGGCGTGTGGCCGGCGCCCTCCGGGAGGCGACGCTCCCCGCACGGCGGATGGCCGCGACGTGCGTCCCGGAGGTCGCCGGTGCGGTGCCTCAGGGCAGCAGCGACGCCACCTCGGCCCGCTCGGCCTCGAGCTCCTCGGTGGTGATGCGCACCCGATCGGTGGCGAAGGCGTCGTGCTCGAGCCCCTCGACCACCGACCACGAGCCGTCGGCGGCGACCCGGACGGGGAAGCCGAACTGGAGCCCCTCGGGGATCCCGTACTCGCCCCGGGACACGACGGCCAGCGACGTCCAGTCGTCCCCCGCCGTCGGCGTCCGGATGCTGACCACGGAGTCGATGGCGGCGTTGGCGGCCGAAGCGGCCGACGAAGCGCCTCGGGCGTCGATGATTGCGGCGCCCCGCTTCTGCACCGTGGCGAGGAACTCGCCCTGCAGCCATGCGTCGTCGCCGATCACCTCGGGGGCCGGGCGGTCGCCGATGCGGGCGTGGGCGACGTCGGGGAACTGGGTCGAGGAGTGGTTGCCCCAGATGGCCAGGTTGGAGACGTCGGCCACGGGGACCCCGGCCCGCTTGGCCAGCTGGGTCTTCGCCCGGTTCTCGTCGAGGCGGGTCATGGCGAAGAACCGATCGGCGGGCACCTCGGGGGCGTTCGACCGGGCGATCAGGCAGTTCGTGTTGCACGGGTTGCCCACCACCAGCACCCGCACGTCCGAGGCGGCGTGGGCGGCGACCGCCTTGCCCTGGGGTCCGAAGATCCCGCCGTTGATCGAGAGCAGGTCGCCCCGCTCCATCCCCGCCTTGCGAGGGACCGACCCGACGAGGAGCGCCCACGACGTGCCGTCGAAGCCAGTCTTCAGGTCGGAGGTGGCGACGACGTCGGCGAGCAGGGGGAAGGCGCAGTCGTCGAGCTCCATCACCACGCCCTCGAGCGCCTTCATCGCCGGCTCGATCTCGAGCAGGCGCAGGACGATGGGCTGGTCCGGCCCGAGCAGGTGCCCGGAGGCGATCCGGAAGAGCAGCGAGTACCCGATCTGGCCGGCAGCTCCGGTCACGGTGACGTGGACGGGGGCCTTGGTGGGGGAGGTAGCAGCCATGCGTTCGAGGCTACTCGGCGCCTCCGCGGCCGGGCGAACCAGCGCGAGCCGGCAGGTCGGTCAGACGCCGAGGCCGACGGCGGCGTAGATCTCGCGCGTGGCGCTCGACTGGTTGAGCGTATAGAAGTGCAGGCCCGGCGCTCCACCGTCGACGAGCTCGCGGCAGAGCTCCGTGGCGATGGCCACGCCCTCGTGGCGGACGGCATCGGCTCCGCCCGCCTCCGACGCCGCCTCGAGACGCTCGACCATCCACGGGGGCACGGCCGCCCCCATGGTGGCCATCCGCGGGACGGAGGCGAGGCTGGTCACCGGCATGATGCCGGGCAGCACGGGGGCGCGCACGTCCCGCTCGGCCAGCTCGGCCACCAGGCGCCAGTACTCCCCTGCCTCGAAGAAGAACTGGGTGACGGCGAAGTCGGCGACCCGGAGCTTGGCCGCCAGGTGGTCCCGGTCGCTCTCCAGGTCGGGCGAGTCGGGGTGCCCGGCGGGCTGGGCGGCCACCCCGATGGAGAAGCCGCCGATGGCCCTGGCCAGCTCGACGAGCTCGACGGCGTGACGGAGCTCGCCGACCGCCGCGCCGGGGTCGACCGGCGGGTCGCCCCCCAGTGCCATCAGGTTCTCGACGCCGGCCTTGCGGTAGCTGACGAGGATGTCGGCGAGCTCGAGGCGGGTGTGGGCCACGCAGATGAGGTGGGCCATGGGCGTGAGCGTCGTCGTCTTGAGCATGCCGGTGACGAGGTCGAAGGTGCGCTGGCGCGACGACGCCCCACCCCGGTAGGTGACCGACACGAACGACGGCGCCAGGGGCTCGAGGTCGCGCAAGGTGGCCACGAGGCGCGCCTGCTCGGCATCGGTCTTCGGCGGGAAGAACTCGAACGAGTAGGTCGGCCCCTTGGCCAGCAGGTCGGCGATCCGCGTCATGGGCGGTCCAGCCTACCGAGGCCGTTCCCGTCGCGCCCGGGGAAGCCCGTCCGGCCCACCTGCTCCGCCCTCCCGCCCTGGCGCCGGAGGCCCCCGCCCGGCCCCCTTGGCTCCCGGACCCCTCGGCCGTCAGCCCGCTCGGCCGAAGTCGTCCTCGAGACGGACGATGTCGTCCTCGCCGAAGTACTCGCCGTGCTGGACCTCGACGAAGACGAGGTCGCCGGGGCCCCGGTTCTCGATCCGGTGCGCCGTCCCCGCCGGGACGTCGACGGCCGACCCCGCCTCGACCGGGAGCTCGGTGCCGTCGAGGACGACCAGGGCCGCTCCCGAGACGACGAACCAGTGCTCGGACCGCCGGGCGTGGCGCTGGTAGCTGAGCCGCTTGCCGGGGAGCACCTCGATCCGCTTGACCTTGTGCGTGGCCTCGTCGGACAGCACCGTGTACCGGCCCCATGGCCGTTCGTCGGTCTCGAGGCCCGTCGTCCCGCTCGTCATGGTCATCGACCTGCCTCCTCGCACTCGACTGGCCCGCACCCGACTGGCCCGCACCCGACAGGCCCGCACTCGACAGGCCCGCACCCGACTGGCCCGCACTCGACAGGCGGGCGCCGCCCGGCGCGGGTCCCGGAGCGTCCCGACGGCTCGCACCGCACAGCGCCCGCGCCCGACGTTAGTGCGCCCGGCATCTGCGCTCAGGCCACGTCGGCGACGCCGCCCGGGCCGAGGTACTCGGCCGAGCCGAAGCCCAGCACAGGCACGAGGACGAAGCCCACCACGAGCAGCCCCACCGTGTAGCCGATGCCCTTGCCGAACGACTTGGCCAGGGCGTAGTAGACGACGATCGCCACCACGAGGTCGACGAGCGGAACGAAGAAGAGCACGGCGAGCCACCACGGACGGCCCACGACCCGCAAGAGCACGAAGAGGTCGAAGATCGGCACGAGGGCCCACCACCCTGGGCGCCCCGCCTTGGCGAAGACCCCCCACAGGCCGATCACCTGCAGGGCCACCATGCCGACGGTGATGGCCACGTTCCCACCCGGCCCCTTCGACGCGGCGGCCAGCACGACAGCAACGAGCGTGGCGGCCGTCACGGGCATCCCCGTCTCGAGCACCCCGGAGCGCTCATCGCGCCCGTTCGGCGGCCTGCACGGCGTTGCGGAGGAGCATGGCCCGGGTCATCGGCCCGACCCCGCCGATGCGTGGCGTGATCCAGCCGGCCACCTCGGCGACCGCCTCGTCCACGTCCGAGAGGAGGCGCCGTCCCTCCCACGAGGTCCCCGCGCCGACCACGGCGGCGCCGGGCTTCACCATCGCCGGGGTGACGACGCCCGCCCGCCCGGCGGCGGCCACCACCACGTCGGCCTGGCGGACGAGCGAGGCGAGGTCGGCGACCCCGGTGTGCACGACCGTGACCGCGGCATTGCACCCCGGCCGCTTCAGGGCAAGCAGCAGGGCGAGCGGCCGGCCGATCGTCAGGCCGCGGCCGATGACGACCACGTGGCGCCCCTCGACGGGGACGTCGTAGGCGTGCAGCAGCTCGACAATGCCCGCCGGCGTGCAGGGCAGCGTGCCGGGGGCGCCCATCACCAAGCGGCCGAGGTTGACCGGGTGGAGGCCGTCGACGTCCTTGGCCGGGTCGACGGCGAGGAGCACCCGCTCCTCGTCGAGACCGGTGGGGAGCGGGAGCTGGACGAGGTAGGCGTGCACCGTCGGGTCGGCGTTGAAGCGGGCGACCGTCGCCTCGAGCTCCTCCTGCGAGACGTCCGCGGGCAGGTGCTCGTGGACCGAGCGGATGCCGACCTCGGCGCAGTCGGCGTGCTTCATGGCGACGTAGCGTGCGCTCGGCGCGTCGTCCCCCACCAGGATGGTGCCCAGACCGACCTCGACGCCGGCGCCGCGCAGCCGGGCGACCCGGTCGGTCACCTCGGCCCGCACCCGCGCGGCGAGGGCCTCGCCGTCGAGCAGTCTCGCGGTCATCGCCCTCGTCCTCCCGTCTCTCCGGTGGGTCCCCGTCGCCGGGGCACCGCGCCCGGGTCGCTCAGTGCCGGAAGTGGCGCTCGCCCCCGGCCGTCACCATGGCGATCCCGGCGGCGTCCGCGGCCGCCGCGACCTCGGCGTCCCGGATCGAGCCCCCGGGCTGCACGACGGCGGCCACGCCACCTCGGGCGAGCACCTCGAGCCCGTCGGGGAACGGGAAGAAGGCGTCGCTCGCCGCGGCGCCGCCGCGCGCCCGCTCGCCGGCCTTGGTGACGGCGAGCTCGGCGGCCACCACCCGCGACTGCTGCCCGGCACCTACGCCGACGCCCTGGCCGTCGGTGGCGACGACGATCGCGTTCGACGTCGTCCGGGCGCACAGCGTCCAGGCGAGCTCGAGGTCGCGCCACTCGTCCTCGGTCGGCACGCGAGCGGTGACCACCTCCCACTGCGAGCGGGGCACGAGGAAGCGGTCGGCGTCCTGGACGAGCACGCTCCCCCCGAGCGAGCGCAGCTGGCGGCCGGCCGGCTCCGGCGCCGGCGCGGAGAGCAGCCGGGTGGCCTTCCGCTTGGCCGACAGGCGGGCGAGCGCCGTCTCGTCGTAGGCGGAGGCGACGACCACGTCGGCCTGGGGTCCCTCGGCGATCGCCTCGGCGACCTCGTCGGTGACCCGGCCGTGGACCGCGACGATGCCGCCGAACGCGGACGTCGGGTCGCACTCGAGCGCCCGCTGGTAGGCGTCGGCGAGCCCGGCGGCGAGGGCCGCCCCGCACGGGTTGGCGTGCTTGACGATGGCCACGGCCTCGCCACGACCGAGGGCGGCGAGCTCGTGGACGAGGCGCCAGGCCGCGTCGGTGTCGAACAGGTTGAGGTACGAGAGCTCCTTGCCGGCGTGCTGGACGGCCTCGTCCCACCACGACGCCTGTCCGGCCACCCGGTAGCGGGCACCGTGCTGGTGGGGGTTCTCGCCGTAGCGCAGCGAGCCGGCCCGCTCGAGGGTGAGGTGGAGCGTCGGCGGCAGCACGGCGGCGTCGGGGGCCGCGCCCGGGGCTGTCGCGTCGACGGCGTCGAACCACGACACGATGGCCGCGTCGTAGGCGGCCGTGTGGGCGAAGGCGTCACGGGCGAGCCGCCGACGGGTGGCGTCCGACAGTCGGCCGTCGGCGCGGAGCTCGGCGAGCACGTCGCCGTAGGCGTCGGGAGAGACCACGACGCCGACATGGGCGTGGTTCTTCGCAGCGGCCCGCACCATGGTCGGGCCGCCGACGTCGATCAGCTCGATGGACGGGTCGGACGAGAAGGGGTAGAGGTTGCACACCACGAGGTCGATGGGCCCGATGCCCTGCGCCTCGAGATCTGCGAGGTGCTCGGGCTTCGACCGGTCGGCCAGGATGCCGCCGTGGACCGTCGGGTGCAGGGTCTTCACCCGGCCTCCCAGCATCTCGGGCGCCCCGGTCAGCTCGGACACCTCGACGTGGGCGACGTGAGCGGCGGCGAGGGCCGCCGAGGTCCCGCCCGAGGACACGAGCTCCCAGCCCAGCTCCACCAGGCCCCGGGCGAGGTCCTCGATCCCCCGCTTGTCGTACACCGACACCAGCGCCCTCATCGCTCCACCTCTCGCTCTCGATCGCACCCCGATCTTCCTGCCTCGACGTGGTCGTGCGCCAACCCGGCCACGAAGGTCCGGATGGTCGCCGGGTACAGCCGCCGCTCGACGGTCTTGATCCGCTCGTGGAGGGACTCCACGGTGTCCCCGTCGAGGACCGGAACGGCCTCCTGGGCGAGCACCGGGCCGGCGTCCATCTCGAGGGTGGCCAGGTGGACCGTGGTCCCGGTCTCCGCCACGCCGGCCGCCAGCGCGTCCTCGACGGCGTGCCAGCCGGGGAAGGCCGGCAGGAGCGCCGGGTGCGTGTTCAGCACCCGGCCGGGGTAGGCGTCGTGGACGGCACGACCCAGCACCGTGCCGAACCCGGCCATGACCACCACCTCCACGCCCCGGCCGACGAGCTCGGCGGTCACGGCCTCGGTGAAGGCGTCACGGTCGAAGGCCGGGCCGAAGCCCCCGAAGGTGCGCCGGTCGACGAGCACGTCGGGCACGCCCGCGCTCCGGGCCACCTCGAGGGCCCGGCACGGACGGTCGGCGACCACCACGGTCGCGGGGATGCGGTCAGCGAGGAGCGCCTCGAGGATCGTGCCCGTGCCCGACGCCAGGACGCCGATGGGGACGTCGGCGAAAGGCGGGTTGCCGTCGGGCACGGCCGCAGGCTAGCAGCGCCCGTCGAACAGCCCGCCGGGCCGCACCCGGCGTCCCTGCCGTCCCTGCCGTCCCTGCCGTCCCTGCCGTCCCTGCCGTCCCTGCCGTCCCTGCCGTCCCTGCCGTCCCTGCCGTCCCTGCCGTCCCTGCC
>CAZSYT010000085.1:0-12669 GCA_964610905.1 uncultured Acidimicrobiaceae bacterium
CCGCGCTCTTCAGCGACGAGGCCCGCTTCGCCAGCTGGCTCGAGGTCGAGCTGCTCGCCACCGAGGCGTGGGCGGCCCTCGGCGTGGTGCCCGAGGCCGACGCCGCCGCCTGCCGCGACCGGGCGCCGGCGGTGGACGAGGCCTTCGTCGGGGCGGTGGCCGAGCGCGAGCGGGTCACCGACCACGACGTGGCCGCCTTCGTGGACGTCGTCCAGCAGGCCATCGGCCAGCCCGAGGGCTCGTGGGTCCACTACGGGCTGACCTCCTCCGACGTGGTCGACACCGCCCTGTGCGCCACCCTCACCCGGGCGGCCGACCTGCTCGTCTCGGCGGCCGAGGGCCTGGCGGCCGCCTGCGAGCGCCGGGCCCGCGAGCTCGTCGGCGTACCGGTCACCGGCCGCACCCACGGCATGCACGCCGAGCCCACCACGTTCGGGGCGAAGTTCGGCCTGTGGGCCCTCCAGGTGCGCCGTGACGTCGAGCGGCTGGCGGCGGCCCGCTCGCGGGTGGCCGTGGGAAAGCTGTCAGGGGCCGTCGGCACGTACTCGAACATCGACCCGGCCGTCGAGGTCCACGTGTGCGCCGCCCTCGGCCTCACGCCGGTGCCGGCCACCCAGGTCGTCGCCCGCGACCGCCACGCCGAGTACCTGTACGCGTGCGCCTCGGCCGGCGCCACCGTGGAGGCGATCGCCACCGAGGTCCGCCACCTGGCTCGCAGCGAGGTGGGGGAAGCCGAGGAGCCGTTCAAGCCAGGTCAGAAGGGCAGCTCGGCCATGCCCCACAAGCGCAACCCGGTCCTCTCCGAACGACTCTGCGGGCTGGCCCGCGTGCTGCGCGGCTACCTGACGGCCGGGCTCGAGGACGTCGCCCTGTGGCACGAGCGCGACATCTCGCACAGCTCGGTCGAGCGGGTCGTCCTTCCCGACGCCTCGCTGCTCACCCTCTACGTGCTCGAGAAGGCCACCGGCCTCGTCGACGGGCTCGTCGTCCACCCCGAGCGGGCGCTCGCCAACCTGACCGAGGGCAGCTTCGGGCTCGTCTTCAGCCAGTCGGTGCTCCTCGCCCTCGTGGCCGGGGGCCTCGCCCGCGACGCCGCCTACCGCATCGTCCAGCGCGACGCCCGGGCGGCGTGGGAGCGGCGGGTCCCCCTTCGCACGGTGCTCGAGGACGACCCCGAGGTCACGCTGTCGGCCGCCGAGCTCGACGCCGCCTTCGACCTCTCGCGGATGCTGCGCCACGTCCACCGGTTCACCGACGCCCTCTGCGAGCCGGCCGGGGAGGGGGCGTGACGGTGGCCCGCGGCCTCCCGCTCGTCCACTCGGGCAAGGTGCGCGAGCTCTACGATGCCGGCCACGGGCGCCTGCTGCTGGTCGCCTCCGACCGCGTCTCGGCGTTCGACGTCGTGATGACCGAGACGATCCCCGACAAGGGGCGCGTCCTCACCGCCATGAGCGTCCACTGGCTGCACGAGCTCGCCGACCTCGCGCCCAACCACCTCGTCTCCGCCGACCCGGCGGCCTTCCCGTTCGAGGCGGCCGACCTGCCCGGCGGCCTCGACGCCCTGGCCGGCCGGGCGATGCTCGTGCGCCGGGCCGACATGCTGCCGCTCGAGTGCATCGTGCGGGGCTACCTCGCCGGCTCGGCGGCCAAGGAGTACGCGGCCTCCGGCACGGTGCACGGCACGGCGCTCCCCGCCGGGCTCCGCCACGCGGACCGCCTCCCCGAGCCCCTCTTCACCCCGTCGACCAAGGCGACCGAGGGGCACGACCAGAACCTCTCCCTCGCCGAGGCCGCCGACCTGGTCGGCCGCGAGGTGGTCGACGAGGCGGCCCGGATCTGCCTCGCCGCCTACGACCGGGCCGCCGCCGCCGCCGAGGAGCACGGCATCATCGTCGCCGACACCAAGTTCGAGCTGGGCGTCCTCGACGGCCGTCTCGCTATCTGCGACGAGGTGCTCACCCCCGACTCGTCGCGCTTCTGGCCGGCGGACCGGTGGGAGCCGGGGACCGTCCCGCCCTCGTTCGACAAGCAGCCGCTGCGCGACTGGCTCGAGGCGCAGCCCTGGGACAAGCAGGCGCCACCACCACCGCTGCCCCCCGACGTGGTGGCCGAGACGTCGCGCCGCTACCGCGAGGCCTACGAGCGCATCTGCGGGCGCTCACTGGCAGACTGGGAGGGAGCATGAGCGACCGGTCCACGTTCACGGCCCTGGTGGAGGTGCAGCTGCGCCCGGGCATCGCCGACCCCCAGGGCGCGACCATCGAGCGCGCCCTGCCCGCCTTGGGCGTGCTCACCGTGCGTCGGCTCCGCTCGGGAAAGGCGTTCCGCTTCGAGGTCGAGGCCGCCGACCACGCCGGCGCGGTGGCCGAAGCCGAGCTGGTCGCCGACCGCCTGCTCGCCAACCCCGTGCTCGAGGAGTGGACCGTGACCGTCACCGGCCCGGTGGGCGAGGAGCACGCGCTGGCCGCCGAGGCGGCCGGGGGGCGCGACTGATGGCTCCCCGGGTGGGGGTCGTCGTCTTCCCCGGCAGCAACTGCGAGCACGACGTCGTCCAGGTGGCACGGGCGCTGGGCGCCGAGGCCGAGCTCGTCTGGCACCACGAGCCCGTGCTCGGCGACGTCGACGCCGTCGTGCTGCCTGGCGGCTTCGCCCACGGCGACTACCTGCGCCCCGGGGCCATCGCCCGCTTCGCCCCGGTGATGGCGGCCGTCGCCCGCTTTGCCGACGACGGCGGGCCGGTCGTCGGCATCTGCAACGGCTTCCAGGTCCTCACCGAGGCGGGGCTCCTCCCCGGCGCCCTCCAGAAGAACCGGGGACTGCGCTTCGTCTGCACGACGGTCGAGGTCGAGGTGGCCAGCGACCGCTCGGTGCTGACCGTGGGCGTCGCCCCCGGCACCCGCCTGCGGCTGCCCGTCAACCACTTCGAGGGCAACTACACGTGCGACGCCCGCACGCTCGCACAGCTGCGCGACGAGGACCGGGTCGTCCTGCGCTACGTGGACAACCCCAACGGGTCCGTCGACGACATCGCCGGCGTGTGCAACGCCGGGCGCAACGTGGTCGGGCTCATGCCCCACCCCGAGCGGGCGTGCGACCCCCTGCTCGGCTCGGCCGACGGCCGGGTGCTCGTGGCCGCCCTCCTCGGCGCCTCGGTCGCGCGCTGAGCGCGGCTAGCGCCGCGTCCGGGCGATCCCGGCCTTCTGCAGCACACCGGCGCCGACGCCCACCGCGCGCCAGGCGGAGTACGAGATGCCCTTGCGCTCGCCGTACGCCCCGGCCACCCGCACGAAGTCCTTCTCGAGGGAGGCGAGGTCGACGGTCTCGTCGGTCTGCTCGAGCTCTGCCTGGAGACGCTGGCGCTCCTCGATGAGGTGGAGGCGCGACAGCGGGTCGGCACCGAGCAGCTCGTCGTCGATCGCGCCGAGCCGCTTGCTGATCGCGTCGGGCGAGCGCTTGCGGCCCCGCCGGGGCTTCGACTGCTCGAGCGCCTCCAGGTACTTGCGGACGATACGTCCCTCTTCGCGCCCGGCAGCGAGCGCTGCCTTGTGGGCGTCGGACATCGCGGTCTTTTTGCGAGGCTTCTTGGCAGTGGCGGTGGGCATGGACCGAGTCTCGCACCCTGTGCTTGTCGTTGCAAGACACCCATCATGGATGTTTCCACGCGTCCTCCTGGTCGGCCTCTTAGGTCCAACTCAGGACGCGCCGAGTGCCACCAACGTGGAGAGGACCGGGACGCGCATTGAAGAATTCGGGTCGCCGGCCGGGCTCGTCCACGACCGCTCCTAGCGGCACGCGCCCGCTCGCCAGCGGGTGCGTGCCGGCCCGGCGCGGTCGTCGGCCGTCGAGCGGGCGACCAATGCCGCGACGCCGGACACCAGGTCACGCCGCCCTCGGCGTGCAGGCGATCGGCGCTATCACCGTCGCCGATGCACCGGCAGAGCTCTCTCGGGCCCGGGCGAGAACACGGCAAAGAGCGCTGGCGGACGGGGCCCCGCTGCGACGCGGAGATCCGGGCCGCACTCCGGCCTCCCGACGACCGGCGGCCTGTAGCATCGGCGCCATGGAGGCCCGACCCTCGCCCGAGGCGCACGAACCAGTCACCGGTGCCGGCGGCGGGGAGGCCCCTGGCGCCGACGACAGGGGGGCCGCCGCCGCAACGGCCGACGACAGGGGGGCCGGTGCGGCGACGGCCGGCGACGAGCTCGCCGCCCTCGACATGCACCGAGCGCTGGGCCTGACCGACGGCGAGCTCGCCGAGGTCGAGCAGGTCCTCGGTCGCCATCCCAACCACCTCGAGCTCGCCCTCTACGCGGTCATGTGGAGCGAGCACTGCTCGTACAAGTCGTCGCGGGTCCACCTGCGGCGATTGCCGACCGAGGGCGAGCGGGTCCTCGTCGGCCCGGGCGAGAACGCCGGGGTCGTCGACGCGGGTGACGGCATCGCCGTGGCCATCCGCATCGAGAGCCACAACCACCCCTCGGCCATCGAGCCGACCCAGGGCGCGGCCACCGGCGTGGGCGGCATCCTGCGCGACATCTTCACCATGGGGGCGCGGCCCATCGCCGTCATGGACCCGCTGTTCTTCGGGGGCCCCGAGGAGGCCCGCCAGCGGTGGCTCGTCGAGGGCGTGGTGGCCGGCATCTCGGGGTACGGCAACTCGGTGGGCGTCCCGACGGTCGGGGGCGAGCTGACCTTCGACCCCACCTACGCCGGCAACCCGCTCGTCAACGTGCTGTGCACGGGCGTGCTGCCGGTCGACCGCCTCGTGCTCGGCCGTGCCTCGGGGCCCGGCAACCTCGCCGTTCTCCTCGGCTCGACCACCGGGCGTGACGGCATCGGCGGGGTCTCCGTGCTCGCCTCGGCCGGCTTCGGCGGCGAGGACGAGGCGGCCGCGGCCAAGCGCCCGAGCGTCCAGGTCGGCGACCCCTACGAGGAGAAGCGCCTGATCGAGGCCTGCCTCGAGCTGCTCGAGGCCAAGCTCGTCGTCGGCATCCAAGATCTCGGAGGTGCCGGGCTCGTCTGCGCCACGAGCGAGACGGCCGCCCGGGGGGGCGTGGGGATGGACGTCGACGTTGCAGCCGTGCCCCGGCGCGAACCGGGCATGGCGCCCTACGAGGTCATGACCTCCGAGAGCCAGGAGCGCATGCTCGCCATCGTGACCCCCGACGACCTCGCCCGCGTCGAGGAGGTGTGCCGGCGGTGGGAGGTGCGCACCGCCGTCGTCGGGCGCGTCACCGAGCCCGACGAGGCGGGCGTCGGGCACCTCCGGGTGGTCGACGGCTTCGGCGGCGCCGTGCTGGCCGACGTGCCGGCCCGCTCGCTGAGCGACGAGGCGCCCCTCTACCGCCGGCCCCTCGCCCGCCCGGCCGACCTCGACGTCCGGTTGGCCGACGACCCCGGGGCGCTTCCCGCTCCCGCGTCGTGCACCGAGGACCTCCTCGCGCTGCTGGCCGACCCGTCGTGGGTGTACCGCCAGTACGACCACCAGCTCTTCCTGAACACCGTCGAGGGCCCGGGCGGGGACGCCGCCGTGCTCAAGCTGGCCGCCCCCGGCCTGCCGCCGAGCGACCGCGGCCTCGCCCTCGCCACCGACTCGAACCCGCGGTGGTGCTCCCTCGACCCCCGCTCCGGCACGGCCGCCGCCGTCGCCGAGGCCGCCTTGAACGTGGCGTGCGCCGGGGCCCGGCCCGTCGCCGTGGTCAACTGCTGCAACTTCGGCAACCCCGAGCACCCCGAGGTGATGTGGCAGCTCTCCGAGGCCATCGACGGGATGGCCGAGGCGTGCCGGGCGCTCGGGCTGCCGGTGGTGGGCGGCAACGTGAGCCTGTACAACGAGAGCGCCGGCGCCGACATCGACCCCACCCCGGTCGTCGGCGCCCTCGGGCTCATCGACGAGCTCCGGGCCCGGCCACCGGGCGTCGCCCTGCGCGACGGTTCCTCGATCGTGCTCCTCGACGCCGGTCCCGAGCCCGAGGGCGCACCGGGCACGCCCGGCCGGCCCACGCTCGCCGGGTCGCGGTGGGCCGTCGAGCGGCGGGGGCACCGCAACGGCACGCCGCCCCGCCTCGACCTCGCCGCCCACGCCCGCCTGGTCGCCCTCGTCGCCGACCTCGTGGCCGAGCAGGTGGCCGATCGGGGCGGCGACGAGCCCCTCGTCGACGGCGTCCACGACGTGTCGGGCGGCGGCCTCGGCGTCGCCCTCGCCGAGCTGGCGGTCCGGTCGGGGACCGGCGTCGAGGTGGGCGGCGTCGTCGACCACCACGACCTCTTCGCCGAGGCTCCCTCGCGGGTGCTCGTCTGCACGCCCCGCCCCGGCGAGGTCGCCTCCCGGGCCGCCGACGTCGGCGTGCGCTTCACGGTGCTCGGCTCCGCGGGCGGGGACCGCGTCGTCCTCGGCGAGCTGGTCGACGTGTCGGTGGCCGAGGCGCAGGCCGCCTGGCGCGGCGCGTTGCCCGCCCTGCTCGACGAGTGGGTGCCCGCCCCCTCCTGAGCGCCGGTCCCGGCCCTGTCGGCGCGGCTCGGGCTGGCGGGCCTCCGGTCAGGCGGCGGGCCGGCGGGCGACGAGGTCGTCGAGGACCTCGTCGGGCACGCGCAGGTCGCCGCGGCCGGTTCCCACGGTGAGGTCGGGCTTGGACGTCCCGTGGTGGTCGGACCCGCCGGTCACCACCAGGCCGTGCCGGCGGGCCAGCTCGACGAGGGCGCGGCGCTCCTCGGGACGGTAGCGGCCGTAGAGCGCCTCGAGGCCGACGAAACCCGCCTCGGCCAGCTCGGCGACGGTGGCCTCGAGGGCCGGCGGCTCGAGCCCGAGGCTGAGCGGGTGGGCGAGCACGGCGACGCCACCCGACGCCGCGGCGAGCCGCGCCACCTCCGGTCCTTGGAGGCGCGCCTTGGGCACGTAGCCAGGGGCACCGGCACCGAGGAAGCGGGCGAAGGCGTCGTCGATCGAGTCGGCCACCCCGGTGCGCACGAGCACGGCGGCGAAGTGGGGGCGGCCCACGCCCGCCTCGCTGCCCGCCTCGGCCACGACGTCGTCGAAGGAGAGGGGGACGCCGAGCTCGTGCAGCCGGGCCACCAGGCGGTCGTTGCGCGCCCGGCGGTCGTCGCGCAGGCTCGCGAGCTCGGCGGAGACGGGGCCCCCGTCGTCCTCCACGAAGTAGACGAGCACGTGCATGCCGCCCGTGCCAGGGCCTCGGCAGCTCACCTCGCACCCGGGGACGAGGGTGATCCCGAGCTCGGCGGCACGGGCGCGCGCCGCCGGTAGCCCGGCCAGCGAGTCGTGGTCGGTCAGGGCCACGGCCGAGCAGCCGGCCGCCGCGGCGAGCTCGGGGATCCGCTCGGGCGGGTCGCTGCCGTCGGAGACCGTCGAGTGCGTGTGGAGGTCGATCACCGGGGGGAGGCTAGTGGTGCCCCGGCGGAGCTGCCCGGGTGGCCGCGTGCCGGCGGCCGCCGGTCCCGAGGCGGAGGTCCTACGTGAGGCGATGAATCCGCCCGGTCCACGCGGAGGTTTCAGATGAGTCAATGCGGGCTGGTACGCGGCGGTGGCGGGGCCACTAGGCTCGGGGCGCGGCTCGTGACGGTCCTCGTGCCGGCGGCTCGGGGTCGTCGGAGCTGCGCGTGGACGACGACCAGCGACGACGACAACCAGCGAGGCCGACCCGGTGTGCCCAGCATCGCCAGCTCCACTGCCGTGACGTCGGTCCCCCCTCGCCCGTGGCGGCCGCCGGTCGGCGGCGAGCGGGCCGGCCCCCAGGTCGCCCCGGCCGCGGCGCACCGGCCACCGGCCAACGGCTCGACCGGGACGCCGGTACGATGACGGTCGGCGAGGCCCGCACGGACGGTGCACGCCGGGCTCCGGCCGGTGCGGGCGGGGCGACCGGCCACGGGACGGTCGGCACGGGGGGTCGTCGCCGGTGATGGAGGCCAAGGAGGCGTGTGGCGTCTTCGGGGTCTACGCGCCGGGCCGGCCGATCTCGCAGCTCACCTTCGACGGGCTCTTCGCCCTCCAGCACCGTGGCCAGGAGTCGGCCGGGATGGCGGTGAGCGACGGCGATGCCATCACCGTCATGCGGGACATGGGCCTCGTCACGACCGTCTTCGACGAGCGCAAGCTGTCGGGCCTCCGGGGCCACCTCGCCATCGGGCACACCCGCTACTCGACCGCCGGGTCGAGCGACTGGCTGAACGCCCAGCCGGTGTTCCGGGGCGTCGGCAGGGCCGGGTTCGGGCTCGCCCACAACGGCAACCTGACCAACACCACGGCACTGGCCACCGGAGTGGCGATGCTGCCCGGCATGGCCACCTCCGACAGCGACCTCGTGGCCGAGCTCCTCGAGGGGTGCTACCCGCCCGAGCAGTCCCCCGCTCTCGCCGGTGCGGCTGGCGCCCCCGACGACGGCGCCCCCGACGGCGACGGCGACGGCGCCCCGGCACCGGCGTCGACGGCCGTGGCGTCGGGCGACGAGCTCGTCCAGGCGCTGCGGTCCGTCCTGCCCCGTCTCGAGGGCGCCTTCTCCTTCGTCCTCCTCGACACCGACCGACTGATCGGCGTCCGCGACCCCAACGGGTTCCGTCCCTTGTGCCTCGGCCGGCTGGACGCCGCCGACGGCCTCCCCGAGGGGTGGGTGCTCGCCTCCGAGACTCCGGCCCTCGACGTCATCGGCGCCTCGTTCATCCGCGAGCTCGAACCGGGCGAGATGGTCGTCGTCGACGCCGACGGGGTGCGCTCCGAGCACCCGTTCCCGCCCGAGCGGGTCGACCCCCGCCTGTGCATCTTCGAGTTCGTCTACTTCGCCCGGCCCGACTCGACCCTCTACGGCAACGAGGTCCACGGCGCCCGGCGCCGCATGGGCCAACTGCTCGCCACCCAGGCGCCCGTCGAGGCCGACCTGGTGATGGGCGTGCCCGACTCGGGGGTGCCGGCGGCCGAGGGCTACGCCTTCGAGTCGGGCATCCCCTACGGCCAGGGGCTCGTCAAGAACCGCTACATCGGCCGGACCTTCATCGCCCCCACCCAGGCGGAGCGGGCCGCCGGGGTGCGGCGGAAGCTCAACCCGCTGCGCGAGAACATCGCTGCCAAGCGCCTGGTGGTGGTCGACGACTCGATCGTCCGGGGGACGACCACCCGGGCCATGGTGACCATGCTCCGCGAGGCCGGCGCCGCCGAGGTGCACCTCCGGATCTCGTCGCCGCCGTTCCGGTGGCCGTGCTTCTACGGCATCGACACGCCTGACCGCGACGAGCTGCTGGCGGCGGCCAAGACCCCCGCAGAGATCGTCGACTTCCTCGGGGTCGACTCCCTCGAGTACCTCACCCTCGAGCACCTCGTGACGGCCATCGCCGCCCCCGGCGCCGGCTTCTGCACGGCCTGCCTGACCGGCTCCTACCCGGTCCCCGTCGACCACCCGGTGGGCCGGACGGTCTCGGGCGAGCCGGCCGGGGCGCCGGCGTGAGCCAGCCGCCCGAGGCCCCCGTCACCTACGCCGCGTCAGGGGTCGACATCGACGCCGGCGAGCGGGCCGTCGAGCGGATCCGCCCCCTCGTCGCCGCCACTCGCCGGCCCGAGGTGGTCGGCGACCTCGGCGACTTCGGCGGGCTCTTCGCCCTCGACGTCGCCCGCTACCACCATCCCGTGCTGGTGGGCTCCACCGACGGGGTGGGCACGAAGGCGGTGGTGGCCCGGGAGGCCGGGCGGTACGACACCATCGGCATCGACCTGGTCGCCATGTGCGTCGACGACCTCGTCTGCCAGGGGGCCGAGCCCCTCTTCCTCCTCGACTACGTGGCCACCGGCGCGGTGGACCCCGAGCGGATGGCCGAGCTGGTCGGCGGGGTGGCCACGGGGTGCGCCCGGGTGGGCGCCGCCCTCCTCGGCGGGGAGATGGCCGAGCACGCCGGGGTGCTCGGCTCCGACGAGTTCGACCTGGTGGGCTTCGCCGTCGGCGTCGTGGAGCGGGACGCCGTGCTCGGCTCGGCCCGGGTGCGCCCCGGCGACGTGCTGGTCGGGCTCCCGTCGCCGGGCTTGCGCTCGAACGGGTACACGCTGGCTCGCCGCGTCCTCCTCGCCCCCGGCCGGTCGCTCGCCGAGCCGGCGTGGGAGGGGGCGGCGACCACCCTGGCCGACGAGCTCCTGCTCCCCTCGGTGCTGTACGCGCCGGCGGTGCTCGCCGCCGTGGCGGCCGTGGAGGTCCACGCCGTGGCCCACGTCACCGGCGGGGGGATCCCCGGCAACGTCGCCCGGGTGGTGCCCGACGGGCTCGTGGCGGTCGTCGAGCGCGGCACGTGGCCCGTGCCGCCGATCTTCGACGAGATCCGTCGCCGGGGCCCGGTGGCCGAGGACGAGATGGTGCGGGTGTTCAACGTCGGGCTCGGGATGGTGCTGGTGGTGCCGCCCTCCTCGGTCGGGGGCTGCCTCGCCGCCCTCGCCGCCGCCGGCCACGACCCCGCCGTGGTGGGTCGGGTCGACGACGGGCGCCTGGCCGGTCAGGCGGCGGTCGACCTCGTCGGCGAGCCGCTGTGGGACGCGCCGTGACGGCGCTGCCCGAGGTGGCCTTCCCCGAGCTGCGCGACCACGTGCTCGCCCACGCGGTCAAGCGGGGCGACTTCGTGCTCAAGTCGGGCCGGCGCAGCTCGTGGTTCATCGACGCCAAGCAGACGGTGTGCCGGCCCGAGGCCATGGTGCTGGTGGCCGACGCCGTGCTGTCGGTCGTCCCCGACGAGGCCACCGCCATCGGCGGCCTGACGATGGGGGCGGACCCGGTGGCCTTCGTCACCGCCGCCGTCGCCGCCGTGCGCGGCCGTCCGCTGCGGGCCTTCAGCGTGCGCAAGGAGGCGAAGGACCACGGGACCGGCGGTCGCATCGCCGGCGTCCTCGAGCCGGGGGACAAGGTGGTGGTGGCCGAGGACACGGTCACCCGGGGCACGTCCCTCCTCGAGGCTGCCCGGGCGGTCCGCGATGCCGGGGCCGATCCCGTGCTGCTCGTCGCCGTGGTCGACCGAGGTGGCACGGCCGAGGCGCTGGCCGCCGCCGAGGGCCTCGCGTTCCGGGCGCTGCTCAGCGCCCCGGACCTCGGCCTCCCCTACGAGGGGTCCTGAGCCCCGGCGAGCGGGGGGCCGCCGCCTGCGTCGCCTCACCACCCGGCGCGTCGCCCCACCACCCGCGGACGCGCAACGGGCGCACAACGAACGCCCGTGGGCTCGCCGTTCCTACAGGGCCGAGGCCGGCGCGCCGATACCACGGTACGACGCAGTCGTAGGCACGCTTCGTGGTGCACCGGCGACGGACGGGAACGTGATCGGAGACGAAGCGACGTGCTGGAGGGAGAGCGGACAGGTGACCCGGGAGCAGGGGCAGTCGTGAGCTCGGAGCTCATCCTCGCCCGTCAGCCGATCTTCGACCGCCGTCTCGAGGTCGTCGGCTACGAGCTGCTCTTCCGTCCGCGCGCCGCCGAGCCGGCGTGGCACGACCCGGTCCACGGCGACTTGATGAGCGCCCAGCTGATGCTGAGCGCCGTCGACCTCGGCCCCGAGCGCCTGGTCGGCGACAAGCACCTCTTCGTGAACGGCAGCCGGGGCGTGATCACCGGCGAGGTCCCGATCGTGTTCCCGCCCGACCAGACCGTGGTCGAGCTCCTCGAGACGGTCGAGGTCGACGACGAGGTGCTGGCCGGCACCCGGCGCCTGGTGGACCTGGGCTACACCATCGCCCTCGACGACTTCCGGTGGTTCAACGGGGCCGAGCGGCTCTTCGAGCTGGCGTCGATCGTCAAGCTCGACCTGCTCGACCTCGCGCCCGAGGAGATCCCGCCCCTCCTCGAGCACTGCCGCGCCTTCGACCTGAAGACGGTCGCCGAGAAGATCGAGCAGTGGGACCAGCTGCGCTTCTGCGAGGAGCTCGGCTTCGACTTCTACCAGGGGTACCTGCTCTCCCGTCCCCAGATCGTCGAAGGACGGAGCCTCGAGCCCGCCCACCTGAGCAGCCTCCGCCTGGCCGCCGAGCTGTGGGACCCCGACGCCGACATCCGCACCATCGAGCAGATCGTCCGCGCCGACCCGGCCCTCGGCTACCGCGTGCTGAAGGTGGCGAGCGTGGGGACGGCCCACGGGCTGCGCCGCACCGTCCGGTCCCTCACCGAGGCCCTCGTGCTGGTGGGGTGGCGCCGACTGCAGGCATGGGTGACGGTGATGCTGCTCGCCGACCCGGGCCAGACGCCCGAGGAGACGGTCTCGACCGTGCTGGTCCGGGCCCGCCTGTGCGAGCTGCTCGCCCGGCAGGTGGACGCCGAGCTCGGCGACGCGGCGTTCGCCACCGGCATGCTGTCCAGCCTCGACCTGCTCCTCGGCGTCCCCGGCGACGAGGTGCTCGCCGAGCTGCCCGTCGCCCACGACGTGCGTGCCGCCGTCCTGCGGTGGGAGGGCCGGCTCGGCTCGCTGCTCGCCGAGGCGACGTTCCTCCAGATGGGGGAGGCGTCGATGCGCCTGGCCGACGAGTTCGACGGGAGCGGCCTGCTGGTCGACCCGTCGGTGCGCCAGAGCGCCTACCTCGAAGCGGTGTCGTGGGGCGACGCCATGGCCCACTCCCTGTCCGCCGGCGACGACGCCGACGTCAAGCTGGGTTAGTCGCCCCGTCGCCCCGTCGCCCCGTCGCCCCGTCGCCCCGTCGCCCCGTCGCCC
>CAZSYT010000086.1:0-11996 GCA_964610905.1 uncultured Acidimicrobiaceae bacterium
AGGCGGCCGGGCTGGCGCCGCGCCGCGCCGCTCGCCAGCGGGGGCTGGAGCGCTGCGGAGCCCGCCGACCAGGGGTCCTACCTCGCCGGCCGGTTCGGGACCGACGCCGGGGCGGTCGCCGCGCTCGCCGCCGATGACCCCGAGCTCGGCCAGCCCCTGGTCCCCGGGCTGCGGTACCTGGCCGCCGAGGCCGTCCACGCCGTGCGCTCGGAGATGGCGTGCTCGCTCGAGGACGTCCTCGAGCGTCGCACGCGTGCCGTGCTGCGCGACGCGCTGGCCACGGCCGCCGCCGCCGAGCGCGTGGCCGCTCTGGTCGCCCCCGAGCTCGGCTGGGACGCGGCGAGGGCGGCGGCGGAGGCGGAAGCCTTCCGCGCCCGCCTCGTCGCCCAGTGGGAGCGGGCGGGCCTCCCCCTCCCCGTCGGGGCCGACGACGAGGGCGGGGGCGCACCGGGGCGCGGGCGGTGACCGAGCCGACGCCGGTGACCCCGCTCGAGACGGGCGGTGCCCCTCCGGCCGAGCACCTCGGCGGGACGCGGGCCACGGTCGACGAGCGACTGGCGGCCCGACTCGCCGACGCGTGCGCCACCGTCACCCGGTCCGACGACGTCCGAGGCGAGGCCGGTCGCGACTGGTGGCCCCTCGCCATCGGCTGGGCAGCGCACGGGGAGGTGCCCGCCCTCCCGGCCCTCGTGGCCCGTCCCACCACGACCGCCGAGGTCGCCGCCGTCCTCGCCCTGTGCAACGAGGGAGGCGTGCCGGTCACCCCGGCCGGCGGGCGCAGCGGGGTCTGCGGTGCGTCGGTGCCGGTCTTCGGCGGCGTGTCCCTCGACCTGTGCGGCCTGTCGGGCATCGCCGACGTCGACGAGGTGTCGCTCGTGGCACGCCTGGGCGCGGGGACCTTCGGGCCCGAGGTCGAAGAGGGGCTCCGCCGCCACGGGCTCACGCTCGGCCACTGGCCCCAGTCCATGGCGCTCTCGACCGTCGGCGGGTGGGTCGCGTGCCGGGGAGCCGGCCAGTACTCGACGCGCTACGGGAAGATCGAGGACATGGTCGTCGGGCTCGAGGTCGTGCTCGCCGACGGCACGGTCGTCGCGACGGGCGGACGGGGTCCTCGTGCCGCCACCGGGCCGGACCTCACCCAGCTCTTCGTGGGGAGCGAGGGCACGCTCGGCGTGGTGACCGAGGTCACCGCCCGGGTCCACCCGGTACCGGCTGCCGAGGGGCGGCGGGCCTTCGGGTTCCCCACCTTCGCGGACGGGCTCGACGCCTGTCGGCGGGTCCTCCGGCGGGGGGCGACCCCGGCGGTGCTCCGTCTCTACGACGCCACCGAGTCGGGCCGCTCGTTCGACCACGGGGAGACCAACGTCCTCGTCGTGCTCGACGAGGCCGACCCCGCCCTCGTGGACGCCACGCTGGCTGCCGTCGACGACGAGTGCCGCCACGCCGACCGGCTCGACGACGCCCTCGTCGAGCGGTGGCTGGCCCACCGCAACGACGTCTCGGCGCTCGCCCCCCTCTGGCGCGCCGGGGTCGTCGTCGACACCGTGGAGGTGGCGGGCCGGTGGAGCGTCCTCCCCGGCCTGTACGGCGCCGTCCTCGAGGCGCTCTCCGGCGTCGAGGGCACGCTCGTGGCGTCGTCCCACCAGAGCCACGCCTACCCGGACGGCGCCTGCCTCTACTTCACCTTCGCCGGACGACAGCCCGTCGGGACCGACGCCGCCGGCGGCGACCCGACCGGTGCCCCCGGCCCGGACCAGCAGGCGTGGGCCGAGGCCTACTACCGGCACGCCTGGGACGCGGTGACCACGGCGACCCTCGAGGCGGGGGCGGCGATCAGCCACCATCACGGCATCGGGCTCAACCGGGCACGGTTCCTGCCGCGGGCCCTCGGGGCGGGCTTCGGCGTCCTCCAGTCGGTCAAGGACGCGCTCGACCCTCGCGGCATCCTCAACCCGGGCAAGTTGGGGCTGGCCACGCCGTTCGGCGAGACGGGGTGGCCGCGGTGAGGCACGCCCGACCGTCGGGCCAGACGAGAGGGGGGCAACGGTGAGCATCCTCGTCGTCGACGTGGGGACGTCGGGCGTCCGTGCGGCCGTCGTCCGCCCCGACGGCGGCCTCGACCACGTCCACCAGCGTCTCGTCCTGCCCGCCTCCCCCTTCCCCGGGCTCGTCGAGGTCGACGGAGCCGCCCTCGCCGCCGCCGCCGTCGAGGTGGCCTCGGCCGCCCTGGCCGACGCAGGTGCCGTCGACGCCGTCGGCATCACCAACCAGCGGGCGACGACGCTCGTGTGGGAGCGGTCGAGCGGTCAGCCGGTGGCCCCGGGCATCGGCTGGCAGGACCTCCGGACCGTCGGCACGTGCCTCGAGCTGCAGGGGAAGGGGCTCCGGCTCGCCCCCAACGCGTCGGCCACGAAGCTCGCCGCCATCCTCGACGCCGTCGACCCGGACCGGAGCCGCTCGCGCTCGGGAGAGCTGGCCTTCGGGACGGTCGACACGCTGGTGGCCTGGGTGCTCTCGGACGGCGCCGTCCACGTCACCGACGCCACCAACGCGGCGGTGACCGGCCTGCTCGACCGCGACGCCACGGGCTGGGACCCTTCCGTCCTCGACGCCCTCGCCGTGCCCGAAGCCGTCCTCCCGTCGATCGTCGACTCGTCCGGCGTGGTGGGCACGGCGACGGCCCTCGCCGGCGCGCCGCCCATCGCCGGCCTCGCGGGCGACCAGCAGGCGTCGCTCGTGGGCCAGGGCTGCACGGTCCCGGGCCGGGCCAAGGCCACCTTCGGCACCGGGGGGATGCTCGACCAGTGCGTGGGCGCCGAGCGCCCACCCTTCGCCGCCCGGGGCGAGGCGGGCACCATCCCCATCGTGGCCTGGCGGCGGGACGGGGCGACGACCTGGGGCGTCGAGGCGATCCTGCTCTCGGCGGGGACGTGCGTCGAGTGGCTGCGCGACGACCTCGGCGTCATCGACGACGCCGCCCACTCGGAGGCGGTGGCAGCGGCGTGCACGGAGACCGGCGACGTCTGGTTCGTGCCCGCCCTCCTCGGCCTGGGCGCGCCGGTGTGGGACTTCGGCGCCCGAGGGACCTTCGTCGGGATCACCCGGGGCACCGGCCGCCCCGAGCTCGTCCGGGCCGTGCTCGAGGGCGTGGCGCACCGGGGAGCCGACCTGCGCGAGGCGGCCATGGCCGACACCGGGCTCCCCATCGACACCTTGCGGGTCGACGGCGGGATGGCTGCCAACCGGGTGTTCGTGGACGCCCTCGCGGACGCCGCCGGCGTGCCCGTCGAGGTGGCCCCCGTGGTCGAGGCGACCACGCTCGGAGCCGGCTTCCTGGCCGGCATCGCCGTCGGCACCTGGGCCGACGAGTCGGAGACGGCCGAGCTGTGGGTCCCCGCGGCGACGGTCGAGCCACGTCTCGACGAGACGACCAGGCTCGAGCGCCGAGCCCGGTGGCTGCAGGCTCGGGCGCGTGCCGAGGGGACCGTCCCCGAGCTCTCCGCCCTCGACTTCTGAGGTCGCGCTCCGGTCGGGCACCCGAGCGTCCGATACCGTACCGGAGGCCGTCCGCGCCGTCCGCGACGGCCGCCACGGGCCCGCCGCCGACGGCGAGCCGAGCGAGATCGGAGCTGGAGATGACCATCGGGAGCGGTCGGGCGGCCACGGCCACCGGCGCCGGACCGGCGCCTCTGCCCGTGCCGGGGCGGGCGGACCAGCCGGCACCGTCCCACGCCCCGTTGACGGACGCCATGGCGCTCGCCGTCGGCCTCCGGGGCGCGCTGTCGGACGTCCTGCTCGGCGCCGACGAGGCCGTGGGGGCGGCCGTCGTGGCGGCCCTGTCGGGCAGCCACCTGCTCATCGAGGACGTCCCCGGGGTGGGCAAGACGGTGCTCGCCCGTGCGCTCGCCACCGCCCTCGGCGCCGGGCTGGCACGGATCCAGGGACACCCGGACCTCCTGCCCTCGGACGTCACCGGGGTGAGCGTCTTCGCCCAGGACAGGGGGAGCTGGGAGTTCCGGCCCGGCCCGGTCTTCGCACCGGTGGTTCTCGTCGACGAGCTCAACCGGACCCCGCCGCGCACCCAGTCGGCCCTGCTCGAGGCCATGGAGGAGGGCCAGGTGTCCGTCGACGGGACGTCGTGGCCGCTGCCCCGGCCCCACCTGGTGGTCGCCACCCAGAACCCGGTGGGCCAGCTCGGGACGTACCCGCTGGTGGAGAGCCAGCTCGACCGGTTCGGCGTCTCGACCACCATCGGCTATCCCGACCCCGAGGTCGAGCAGCGGCTCGTGCTCCACGACGGTGGGCGCGACGCCCTCGCGGCGCTGACGCCGGCCGGGTCGCCGGCCACGTGGGGCGCGGCCATCGAGGCCACTGCCACGGTGGCCGTCGCCCCCGCCGTGGCCGCCTACGCGGTGGCCGTCGTCCGGGCCACCCGCACCGCTCCCGCCGTGCGGCTCGGGGCGAGCCCTCGAGCGGCGATCGCCCTCATCCGCTGCGCCCAGGCGCTCGCCGTCCTCGACCAGCGCGCCTACGTCACCCCCGACGACGTCCAGGGCGTGGCCACGGCCTGCCTCGCCCATCGGCTGGTCGTCGACGGGTCGACGGCGCCTGCCGGTCACGCCGGGCGCGCCGTCGTCCACGAGGTGCTGTCCGCCACCCCCGTCCCCCTGCTGTGAGCGGGCTGCGGTGAGCCGGCGCGGGCGGCGGCTCCCCGACGGGCGCCGGATGCGCCGCCACGTCCACCCCCAGGCCGTCTTCGGTCCGGTGGTCGGCAGCGTGGCCGGCGTCGTCGCGTGGACGGGTGTCGCCCGCTCGAGCGGTTCCGGCTGGGTGCAAGCGGTCGGCGCGCTGGTCGCCGCCGTGCTCGGGACTGGCCTCGTCGCCCCCGCGCTCGCCGCCAGCCGGGCGCGGGTGTGCTGCGTCGCGTCGCCGTCCGACGCAGTGGCCGGCTCGCCCGTCACCGTCGAGGTGGCGGTGCGCGGCCCGGCACGGCTCCGCCCGCTGTCCCCGCCGGGCACGACGACCACGGCCGCCGGGCCGGCCCGGGGCGAGCGGAGCGTGGCCGTCGAGGTCGTGCCACCGCTGCGCGGCGTGGTCACCGAGCTCGTCCTGTCGGTGGACTCCTCGGCACCGTTCGGGCTGCTGTGGTGGGGCCGGCACCACCGCGTCGCCCTGGCTCGGCCGCTCCACGTGGCACCACGGGCGACCGAGGCCTCCATGGGCGGCGGCCGACCGGACGACCGTCCGGGCGACACCTCCCGCCTGGTGCCCGCTCCGTCCGGGCTGGCCCGCTCGGTGCGCCCCTACGTGCCCGGCGACCGCCGCCACGCCGTCCACTGGCCGGGCACCGCCCACGCCGGCTCGCTCATGGTCCGCGAAGCCGAGCAGCCGACCGACGAGCCGGTGGTGGTCGAGGTCGTGCTCCCCGACGACTTGGTGGCCGCCGAGCGGACGGCCGGCGAGGCGATGGCCACGCTGGTGGCGCTCGTCGGACGCGGCGAGCACGTGGTGCTCGTGACCGACGAGCCCGGAGGGCGCGTCGTCGCCCCGGTCGCCGACGTCGTGGACGCGGGCCGGCGGCTGGCCCGTGCCGTGGCCCGTCGGGCCGGCGCTGCGGGCGGTGGAGCGGCCCCCGGGACCGGCGTGCCGGCGGCTGGCGCCGGCGGGAGGCGCCACCCGTGAGCCTCTGGCAGCGCGTGGTCGACGCCAACCGACCCGGGCCGCCCGAGCACTCGGTCCGATTCCGCGCCGCCACCACCGCCGCCGTGGCGGTCGCCATCGCCGCCTGCCATGCCCAGGGCGAGCTGTCCGCCCCGGTCGCCGCCGGCGCGCTCTTGGCCACCGTGGTCGGGAACGTGCTCTCGTACCGGACCCGGGAGCGGCCCTGGCCCGCCGTCAAGCCGCTGCTCGCCGTCTGCGTCCTCGCAGGGTTCGGATGGTTCCTGCTGACGGTCACCCGAACGGCGACGCCGGGAGACGTCGCGTCGGTCGAGGCGCCGCTCGCCACGCTCTTCTGCTGGGTGCTCGGCACGCACGCCTTCGACGTGCCCTCCCGCCGCGACGTGGCGTACTCCCTCGCCGGCTCGGCGGCCCTGATGGCCGTGGCCGCCGCCCAGTCCGTGGACGTGGCGTTCGCCGGGTTCGTCGCGCTGTGGGCCGGCTGTGTCCTCGTCGGCCTCGTCTCGATGTGGCAGTCGATGGCCTCGGTGACCGGCGCGCCGTGGGGACTGCTCGGCGGCTCGGTCCTCACCACGGGCGTCGTCGCCCTGGGGCTCCTCGTCGCCTTGCCCGCGCCCCACGTGTCCGCGTCGCTCGCCTTCCCGTCGTCGTCGGGCGGGGACGCCCCCGTGACCAGCCCGTCCCACCTGACCGACGGCAGCCCCTCACGGCCGGCCCGGGCCGCGTCGCCGTCCGGCCGCCTCGGTGTCGGCGGCTACCTCGGCTTCGCTCGCTCCCTCGACACGGCCGACCGCGTGGCCCTCGGCAACCGGCTCGTGCTCCGGGTGCGGGCGTCGCGCCCCGGCTACTGGGTGGGCCAGACGTACGACACCTGGAACGGGCGGAGCTGGAGCGAGACCGGTCCCGGCGGCGTGGGCGGCTCGGTGCGCGTCCTGGGCGGCGGCTCGCCCTACGCGGTGCCGGTGGCGGAGGACGCCCTCGCGCCGCTCGCCGCCAACCCGACCGACGTCGAGACGTTCTACCTGGCCGAGAGCGGTCCGAACCTGGTCTTCCACACCGAGAACGCCACGCGCGTCTACATCGACACGCCCCGCCTCTTCCTCGCCGGCGACGGGACCATCGTCTCTGCGTCGTCGATGGGAGCGGGGACCGTCTACACGGTGGTCTCGCAGGACGTGACGGCCACGGCCGCCCAGCTCCGAGCGGCCGGAACGGGCTCGTCGCTGGCGGCGACGTCGCTCACCCCGGCCGAGCGGGCGCGCTACCTGCAGCTCCCCCGCCCCTACCGCCGGGCCGCCGCCCTCGCCCAGCAGGTCGCCGGCGGCCGCGACCCCTACGACGCCGTGGCGGCGCTCGAGCGTTGGATGACCACCCACGTCCGCTACTCGACCGACATCCCGCCGCTGCCCGCCGGGGCGGACGCCGTCGACAGCTTCCTCTTCGGCGCTCGGGTCGGCTACTGCGAACAGATCTCGACGGCGCTCACCGTCATGCTCCGCACCCTCGGCATCCCCGCCCGCGAGGCGGTGGGGTACGTGCCGGGGAGCTACAACCCCGTGACCGACCTCTACGACGTCCGGGCCAAGGACGCTCACGCCTGGGTGCAGGTGTGGTTCCCGGGCTACGGCTGGCAGAGCTTCGACCCCACCGCCGACGTGCCGCTTGCCAACCCCAGCCCCGGCGCCGTCCTCGTCGACGGCTTGGGCCACCTGGCCGGCAGGCTGCCGTGGGCACCCATCGGCGGGGCGATCGCGGTCGTCGTCATGGGGCTCGCCGCCGTGCGCGTCGTCCGGGCACGGCCCCCGACGTGGGCCCACCGGGTGGTCTCCGACCTCGAGCGAGCCGGGCACCGGGCCCTCGTGCCCCGGGGCACGGGCGAGACCCTCGCTGCCTTCGCCCGGCGCCTCGCGGAGGCTCTCGGGCCGCCGGGCGCCGGGCTGCCGGCGGCGGTACGGACCGTGGAGCGTGCGGCGTTCGGCGGGCACGCGCCCGGTCCCGACGAGGTGGCGGCGGCCACCGCGGCCGCCCGCGCGGCGCGCCGAGGCGCCCGACGAGCCGTCACCCCCGGGAGAGGGCGAGCGCTTCGTCGAAGGAGGCCCGGGCTGCGACCAGGGGGCGGAGCTGCATGAGCTGGCGGGGCCGGCTCAACGCCAGGGCCCCACTCAGGCGGTCGCCTCGGCGGTAGAGGGCCACAAAGCGGCGCTCCTCGAGCGACCCGTCGACCACCACCGCCTCGTCGGACGGCTCGGGGAGGCCCACGAGCTGGATCTTCGTCCCGTACTGGTCGGACCAGAAGAACGGCACGGGCTCGTAGGCCTGGGCGGCGGCCGAGCCGGCCACGAGGTTCCGCCCGGCGAGGACGCCGCTCTCGGCGGCGTTGGTCCAGTGCTCGATGCGCACCTCGTGCCCGGCATCCGAGAGCGGCCAGCGTGCCACGTCGCCGGCCACGACCACGCGAGGGGCAGCGAAGAGGCCGGGGGTGGCCCGGACCCCGTCGCCGACCTCGAGACCCGAGCCCTCGAGCCACTCCGTGGCAGGGACGACACCGACGCCCACGACGACCACGTCGGCGTCGAGGGCGGTCCCGTCGGTCAGGTGGACGACGGCCGCCGTCGGCGTGGCCCTGCGAGCGGAGGGACCGGCACCGGAGGGATCGGCGACGGCGATGCGGTCGACGCCCACCCCCGTCCGCAGCTCGACGCCGGCGTCCGTGTGCAGCCCGGCGCACGCACGCCCCATCTCCTCGCCGAGCACACGGGCGAGCGGCGTTGCCAGTGCCTCGACGACGCTCACCCGCGCACCGAGGGCGTGGGTCGTCGAGGCGACCTCGGACCCGATGAACCCGCTGCCCACGACCACGACCCGGCAGCCCGTCCCCGCGGCGTCGAGATCGCGCCGGATGGCCAGGCAGTCGTCGAGGGTGCGCAGCACGTGGACGGCGGCACCGTCGTCGGCACCGGGCAGCCGCCGCGGGGACGCGCCGGTGGCCACCACGAGCCCGTCGAAGTTGCACCGATGCCCGTCGTCGAGCTCGACGGCGCGTCCGTCGAGGTCGAGGGCGACCGCCGTGCGCCCCAGGCGCAGCTCGATGCCGAGCTCGTCGAGGGCCTCGGGGGCGTGGTGGCGGATGCGCTCGACGCCCCAGCTTCCGCTCAGCAACTGCTTCGAGAGCGGGGGGCGGTCGTAGGGGGCATGGCGCTCGTCGCCGACCACCACCACCGGCCCGCGGTGCCCCTGGCGACGGACCTCCTCGGCGGCGCGCATGCCAGCCAGGGAGGCGCCCACGACGACGACGGTCCCCCCGGGGTCGAGCGGCGGGCTGGCGAAGGGGCCCACCGGCTCGAGCCGCACGGACGGCTGGTGGGGAGCGGGCCCGGTCATCGGCCGAACATCGTCATCCACTGCTCGGGCGTGCGCAGCCGGAACACGTAGTTGCGCCGGCGGGTGTCACCGAGCGGCGCGGAGGGTTCTGGCGAGTAGAGGTGCCCCGGGAACAGCACCGTGTCGTCGGGCACGGCGGCCAGTCGGCTCGTGAGCGACTCGTAGAGGGCCTCGGGGTCGCCGCCGGGCAGGTCGGTCCGCCCGCACCCCTCGAGGAAGAGCGTGTCGCCCGCCACCAGGCGTCCCTCGACCAGGAAGCACTGGCTGCCCGGCGTGTGCCCGGGGGTGTGGAGGAGCGTGACCTCTACCGAGCCGACCCGCACCACGTCACCGCTCTCGTGGACGGCGAGGTGCCCGGGGCCTACCCCGGTGGCCCGTGCGACCCAGGGGGCCTCGGCGGCCTGGACGTGGACGGGCACGTCGGCGCGCTCGAGGAGCTGCCCGATCCCCTCGACGGGATGGCCCATCAGGTCGCCGCCGACGTGGTCGGGGTGGTAGTGGGTGGCCAGGGCGCCGACGCACCTCATCCCGTCCTCGGCGAGCAGCTCGAGCAGCTCGTCGACGGCGTAGGCCGGGTCGACCATGCAGGCCTCGCCGGTGGCGTCGTCGCCCACCAGGTAGACGAAGTTGACCATCTGGGCGGCGACCGGGTCGTCGGCGGCGAAGTCGCGGCCGGCGAGGAGCTGCCGGAAGTAGAGCGCCATGGCCGCAGCCTACGGGCACGGCCGACGGGGTGTCCGCACGACCCGGCGGCGAGGCGCCAAGATGGGCCCATGCCACCGAGCTACCTGACCCCGACGGGCATCCTGCGCCAGTGGGCGACCGAGACCCCGGAGGCCCCCGCCCTCACCGAGGGCGACCGCACCGTGTCCTGGGCCGAGCTCCACGCACGGGCGAGCGCCGTGGCCGGTGCCCTGGCCGCCGAGGGCGTCGGGGCCGGCGACCGCGTCGCCCACTACGACCGGAGCTCGATCGCCTACTTCGAGGTGTTCTTCGGTGCCGCGATGCTCGGTGCGGTGAGCGTCGCCGTCAACTGGCGCCTGGCCGTCCCGGAGGTGGCGGCGATCCTCGAGGACGCCGGGGCCCGCGTGGTCTTCGTGGGCCCCGACTACCGAGGCGGCGTCCCCGCGCTCGCCGAGGCCCTGCCCGGGGCGGCCCGCTTCGTCGGCCTCGGTGGGGACGACGGCTACGAGGACTGGTTGGTCGAGCGGACCGGTGGGACCGGAGCAGGCACGGACCCGGGCTTCGACCCGGGCCCCGACGACGTGGTCACCCAGCTGTACACGTCGGGGACGACGGGGCTGCCCAAGGGCGTGATGCTCACGGGCCGCAACTTCTCGTGCCTCCTGACCCAGGCCGAGGAGATCTTCCACGTCGGCCCGGACACCGTCTCGCTGGTGGCCATGCCCCTCTTCCACATCGGCGGCACCGGCTGGGCGCTCGCCGGCATGTCGCACGGCGGGCACTCGGTCATCGTTCGCGACCTCGACCCGACCACGCTGCTGGCGCTCGTCGAGCGGCACCGGGTGACCGAGACGTTCGTCGTGCCTGCCGTCCTCATGCTCCTGCTCGCCTGCCCCTCCCTCCCGACCACCGACGTGTCGTCCCTGCGGACGATCTTCTACGGGGCCTCCCCGATCAGCGACGACGTCCTCGTGCGGTCGATCAAGGCCCTCGGGTGCGACTTCGCCCAGGTCTACGGCCTCACCGAGACCACCGGCGCCATCACCTCGCTGCTGCCCGAGGACCATGACCCCGACGGCCCGCGGTCCCGGCTGCTTCGCTCGGCCGGCAAGCCCTTCGCCCACGTCGAGCTGCGGATCGTCGGCCCCGACTCCGGCGAGGACCTCCCGATCGGAAGGGTCGGCGAGGTGTGGACCCGCTCGGAGCAGAACATGGCCGGCTACTGGCACAAGCCCAAGGAGACCGAGGCGGTCCTCACCGATGACGGGTGGTTCCGGACGGGCGACGCCGGATGGATGGACGCCGAGGGCTACCTGTACCTCCACGACCGGATCAAGGACATGATCGTCACCGGCGCCGAGAACGTGTACCCGGCCGAGGTCGAGAACGTCCTCCTCGCCCACCCCTCGGTCGTCGACGCCGCCGTCATCGGTGTCCCCGACGACCGGTGGGGGGAGACGGTCAAGGCGGTGGTGGTGGCAGCGCCGGGCGAGTCGCGCCCCGCCGGCGAGGTCGAAGCCGACCTCATCGCCTTCGCCCGCGAGCGCCTGGCCCACTTCAAGTGCCCGACCTCCGTCGACGTCGTCACCGAGCTCCCGCGCAACCCGTCGGGGAAGATCCTGAAGCGCGAGCTGCGTGAGCCCTACTGGCGCGGCCGGGGCCGGAGCATCAACTAGACGAGCCCGCTCCCGACGGACCGGGCTCGTCGGGGTCGAGGAGGACCAAGGGGATCTCGCGGGACGTCCGGTGCTGGTAGCCGGCGTAATTGGGGTGGAGGCGAGTGACGATCGGCCACAGGCGGGCCCGCTCGGCCTCGTCGGCGACGGTCGCCCGCATGGCGCGTGCCGGGCCGCCGGCCGTACGCACGGTGACCTCCGGGTGGTCGCGCACGTTGAGGAACCAGGCCGGGTGGTGTGCGTCCCCACCTCGAGAAGCCACGACGACGACCGTCGAGCCCTCCTGGTACGGAGAGGTCAGCAGCGTCGTGCGGGACTGGCCGGTGCGCCGCCCCGTCGTGGTGAGCTCCACCACCGGCATCCCCCACGCCTCCCAACCGACCCGCCCGCCGGTCGCTCCCAGCACCAGCCGGTGGAAGCGGTTGAGCGCCTTCATCACCAGGTCGGAGGGCACCGACGCATGGTAGACGGCTCGCCCGGCGGACGACCTCAGAACAGGCCGGGAGCGGCACCACCCTCGCCGGGACGGTCGGTCCCGTCGTCGGTCCCGTCGTCGGTCCCGGCGGCGGTCCCGGC
>CAZSYT010000087.1:0-11860 GCA_964610905.1 uncultured Acidimicrobiaceae bacterium
GCCGCCGTCGGCGGCCACCTCCCAGTACCCCTTGCCGTCGGGGGTCGCCGCCATCCCCACGATCGGCTTGTTCAGGGGCTTGCCGCCCATCGAGCCGTAGAAGCTGGCGTCGCCGAAGGAGAAGATGCCACCGTCGGAGCCGAGCAGCCAGTAGCCGGCGCCGTCGGGGGTCGCCGCCATCGAGATGACCGGGCCGTTGAGCGGGAGGGACGCCGCGGACCCGTACGAGCCCGCGTCGCCGAAGGCGTGGACGCCACCCGAGGCGTCCGCGATCCAGTAGCCCTGCCCGTCTGCGGTCGGGGCGAGCCGGGTCGCGCTGTCGCCGAACGCGGTCGCACGGGTCGGGGCAGGAGGCACGGCCGCCGCCCGCGCGGAGGCTACGACGACGGGCGAGCTTGCCGACGAAGCCACGGTGGTCGGTGCGATGAGCGAGAGAACGACCACCGTGGCCCCGACGGCCACGGCCGCGGCCCACCTCCGCCACCCCGGGGGGGATCGGCGCGGCGGAGGCGTGAGAGGCTTCCGGTCATGGGTCGGCTGTCCCTTTCCCACGGCGGCGAGGACCCCTCCTGGCATCGCGGTGAACGTGTGCCGGAGTCATCGGCAGGGTCGGAGGTGACCTTGAGCGCGTTGGCGACACCGAGGCCAGCCCCTCGACGTGCCGTCGGGGATCGGCTCCCGGCCTCGGGCGGCCAGGCGTCGGCTGCCGGCCTCGGGCGGCCAGGCTTCAGCCGCCGGGGACGACGCCGAGCTGGTCGTAGGCCCGCAACGCCGACCGGACCGCGTCGCGCCCGGGTCCTCCGGAGGTGGCCGGCTCGGGCCGGAACGCCTCGCCGGTGAGCTGGCCCAGCACGGCACCGACGGAGAGCCGTAGGGCCTCCGCGTCGTAGCCGCCCTCGAGCACGAAGACGGTGCGCCCGGGCCCCGGGGCCACCTCACCGACCCGGGCCGCCAGGTCGGCGAAGTCGCCGGCGCTCCACTCGAGGCCGGCCAACGGGTCGCGGCGATGGGCGTCGAAGCCGGCCGAGACGAGGACCCAGTCGGGACGGAAGCGCTCGGCGGCGGGGACGAGGACCTCGTCGAAGGCGGCGAGGGCCACGTCGCCCGTAGCCCCCTCGGGAAGAGGCACGTTCACGGTCGCGCCGGGAGCCGAGGGGCCGCCGGTCTCGACCGCCCGTCCGGTGCCCGGGTAGAGCGGCCACTGGTGGACGGACTGGTAGAGGACGCGAGGGTCGTCCCAGAAGATGTCCTGGGTGCCGTTGCCGTGGTGGACGTCCCAGTCCACCACGAGCACACGCTGGCCCTCGGCGGTGAGCGCGGCGGCGGCCACCGCCACGTTGTTCAGCAGGCAGAACCCCATCGCCTGGTCGGCGGTGGCGTGGTGGCCGGGAGGCCTCGCCGCCACGAAGGCCGCCTCCCCCTCGCCGCGGCGGAGCGCCTCGATGGCGACGAGCGGTGCGCCGGCCGCCAGGAGCGCCGTGTCCCACGAGCCGGGCGAGGCCACCGTGTCGGGGTCGAGCTGGCCGCCCCCCGTGACGCAGAACGTCCGCACGGCCTCGAGGTACGGGGTGCAGTGGACCCGGTGGAGCTCCTCGTCGGTCGCCGGGCGTGCCTCGAGGCGCACGACGGCGTCGGCCACCCCGGCCGCCTCGATCCCCGCCAGGGCCGCCCGGAGCCGGGCCGGCTGCTCGGGATGGCCCGGACCGGTCAGGTGCCGGTCCGCCGACTCGTCCGACACCACGACCAACATGCGGTCAGCCTAGGCCGGAGGCCGACCTGCCCTGCTCGGGGTCAGCCGAGGCCGGAGGCCAGCGCGGCCAGCATCCGCTCGTGGCAGACGGGCCAGTCGATGTCCGGAGGGCCGGCGTCCTGCAGCTCGAGGCTCACGGCGCCGTGGATGGCCGCCCACAGGCAGGCGGCGAGCTGCCGTGGCTCACCGGGGCCGAGCGAGCCGGCATCGACCGCCCGTGCCACCCGCTCGGCGAGCACGTCGAGGGTTGCCGACGCCAGGGCCGCTGCCGCCGCCGACGCCTCGAAGTCGGGGACAGCTCGGGTGAACATGACGCGGTAGCTGGTCGGATGGTCGAGGGCGAAGCGGCGGTAGGCGCGCCCGAGCCGCTGGAGGTCGGCGACCGGGTCGGCGGTGTGGCGCACCGCTCGCAGGGCTGCCCCGAGACGCTCGAACCCCTGGACGTAGAGGGCCTCGACGACGCCGTCCTTCCCGCCGAAGTGCGAGTAGACGACCATGGTCGAGCAGCCAGCTCGATGGGCGATCGCCCTCACGGTGAGCGCCTCGGGCCCCGCCTCGTCGAGCAGCGCGCTGGCTGCCGCGACGAGCGCGGTCGCCGCCTCGCTCCCGTCGCCGCGCCCACGCTCCCCGCGCTTGGACCGGCCCGACGGGGACCGGCCCGGACTGGGGCCGGCCGTCGGACTGGGGCCGCCAGTGGGCTCGTGGACGCGTCGGGACGACATGTTGACAGGCTAGTCGAAGTGGATAACAGTGTTATATAATAACGCTGTTATCGTGATCCTGGAGGTCCGGTGCCCGTCCTCTCCCCCCGCCGACGCGCGGCCGTGCTGGCGACGCTGTGCCTGTCGGTGTTCCTCATCGTGCTCGACAACACGGTGGTCAACGTCGCCCTGCCCACGCTCGTCGAGCGCTTCGGCGCCACCGACAGCCAGCTGCAGTGGATCGTCGACGCCTACACCCTCGTGTTCGCCGCCCTTCTGCTCCCTGCCGGCAGCCTGGGCGACCGGCGTGGGCGCAAGGGAACGCTGCTCGCCGGCCTCACCTGGTTCGGCGTGTCGTCGCTCGCCGCCGCCCACGCGCGCAGCGCCGGCCAGCTCATCGGCCTCCGTGCCCTCATGGGCGTCGGCGCCGCCCTGATCTTCCCGGCCACGCTCGCAGTCCTCGTCAACGTCTTCACCGAGCCCCGCGCCCGGGCCCGGGCGATCTCCGTGTGGGCGGCCACGAGCGGCCTGTCGGTGGCCCTCGGGCCGGTGGTGGGCGGCTACCTGCTCGAGCACGACTGGTGGGGCTCGATCTTCGTCGCCAACGTGCCGGTGGTCGCCGTGGCGCTCGGGGCAGTGGCCGTCCTCGTGCCGCCGTCGCGGGACCCGCGGCCGTCGCGCCTCGACCTCGTCGGCCTCGCCCTCTCCACCGTCGCCGTGTCGCTGCTCGTCTTCTCGATCATCGAGGCGCCCCATCGCGGCTGGACGTCGGTGCCCACGCTGGCCGGGCTGGCCGGAGCCGGCGTGCTGCTCGTCTGCTTCGTCGCCGTCGAGCGCCGGGTCGCCCACCCGTTGCTCGACGTGTCGGTCTTCCGCTCCCCCCGCTTCAGCGCGGCCAGCATCGCCATCGCCGGGGCGTTCTTCGCCCTCTTCGGATTCGTGTTCGTGGTGACCCAGTACTTCCAGTTCGTGCGCGGCTACTCGACGCTCTCGGCGGGGGTCCGGACCGTGCCGTTCGCCGCCTTCACCGGACTCGCCGCTCCCCTCTCCCCCGTCCTCGTGCGCCGGTTCGGCACCCACCGGGTGGTGGCTGCCGGGCTGGCCGCCATGGCCGGGGGCTTCGCCGTCGCCTCGGTCACGACGGCCACGGCCCCCTACTGGGTGCTGGTCGTCGCCATGCTCGGCATGGGCGTTGGACTCGGGCTGGTGACGGCCCCGGCCACCGAGTCGATCATGGGCTCGCTCCCGCCGGCGCGAGCGGGCGTCGGCTCTGCGGTCAACGACACCACCCGCGAGCTCGGCGGGACGCTCGGCGTCGCCGTGGTGGGAAGCGTGTTCTCGTCGCTCTACGCCTCGGGGATCGCCCACCGGCTCGCAGGCCTACCGGTCCCGCCCCGGGCACTCGCCGTCGCCGAGCAGTCGGTCGGCGGCGCCTTCTTCGTCGCCAGTCGGGCGCCGACCCCAGGGGCGGCCCACGTCGTGCGCGCCGCGGCCTCGAGCGCCTTCATGGGCGGGTTCCACGCCGGGTCGGCGACCGCGGGTGCCGCTGTGGCCGTGCTCGCCGCCGTGACGGCCCGGTGGCTCGCGCCCGGCAGTCGCCGTCCCCGCGCCCCCACTGCCGACCTGGCTCCGCGTCCCACGGCAACGCGCCTCGCGGCCGTCGGCGCCGGTCCCGACGCCGCCCCCGGGTGACGAGCGTGTGCCTGTCGGCGACCGACCGGTCCAGCCCTCCACCGTGGCAGGTGCCGGCGGGTCGAGCCCCCCTTACCGCACGGTGAGGCCGGTCTCCATCCCCGCCGCGTAGTGGCCGGGCAGGTTGCAGAGCAGCTCGTAGCGGCCTGGCGCGAGGTGGATGGTCACCCACCCGACGCCGCCGGGCTCGATCCCGTCCCCGGCGCCGGGGCCGCAGGTGTTCGACGCCTCACCGAGGGAGCCGGACTCGTCCACCGTGCCGTCGGGGCCGACCGCCCGCTCGCCGACTTGCTGGCCGGCGCGGAGCGGCAGCACGACCAGCTCGTGCACGAGGGAGCCCGTGTTTGCGACCCGCAGCGAGACGGTCCCTGCGGGCACGCTCGAGCGGTCGGCGAGCACCCGCATCGCGCCCATGCCGTAGCCGTAGCCCATCCGGTAGCCGTTGCCCGGGCCCGGGCCGTAGCCCATGCCGGGCCCGTAGCCGTAGCCCGCTCCCGCCGTCCCCGAGCCCCCGTCCGTCAGCGTCACGTCCACCACGGTGCCCGGGAGGTCCGGCACCGTGCACTCTCCGTCGGGGGCCGTGGCGACGCGGCCGAACCCCCCACCGGCTGCCGCCATCCCGACCGTGGACGCTCCGGCCAGCACGACGACCGCCGCCCCCGTCGCGACGAGGAGACGCCACCGTTGGCGCGCCCAGGTCATCGAGCTCGCAAGAGGTCGCGCCGCCGTGTGTACTCGTCCTCGTCGATCTCGCCGCGAGCGAAGCGCTCGTCGAGGAGCCGGAGCGCCTGGCCGGCACCGTCACCGGACGGGGACGGCGGGTACGGCGCGTGGTGGTCGCGCACGGCGCGCACCACGAGCACGACGGCCGTGATGATGGCGCCCCACACCACCACCATGAAGACGCTCATGAACACCCAGGCGCCCCATCCCCAGCCCCCGCCGTCCCATCCGTAGCCGAACATCTCAGGCACCTCCTCGACACGCGTCATCAAAGGCCGATCGGGCGCGACGAGGTAGGGCCGAACGTCACCGCACCCTCGTCGCACGGGTCCGCCGCGTCAGCAGGGTGGGCCCGCCGGCGCAGGGTGGGCCCGCCGGCGCAGGGTGGGCCCGCCGTGTCAGCCGGGCAGCACGTAGCTCGTCATCGACAGGCCGCCGTAGGCGTAGCCGTCGACCAGGACCTCGGGCGCGGTGGCGTCCTCGGCGGCCAACGCCGCCAGGTAGAGGAGCGGCACGAAGTGGTCGGGCGTGGGGCACGCCAGCGGGAAGTCGGAGTGCTCGCGGAGCCGGAGCACGTCGCCGGGGCCGTCGACGACCGTGGCCCGGGCGGCCTCGTCGAAGCGCCGCGCCCAGTCGGAGCCGCCGTCGGGCGCCGACCAGTCGAGCCGTCGCAGGTTGTGGACCACGTTGCCGCTGGCCAGCACCAGCACGCCCCGGTCGCGCAAGGGCGCGAGCCGGCGACCGAGCGCCACGTGGTGCTCGAGCGGCTCGAGGGCGTTGATCGACAGCTGGACGACCGGTACGTCGGCGTCCGGCAGGACGTGGGCGAGCACGGACCACGTGCCGTGGTCGAGCCCCCAGCTGTCCTGGTCGAGCCCGACCCAGGTGGGCCGGGCCACCTCGGCCACCTCGGCTGCGACCTCGGGCGAGCCGGGCGCGGGGTACTCGACGGCGAAGAGCTCGTCGGGGAAGCCGAAGAAGTCGTGGATCGTCCGGGGTCGCGCCATGGCGGTGACCATGGTGGCGTTCGTGTACCAGTGGGCCGAGATGGCGAGGACCGCCCGGACCTCGGGCAGGCCGGCACCGAGGGCGCGCCACGCCTCCGTGTAGCGGTTGTGCTCGAGGGTGTTCATCGGGCTGCCGTGCCCGAGGAAGACCACCGGCAGGCGGGACGTGCTCACCCGCCCGACCCTACCGGGCCGGCCTGCGCGCGGGCGACGTGCGCCCGCGCCGTCAGCGGGGCGCGAACGACGGGTCGTCCGCGGCGTCGGGACGGAGCACGGCGATCGGGTCTCGGACGTCGTCGACGTAGCCCAAGGCGTAGGCGCCGAGCGCGTAGCCCATCAACCGCTGGACCGGTTCGGGGAGCGCGGCGGCCACGGCGAGGGGGACGGACAGGTACTGGTTCTCCTCCTGGCGCAGCCAGGCGAGCGAGTAGTCGACGTTGACGCCGGTGCGCACGTCCGCCGTGATGTTGGCGCCGCCGCCGTGGACCGTGGACCCGAGGTAGAGCACGACGGAGCCGCGTGCCATGACGGCCGGCTCGGCATCCTCGTCGCGGTAGGGCTGTCCCTCGCTCCGATGGCTGGCGGGCACGAGGCGGGTGGCGCCGTTTGCCGCGGTGAACTCGGTCAGCGCCCAGATCGTGGACACCTCCACGTCGAGCTCGACGGGGAACGGGTGGAAGTCGAAGCACCATTGGTCGCGATGGAGCGGCTGTGCCGGTGAGCCCGGCCCGATGGCGATGGCCTGGGTCAGGTGGAGCTGGTAGCGGGACCTCCCGGTGCCGAGCACGCCGTCGACCGCCCCGAGGACGAGCGGGTGGGCGACGAGCTCGACGGCGCTCGGCGAGCGGGCGAGCAGCGCGCCGGTGCGACGGGTGCTGCGGCCGGAGAAGTCGTCGGGCCCGGTCGGCGTGCGGGCGACGTGGGGCCCGAGCTCGCCCTCGACGCGGTCGCACAGCTCGGGCGACGCCAGCCGCTCGACGATGGCGCAGCCCTGCTCCGAGAGGGCCGCCACCACGGCCGAAGGGTCGACATCGGCGGTGAACCGCGGCACGGGCACGTGCCACCTCCTCCGGGCGTGGTGGGACGGGAGCGTCGGACCCCCGCCACGCTAGGTCGTTGCGCCGGCCCGGTGCGAGCCCCCGCGTCGGCCCCTGAGTCGGCCCCCGTGCGCGCCCCGGCGTCATCCTGTACGCGCCCGGAGCGCCTGCGGCGGGTCGGGCGCGCGGCCACGCTCACCGCTATGATGTTGAGCAATTGCTCAACACACGAGCCGGCCCGGCCCGCCCGTCCCGGTCGGTCCGCGGTGACGGCCGCAGACGGCGGGAGGCCCATGGGACGCGCTGGGCGACGGCGGGGTACCGATGCAGCGACGCAGCACGGCGGTGCGGGCGAGCGGAGCGGGGACACGCGCCGCCGGCTCGTGGAGGCGGCGATCGAGACGCTGGTGGCCGAGGGCTTCGCCCGCACCACGGCCCGGGCGGTGGCGGCACGGGCCGGCTGCGCGCAGGCGCTCGTCTTCTACCACTTCGGCTCGGTCACCGGCCTCCTCCTCGCCGCCCTCGACGAGGTCAGCGACCGGCGGCGTGACGCCTACGAAGACGTGCTCGCCTCGTCCAGCACGCCCGCCGACCTGATCGCGGCAGCCGAGACGGTGTTCCGGCGCGACCTCGACGAGGGGCACGTCGCCGTGCTCGTCGAACTACTGGCCGGTGCCGCGTCGACGCCCGGGCTGGGGGCCGAGGTCGCCGCCCGGCTCGCCCCGTGGAACGAGGTCGCCTGCCGGGCCCTCGACGCAGCCCTCGGTGGCACCGGGATCGAGGTGCTCGTCCCGACGAGCGAGCTGGCGCACGCCACCGTCGCGCTGCTCCTCGGCCTCGAGCTGCTCGGCCACCTCGACGGCGACCGGCGACCCGCCGAGGACCTCTTCGCCCGGGCCGCTCGTCTCGCACGCCTCCTCGGCGCCGTGGCGGGCGCGTGGGCGCCCCAGGCCGGCGAGGCACGACCGTGACCGGCCGGGAGCCGAACGGGTCTCCGAGTGCCCCCCTGGTCGTCGACCGGGTGGGACGTGTGCTGCTCGTCGTCGCCGCCGTCTGGTGCGTCGCCCTGGTGCTCGCCGCCTGCACGGTGCCGACGTCGAGCGGGACGATCGCCACGACGACCTCGAGTGGCCGGACGTCGGTCCGACGGCTCCCGGCCGAGACCCTGGTCGGCACCGACGGGCGCAAGGTGCTGCTGCCCGTCGCCGCTCCCGCCGTGGTCGTGGTCCTCGCCGCCGCCGCGCTCGAGCGACGGCGGCGCCGTGGACGCGCGGGCCCCGGCCCGGTGGGCATCGCAGCGACCGCGCTGCTCGGAGCCGGGGTCGTGCTCGGCGCGTTCACCATCGGGCCGTTCCTGGTCCCGCCGGCCGCCCTCGTGGGGCTGGCGTGCGCCCGCACCGTGCGGCACTGACCGGGCCACCCCTCCGCACGGCACCGGTGACCCGGCGCCGGAGCGGTCCCGCGCCCCGGCGCCGTCGAACCTCGGCACCGGTCCCGACGTGCTCAGCCGGGCTGACCGAAGACCAGCGAGTTCGTCCGCCGGCCCAGGGCCACGCCGTCGGCGAGCGACAGGACGATCAGCTTCGGGCGCTGCGCACCGCCCTCGGCCTCCCCGGTGCCAGCGCACCATTCCTCGGCGGCCACGCGGTCGGCGAGGAAGTGGATCCACCGGCAGAACCCGGCGACCACGTCGCCGTCGAAGGGCGCGGGATGGGCGAGGAACGACACGACGGCGCCTGCGGGCGTGGCCGAGGTGACGCCCGTCACCGGGTCGATCTCGACCGCGACCTCGTCACCGCTCACCGGGCAGCGCGACCTCGCCTCGGCAGCTCGTCCCACGAGCGCTGGGAGGAAGAGCGCGTCCCACGCGCACCAGGTGGCGAGCGCGGTGCCGCCGACGCGGAAGGTGTGGCGGCCCGGCTCTCGCTGGAGGCCCAGGAAGGCCACGGTCGCCCCGTCCGACACCGTGGCGGTGGGCAGGTCGGCGAGCACCTGGGCCACGGTCGCGACGTCCTCCCCGAGGCTCGCCGCGACGGCAGGTGCGGTGGCGGGGCGCCCGGCGGCGAGCAGTCGGTAGACGGCGAGGCCGACCCGACGCTGGCCGTCGTCGAGCGACGGGAGAGCGGCGGCCACCTCGACGGCCAGCGCGTCGAGCCCGGGGGCCGCTGTCGTCGGGGGCGTCGGGATGCGGGTGTGAACGGTCGGTGGGTGGGGCGCCATCCCCACAGCATGCCGTCCCGACCACGGTCGGAGCGGGCGCATCCCCTGGCTCCAGCCGTCACCTCGACGTTCTGAACGGCCGTACAGAGCTTCCTGACAGAAGTTTCGTGAGCGGTTCATGGGTCTGTCAGCCGTGCGTAACCAGCCGGTCACCACCCGTCCGTATCGTCCACACCAAGGGACGGGCGACCGCCGCCCGCACCGTCCGACGGTCCCGGCCGAGCGTCCTCTTGCACGGTCCGCCGGGAAGGCGCCGGTCCACCAGGAGGAGACGGACGATGGCATCGATCGTGCTGCGGGGAGTGACCAAGCGCTACGGGAAGAGCGCCGAGCTCGCCGTCGACGACGTGGACCTCGACATCGCCGAGGGCGAGTTCGTCGTCCTGCTGGGCCCGTCGGGCTGCGGGAAGACCACGACCCTCAGACTGGTCGCAGGGCTCGAGCAGGCGACCGACGGCGAGCTCCGCTTCGACGACCAGGTCGTCAACGGCGTGCCACCCGATCGACGGAACGTCGGCATGGTGTTCCAGAACTACGCGCTCTACCCGCACATGACGGTCTTCCGGAACCTCGCCTTCGGCATGCAGGCTCGCCGTACGCCGAAGGCCGAGATCGCCCGGCGAGTCGCCTCCGTCGCCGAGCTGCTCGGGCTCGAAGACCTGCTCGACCGGCGCCCGAAGGAGCTGTCAGGGGGCCAGCGCCAGCGCGTCGCCCTGGGACGGGCCCTCGTCCGGGAGCCGTCGGTCTTCCTGATGGACGAGCCGCTGTCCAACCTCGACGCCAACCTCCGCGAGCAGACTCGCCTCGAGCTCGCCCGCCTCCACCGCGAGCTGCACGTCACCACGCTCTACGTCACCCACGACCAGGGCGAGGCCCTCACCCTGGCCGACCGCGTCGTGGTCATGAACGGTGGCCGGGTGGCGCAGGCCGGGACCCCGGACGACGTCTACCGGCGCCCTGCGGACACGTTCGTCGCCGGCTTCATCGGCTCGCCAGGGATGAACCTGTGGACGTTGCCCTGGGACGACGACGGCACGGCTATCTCGCTCGGCAGGGCGGTGCGCCTCCCCCGCCGCTACCTCCCGGTGCTCGAGCACCTCGGCCGGACGGTCACCGTCGGCGTCCGCCCCGAGCACCTCGAGGCCACCGAGGACGGGTCCACGTCCGGGGACCCGGGCATGCTGCGGCTCTTCTGCCGGGCCGAGCTCGCCGAGCACCTGGGGAGCCACTCCCAGCTCCATGCCCGTCTGGAAGCCGCCGACGGTCCCGGGCAACGAGTGGTGGCGCGGCTCGCCGCGTCGCACGGCACCGCGCCGGGCGGCGCCGTCCACCTGACGGCCCCGCTGTCGGCGGTCCACTTCTTCGACCCGACCACCGGCCTGCGGGTCGAGCCGGGCGACCCTGAGGCCGTGGGGTGGGGCCGGCCGGCACCGACCGGCCACCACGAGCACGGGAGCGTGGCCGAGCTCCGGGTGCCTGCACCCGCCTCTGCGCTCGTCCGGACGGGGGTGCCCGGGCTCGCGTCGGACGCTCCTCTCGCCGTGCCGTCGGAGGCCGTGCACCGATGAGCAGCCAGCTCACCGACGTCCGCCCCGGCCAGCGGGCCGGAGGGGCACGCCGCGTCGTCGAGCGGGCCGGCCGGTCCGAGCGTCCGAAGAGGCGGCTCCTCCCACCCCGGATCCGTCGCCTGCAGGACCGGCTGACCGCCTACGGCCTGATGCTGCCGGTGACAGCGGTCTTCGTCGTGTTCTTCTACGTGCCGGCGGCCTACCTCTTCTACATCGCCTTCTTCCACTGGGGCATCCTCTCGTCGGCGACAAGGTTCGTCGGCCTGCACAACTTCCGCGTCCTCTTCGCCCAGCCCCTGTTCGTCCGCTCGCTCGTCACCTCCGCCTACTACACGCTGGTGATGATCCCGGCCACCGTGCTGCTGGCGCTGGGCATCGCGCTGCTCTTGAAGGACGGGCTGGCGCGGCGAGGCGGCGGCATCTGGCGAGGTGCGGTGTTCCTGCCCCACGTCACCCCGGTCGTCGCCACCGCCATCATCTGGGTCTGGATCTTCAACCCCCGCTTCGGCCTGGCCAACTTCGTCCTGACCAGCATGGGCCTGCCGGCGCTCGGGTGGCTGCAGAGCGTCCACTGGGCGCTCCCCGCCGTGATGATCGACAGCCTGTGGCACTCGCTCGGCCTCTACGTGATCATCTTCCTGGCCGGGCTGGCGAGCGTCCCCCGCGAGCTGATCGAGGTGGCCCGGCTCGACGGGGCGCGGAGGCACCAGGTCTTCTCGCGGATCATCTGGCCCCTCATCTCGCCCACGACGTTCTTCGTCGTGGTGCTGTCGACCGTCAACACGTGGCAGGCGTTCTCGCAGATCTACACCATGACCGGCGGCCCCCACGGCGGCGCCGGAGGGCCGGCGTTCGCCACGACGACCGACGCGCTGCTCGTGTACCAGACGGCGTTCGTCTACGGGCACTTCAGCCTGGCCGCGGCCATGAGCCTCGTCCTGTTCGGCATCATCATGACCCTCACGCTCGTCCAGCGATGGGTCTCGAACCGCGTCGTCTTCTACCGGTGAGCGGTCGACCGGTGCGCCTCTCTCGGATCGCCCACCAGGTGGCCCTGGTCCTCGTGGCCGCGGTCTTCGCCTTCCCCCTCTACTGGGTGGTGGTGACGGCGTTCAACAGCCACGGCGGTGTCTACTCGATCCCGCCGCGCTTCGTCCCGAGC
>CAZSYT010000088.1:0-3579 GCA_964610905.1 uncultured Acidimicrobiaceae bacterium
TGAGGAAGGCTGTCCCTAGTACGAGAGGACCGGGACGGACGCAGCTCTCGTGTGCCAGTTGTCCTGCCAAGGGCACGGCTGGTTTGCGACCTGCGGAAGGGATAAGCGCTGAAAGCATCTAAGCGCGAAGCTCGTTCCAAGATGAAATCTCCCACAGGGTTAACCTGGTAAGGCCCGTGGTCAGACGACCACGTTGATAGGCCGGAAGTGTACGTGCGGTAACGCATTCAGCTGACCGGTACTAATCGGCCGAGGGCTTGGGGACTGCTCGTGCTCGCTATGGAACGCTCAGGACGGCACCTCGCCGTTCCGCCCGCACGGCCGTCGGCCGCCGGGCGACGGGCGCACGGTTTCCGGTGGCCATGGCGGCGGAGAGACACCCGTTCCCATTCCGAACACGGCAGTTAAGCCCGCCAGCGCCGATGGTACTTGGGGGGTAGCCCCCTGGGAGAGTAGGACGCCGCCGGAATTTCCCTGGATGAAGCCCCCGCCTCGCGCGGGGGCTTCATCGCGTCCGGGCCCGGGTCCAAGGCGCCGGAAATGGGTGCGAAGGACCCTGGTCGAGGCACGGTGGCCGCGGGATGGTGGGCGGTGGACGCGATGTCCGAGTCCGAGGGTACAGGAGCGGTCCACGCGAGGAGGTGCACGCACCATGTCCGACACGGAGCGAGCAGGAAGCCACGGCACGGAGACGGAGGAGCTCGACCAGCTGTCCGCGGTCGTCATGGACCTGGCCGAGCTCGTGGAGCGCCTCACCCACGAGGACGACGTGCTCGCCGTCCCCGAAGGGCGGCTCGAAGCGGAGCGCCTGGCTCGAGAGGCGCGTGAGCTGACGGCCAGGAAGGTCACGCCGGTCAGCCCGGTCGAGGTCCTGGCGGGCCGGCGACCGGTGCAGGTCCCGGTCTCGTTGACCCTCCGCCAGGTCGCCCACGAACTGGTCCGGGAGGGGGTCGGTGCTGTCGTGGTGGAAGGCACGCTGTCGGCCGCGGGCGTCTTCTCGGAGCGTGACCTCGTCCGGGCTGTCGCGTCAGGCTCGGACCCCGACACCGAGCTGGCAGCCCACTGGATGCACAAGCCCCTGGTGTCCGTCGACCCACGGGAGACCGTGCTGGGTGCCGGCCGGTCCATGGTCGAGCACCACGTGCGCCACCTGGTGCTGTCGGAGGACGACCACGTGACCGGGGTGGTGTCGGCCCGAGACGTGCTCGCCTGCCTCACGGGGGACGCCGAGCCGCGTTGACCCTGCGGGTGCGGCCACCCGGCGACTAGCGTCGCGGCCGGCGTCCCGGGACGGACGGGCGGGGGACGCCGCTGGGTGGACCGACCGGGCACCCCGAAGGGAACCGCCCGGAGGGGAGCGGTGGCGCGGTGGACGACGAGGCGGGTGCTCCCGGCGGTGGCGCGGTGGACGACGCCCCCGATGGAGGCGAGGAGCCGGAGCTCGGGGGCGTCGCTGGAGGGGCGGGCGTCGGGGCGCCGGCCGGGCGCCGCCGGCCCCGTTGGATCGCACTCGCTGCCAGCCTGGTCGTCGTGCTGGCCGGTGCCGGCGTCGTGGCCTCGGGGGCGGTGAGCCCGGCTGCCGTCGACCTGCCGCTGGCCTCGGGCACGGCCCAGGTCACGTGGGGGAGCCAGCAGGCGACTGCGGCCATGTCGGACGCGCTGCCCGGTCCCGTCGGGTTCTCGGGACGACTGTCGGGCCGCCCGCTGACGGGCACGCTGCGGTGGTCCTCGGTGCTCCGGCGGTTGGGCACCGGCTTCGTCCGAGCGTCCACGGGAACCGGACCGGTATCGACCCTGCCGGACCGGGTCCGGATCTGGGACATCTCCGGTCGGGTCGGGACGACCAGCTTCGCCGTCCACCTGTCGGTGCCGACCACGGCCGCGGAGCGCTCGCAGTTCCGGGTGCTCCAGGCCGAGGTCGCCGCTGCCGACCGGGCGCGCTCCGCGGCAGTTGACCGGACCCCGAGCGTGCCGCCCCCGTCGGACCCGTTCGCACTGCCCCCGTCGAACCCGTTCTCGGGGTCGACGCTCGGGCCGTTGGGCTTCCTGTCCGGCTCCGCGTCCGCGCCACGCGTCCTCGACGTCTCGGGGCGGTTCGGAACGAGGACGGTCACCGGCACGCTCACGTCGCCGGGGCCGAGCGTCCAGGGACGGTTCCGGCTGCACGTGGGCCCGTACGCCGTGTCGGGGACCTTCGCCGACGTGGCGGGGAGCACCAACCGGGCGTCGGCCACCTACGCCGTCTCGTGAGCCCGTGCGCCCGGCTGCTGCCAGCGGCGGTAGGGCTCAACCGTCGACGCCGGGACCGGGCGGACCGGTGCCGAGCCGGGCTCGCCGGCGCCGCAGGCGGAACGCGAGGTAGGCGAACGGCCCGGCGAAGATCGGCAGCCAGTAGGAGGCCAGCCGGTACGTGAGGGTGGCGAGCAGGGCGCGACCGGTCGGGACGCCGGCCAGGGCGAGCAGGCCGGTGAGCCCCGCCTCTACGAGCCCGAGCCCGCCAGGGGTGATGGGCACGAGCCCGATGACGCCGGCGACGGCGAAGACGACGAGGATGACGGCGGGGTCTGCCGAGCTGCCCGCTGCTCGCAGCGAGGCGTACAGGCACAGCAGGTCGAGGGCGAGCCGGCCGGCAGTGAGGAGGACCGCCTCGCGGAGGTGCGCTCCGAGGACGGCGCGGACCTGGTTGCGCTGGTCGACGAGGCGGACATCGAGGTCGACGGGCGGAGAGTGGTGGGGCCGGAGGCGGGCGAGCACCCGGGTGATGGCTCGGCCCAGCCAGGCGAGGGGCTGGTCGGCGACCAGGGCGACCGTCGCCAGCCCGATGAAGACGACGAAGGCACCCGTGCTGATGATGCCGGCGGCGAACAGCCCGCCCGCCACCGGGGTCCCGAGGGCCACGACGACGAGCGCCGGCAGGGGGAGGGCCAGCAGCCCGCCGATGCCGAGGAAGGTGAACGCGGTGAGCCCGCCCACCGCGTCCTCGGGGCTGATGCCCGATGCGGAGAGCATCCGGTACTGCACGGCGGCGCCGGCGGCGGCCCCCCCGGGCACGACGAGGGTGACGGCGTTCCCGGACAGCTGAGCGGTGACGACGGGGCCCCAGGCCCTGGTCCGCAAGGCGAGGCGCTGGAGTGCGAACGTGCAGCCGAAGTGGGCGACCTCGGCCGCCACGGCGACCACCAGCCACTGGGGCTCGAGCGTCGTGAGGCGCGGCCACGAGGAGAAGACGGAGAGCAGTTCGGGCCCCGCGAGGTACAAGACGACGCCGGCCGCGATGACGAGCAGCACGTCGCGCACGAAGGAGCGCGTGCGGATGGGCGGCTCGCCGCGGCCGACGTCGCCGGGACGAGGAGCGCCGGTCACGAGGGGGTACAGTACGCCCGTGCCCCCAACCTCGTCTGCTGGTTCGGCGCGCCGTGACGCCGGTGGGGGCCGTGGCGGCGCGCACGGACGTCCTGGGCCGAGCGGTCGAGGCCGTCCGGCGCGTGGAGGCGGCCAGGCAGGCACGGCCGGTCGTTCGGCGTCAGCCGGACGGGGCCCGGCGGCGAAGGGCACCGCGGCGAGGGGTACAGCCGGACG
>CAZSYT010000088.1:3679-11814 GCA_964610905.1 uncultured Acidimicrobiaceae bacterium
CGAAGGGCACCGCGGCGAGGGGCACAGCCGGACGGGGCCCGGCGGCGAAGGGCACAGCCGGACGGGGCCCGGGGGGTCCGACCGGCACGCGGGCCCCCGGAGGCGAGCGACGGGCCCGCGGGGGCGAGCACGAGGCGGCTCGGCCACCTCGTGGCGACGCAGGACGCCGTCCGTCCCGCCGCCAGGCCGTACCCACGCAGCGCCGCGGCGCGGGGCGCGAGCGCCCGGCGGAGGAGCAGCTGCCGGCCCGCCCGGGGTGGGGCAGCGTGGCACGGCGCGGCGCCCACGCCGTGAGCGCCGGCACGGACGTCAGGCAGGGCGGTGGCCGGGCGCGCCCCGAAGAGCAGCATCGCCCTGCACCGGTGCCGTTCGTGCCCGAGCGCTTCGCCCGGGTCGACGAGGGCGAAGGACCGACGCGACGTCGGGGTGCACGTCCCGCGCCGCTGCCGGCCGCCCCGAGCGGTGCCGGCCTCCCTGCCGACGTCGTCGCAGAGCTCGCCTCGGCGGCCGGTCCCGACTGGGGCGTGCTCCGCGCCCGGTTGAGCGAGCGGATGGCGGCGGGCGTCGCCGCCTTCGAGCGGGAGCGCTACCGCGACGCCCTGCGCATGCTCCGTCCGGTGGTCGACGCGGCGCCGTCGGCGCCGACGGCTCGCGAGCTGACCGGGCTCAGCCACTACCGCCTGGGCAATTGGCGGGCCGCCCTCAACCAGCTCGACGCCTTCGCCGCCGTGTCGGGCTCGTCCGACCAGGACCCGGTGCGGATGGACTGCCACCGGGCGCTCGGCCACCACAGCCGGGTGCGTGCCCTGTGGGACGAGCTGCGCCGGGCCTCGCCCGAGCCCGACGTCCTCGTCGAGGGGCGTTTGGTGCTGGCCGGGGCGACGGCCGACCGTGGCGACCTGGCCGAGGCCGTCCGCATCCTGGTCGAGGCGGGCGCGGCGAAGGCGGTCCGCCACCCCTCCGACCGGCACGTGCGGCAGTGGTACGCCCTCGCCGACCTGCTCGAGCGGTCGGGCGACCTGGTCACGGCCCGGTCGCTCTTCGCCCGGGTGGCAGCGGTCGACCCCGACGCCTACGACGTCGAGGCCCGGCTCGAGGCGCTCGGGGGGCCGCCGGTGCGGCCGCGTCCGGCGAAGGGCGCGGCGCGCCCCTCGAAGGGCGGGCGCGGGACCCGTTAGGCTCCATCCACATGGACCTCGAACGACTCCTGGGCGACGAGGCGGCATCCCTCCTCGACCACAAGGCGACCGCCTTCCCCGCCGACCAACTGACGCTGCCGGGACCGGACCACCTGGAGCGGGTGTTCCTCGACTCCGACCGGAGCCCGACGGTCGTGCGCAACCTGGCGCTCCTCCACAACTCGGGCCGCCTGGCGGGCACCGGGTACCTGTCGATCCTCCCGGTCGACCAGGGGATCGAGCACTCGGCGGCGGCGAGCTTCGCCAAGGCGCCCGGCTACTTCGACCCGGCGCGGCTCTGTGACCTCGCCCTGGCCGCCGACTGCAGCGCCATCGCGACCACCCTCGGCGGGCTCGGCATGGTGGCCCGCCGGTATGTGCACCGCATCCCCTTCATCGTCAAGCTCAACCACAACGACTTCCTCAACTACCCGAGCACGTACGACCAGGTCCCCTTCGCCCAGGTCCGCCAGGCGGCCGACCTCGGGGCGGTCGGGGTGGGGGCCACCGTCTACTTCGGCTCCGAGCACGCCGACCGCCAGCTCGTCGAGGTGTCGCAGGCCTTCGCCGAGGCGCACCGGCTGGGGCTCTTCACCGTGTTGTGGTGCTACCTGCGCAACAGCGCCTTCAAGCAGGGCGACGTCGACTACCACCTGGCTGCCGACCTCACCGGGCAGGCCAACCACCTGGGCGTCACCATCGAGGCCGACCTCATCAAGCAGAAGCAGCCCGAGTGCAACGACGGCTACGGCGCTCTCGGCTTCGGCAAGACGGACCCACTGGTCTACGACACGCTGACCACCGACCACCCGGTCGACCTGACCCGCTGGCAGGTCGTCAACTGCTACGCGGGCCGGATCGGCCTCATCAACTCGGGCGGCGAGTCCAAGGGGGCCGACGACCTCGCCCAGGCGGTGCGGACGGCGGTGATCAACAAGCGAGCGGGCGGCAGCGGGCTCATCGTGGGGCGCAAGGCGTTCCAGCGGCCGACCGACGAAGGGGCCGCGCTCATCCATGCCATCCAGGACGTCTACCTCGACCCAGAGGTGACCATCGCCTGAACCCGACGGCCGACGACGCCGCCCAGGCAGGTGGGCGGTGGCCGGCGCCGGGGTGCGGGCGGGAGTCGAGCGTCGGTGGGCGCGCGATGGTCGCTGAGCCGCGCGCTGCGGGCGATAGAGTGACGAGTGGGACGCGGACGCGTCGCCGGTCGGAAGGCCGACGACGTGCGCGACCCGCCGCGACGCCCGGCACCGGGCGTGGAGGTGCCCCGTCCCCCCGGGTCCGCAGGCGCGCCCCGAGGAGGAACCGGGCAGGTCGAGGGAAGGGGCAGACCGAGGGACATGGCACCGAGGAACGAGATGCGCATCGGCGAAGGCCGAGGACCGACGACGAGCCAGAGCGCCGTCGATCGCGGACGACGCCGCCGAGGACAGCTGAGCCCGCTCCGCGCGGCCAGCGGAGAGATGTGAGGCCCACGGTGTCCGACACCACCACCAACGAACACCCGCACCAGCTCCTCGACCGTGTGGTCATCCGGTTCGCCGGCGACTCGGGCGACGGCATGCAGCTCGCAGGTGACCGCTTCACCACGTCGTCGGCACTGCTCGGGAACGACCTGGCCACGTTCCCGGACTTCCCCGCGGAGATCCGGGCTCCCGCCGGCACCCTCGCCGGGGTGTCGGCCTTCCAGGTGCACATCTCGGACCACGACATCCTCACGCCCGGTGACGCACCGAACGTCCTCGTGGCGATGAACCCGGCGGCGTTGCGCGCCAACGTGGCCACGCTCCTGCCCGGGGCGACCGTGATCGTCAACGTGGACGCCTTCGACGAGCGGGCCCTCGCCAAGGCGGGCTACGAGACCAACCCGCTCTCCGACGGGAGCCTGTCGGCCTACACGGTCTACGAGGTCCCGATGACCTCGATCACGACCGAGGTGTCGAAGGACGCCGGCGTCAAGCCCCGCGACGCCGAGCGCTCCAAGAACTTCTTCGCCCTCGGCCTGATCAGCTGGCTCTACACGCGTCCCGTCGAGCCCACCCTGTCGTGGATCGAGGCACGCTACGCGGACAAGCTGCTCGTGAAGGAGGCCAACCTCCGTGCGTTCAAGGCCGGGTACCACTTCGGCGAGACCGCCGAGCTGTTCGAGTCCGCCTACGAGGTCCGGCCCGCCGCCCTCGAGCCGGGCGAGTACACCAACGTCACCGGCAACACCGCCCTCGCCTGGGGGCTGATCGCCGCCAGCGTGCGCAGCGGGCTGCCGCTCTTCCTCGGCACCTACCCGATCACCCCTGCGTCCGACATCCTCCACGAGCTGTCCAAGCAGAAGCACTTCGGGGTCCGGACGTTCCAGGCCGAGGACGAGATCGCCGGGGTCGGCGCCGCCCTCGGCGCAGCCTTCGGCGGCGCGCTCGGCGTCACGACCACCTCGGGCCCGGGTCTCGACCTCAAGTCCGAGACCATCGGCCTGGCGATCAGCCTCGAGCTGCCGCTCGTCGTGGTCGACATCCAGCGCGGCGGCCCGTCCACCGGCCTGCCCACCAAGGCCGAGCAGGCCGACCTCCTCCACGCCATCCACGGGCGCCACGGCGAAGCGCCCTTGCCGGTCGTGGCCGCCAAGACGCCGGCCCACTGCTTCGACGCCGCCCTCGAGGCGGCTCGGCTCGCCGTGCGGTACCGGACGCCGGTGATCCTCCTCTCCGACGGGTACCTTGCGAACGGGGCCGAGCCGTGGCTGCTGCCCGACGTCGACGACCTCGTCACCATCGACCCGGACTTCGCAACCGAGCCGAACCACGTCGACGAGGAGGGCAACGCCCACTTCTGGCCCTACGTCCGCGACGAGGAGACGCTCGCCCGGCCGTGGGCGCCTCCGGGCGTCCCCGGCCTCGAGCACCGCATCGGTGGTCTCGAGAAGGCCGACGGGTCGGGCAACGTCTCCTACGACGGCGCCAACCACGAGCGGATGACGCGGCTGCGGGCCGCCCGGATCGCCGGCATCGCCCGCGACCTCCCGTCCGTCGAGGTCGACGATCCCGACGGCGACGCCGAGGTGCTCGTGGTCGGGTGGGGCTCGACGTACGGGGCCATCGCCGCCGGCGTGCGCCGGGTGCGGGCCCTCGGCCACCCGGTCGCCCAGGCTCACCTCGTCCACCTCAACCCCTTCCCGGCCGACCTGGGCGAGGTCCTCGCCCGCTACCGGGCGGTCCTGGTCCCGGAGGTGAACCTCGGACAGCTGAGCCGCCTGCTGCGGGCCGAGTACCTGGTGGACGCCATCTCGTTCACCCAGCTGCAGGGGGTCCCCTTCCGGGCGGCGGCGCTCGAGGCCGCCATCCTGGGCCAGGTCGAGCGCCTGCGCACCGGCGACGACGGGCTGGGCACGGGTGCGGGTGCGGCACCGGGCGGCAACGGAAAGGTGGTTCGCTGATGACCGAGGTCGCCGACGCAACGCCCGTACCGGTGACGACGCGCAAGGACTGGTCATCCGACCAGGAGGTCCGGTGGTGCCCGGGGTGCGGCGACTACTCGATCCTGGCCGCCGTGCAGATGCTCCTGCCCGAGCTCGGGGTGCGGCGCGAGCAGACGGTGTTCCTGTCGGGCATCGGCTGTGCGGCGCGGTTCCCCTACTACATGAACACCTACGGCATGCACTCGATCCACGGGCGTGCGCCGGCCATCGCGACGGGCCTCGCGACGACGCGCCCCGACCTCGACGTGTGGGTGGTGACCGGTGACGGCGACGCCCTCTCGATCGGCGGGAACCACCTCGTGCACGCCCTGCGCCGCAACGTCAACATCACCATCCTGCTGTTCAACAACCAGATCTACGGCTTGACGAAGGGGCAGTACTCACCCACGTCTGAAGTGGCCAAGGTCACCAAGTCGACGCCGTTCGGCTCGGTGGACACCCCGTTCAACCCGGTCAGCCTGGCGCTGGGAGCCGAGGCGACCTTCGTGGCCCGGACCCACGACATGGACCGGGCCCACATGCAGGAGACCTTCCGCAGGGCCCACGAGCACGACGGTGCCGCCTTCGTCGAGGTCTACCAGAACTGCAACGTCTTCAACGACGGGGCCTTCGAGAAGATCACCGGTCGAGACGTCCGCTCGTCGATGCTGATCCCGCTGGTCCACGGCGAGCACATCCGCTTCGGCAAGGAGGGCGAGCGGGGGGTGGTCCAGCGGTCCGACGGCCGCCTCGAGATCGTGGAGGTGGCCGAGGTGGGGGAGGACGCCCTCTTGGTCCACGACGAGACCCGTGAGGACCCGAGCCTGGCCTTCGCCCTGTCGCGGCTCTCCCGAGGCCCCTACGAGCCCACGCCCATCGGGGTCTTCAGGGCGCTGCACCGGCCCGAGTACGGCGCCGAGATGCAGCGACAGATCGTCGACGCCCAGGAGAAGCGGGGGATGGGCGACTTGGCCGCCCTCCTGCGGTCTGGGTCGAGCTGGACGGTCGACTGAGCCCGGCGGTCCGGCGCCGCCGGGGAACTGTGGGCCGTCAGGACCTCGACGAGGGACCGCCGCGGGGCCTCAGCCGACCAGGCTGCGGTAGACCATGCCCGTCCGCGGCTTGGGGGTGAAGTAGGTCGACTTGGGCGGCATCGTCCGCCCGGCCCGCGCCCACTCGGCGATCTGGGCGACCGTCGGGGGACGGAGCAGCACCGCCGCCTCCGCCTCCCCGCTGCGCAGGGCGGCCAGCGCCTCGGCCACGGTGTGCCGGTGGGTGGCGGTCACCGAGGGCATCTCGTCGAGGACCAGCCCGACCAGGCTCGAGTCGAGGTCGCTGTCCGCCCGCAGGTACGCCTCGGGCTGCGGGGTCAGCAGCCAGGCGTCGGTGTCGGTGACGAGGGCGAGCGCCCCCGACTCGGCCAGCGCGCCGACGATCCGCTCGGAGGCCGCGCCGGCGTGGAGCATGTCGAACCACTTGCCGAAGACCGCCGGCAGGTCGGTCCCCGGAGGGATGGAGGAGAGGGTGCGGTGGATCGGCCCCACCTGCAGCTGCTCCTCGGCCAGCTCCACGACCAGCGCCATCACCAGGTCGTGGGGGCCGGGCTGGTCGCCGTTGGCGGCCCGGACCTCGCGCCGGTAGGTCATCGCCGTCTCGTAGCGGTGGTGGCCGTCGGCGATCACCACAGGGGAGGAGCCGATGGCCTCGCCGACCGCGGCGATGGTGTCGATGTCGTCGAGCACCCACAGCTGGTGCAGCACCCCGTCGTCGTCCGCCGCCTGGGCAGCCGGCGGCCCCTCGGGGTCGAAGTAGGCGGAGACGCCCTCGGTCAGCGACAGCCCCCAGATGGGGGAGAGGTTGGCCCTGGTGGCCCGGAGCAGGTCGAGGCGGTCGCTCTTGGGCTTCGGCAGGGTCTGCTCGTGCGGCAGGACGGCGGCGGGCTCGTCGGGACCCGGGAGGCGTAGGGCGCCGATCACCCCGGTGGAGGTGCTGCCGTCCTGCCGGGTCATGCGGTAGGGGTAGAGCGAGGGGGAGGGGTCGGGAACCACGATCCCCCGGGCCTCCCACGACGCCAGCAGCGTGGCGGCCACCTGGTAGCGGTCGAGCCTGCGGGTGAGATCGGGCTCGGGGAGCTCGACCGCGACCGCGTTGACCGGGTTGCGGTGGGCCAGCCGGGCGCGTTGGGAGGAGTCGATGACGTCGTAGGGCGGGGCGACGACGTCGTCGAGGCGGACCGCGCCCGGGTTGTAGCGCAGGCCGCGGAAGGCCTCGAGGCGTGGCACCTGTTCAGATTGGCACACCGGTCTGCACCAAGGCGTCCCGTAGACTTGAGTCGTGACCTTGCCCGGTGAGCGGTCGGTGGCCCGACCGACGGGGACCGTGTCGCAGCCCCCGGCATCCCCGGCATCCCCGGCGCCCCAGCCGCGCTCGTCGCCGGAGCCGGGGCTCGACCGCGTGCTCACCGTGCCCAACGGGGTGACGCTGGTCCGCCTGCTGTGCATCCCGGTCTTCGTCTGGCTGGTCTTCGGGGCGCACCGGCAGACGGGCGCCGCAATCCTCCTCGGCGTGCTCGGCGCCACCGACTGGGTCGACGGCTTCGTGGCCCGGCGTCTGGGCCAGGTCTCCACCGTGGGCAAGGTCCTCGACCCGGTGGCCGACCGGCTGCTGGTCGGGACCGCGGTGATCGTGGTGATCGTCCACGGCGCCGCCCCGCTCTGGTTCGGGCTGCTCACCCTCGTCCGGGAGGCCCTGGTCTCCCTGGTCACCCTGGTGCTGGCCGCCCTCGGGGCGCGTCGCATGGACGTGTCGTGGTTCGGCAAGGCGGGTACCTTCGGCTTGATGTTCGCGTATCCGGCGTTCCTCCTGAGCGACGGATCGGCGAGCTGGCAGGTCCCCTTCCGTGACTTCGCCTGGGTGGCGGGCGCCCTGGGCCTCCTCATCGCCTGGGTGGCCGCCGTCACCTACCTCGCGCCGGCCCGGCGGGCCCTGGCCGAGGGCCGGGCCGCCCGGCGGACCGCGGAGGTGGGGGCGTGAAGGCGGTCATCATGGCCGGCGGCGAGGGGACGCGGCTTCGGCCGCTCACCTCCAACCAGCCCAAGCCGATGCTCCCGATGGCCAACCGGCCGATGATGGAGCACATCGTGCTGCTGCTCCGCCAACACGGGATCACCGAGATCGTGGTGACGGTCGCCTTCATGGCCAACACCATCCGGACCTACTTCGGCGACGGGTCGGAGCTCGGGGTCCGCATGGTGTACGCCACCGAGGAGACCCCGCTCGGGACCGCCGGATCGGTGCTGAACGCCCGCGACGAGCTCGACGAGCGGTTCATGGTCATCTCCGGCGACGTGCTCACCGACATCGATCTCGGCGCCGTCAAGGAGTTCCACGAGCAGAAGTCGGCCCTGGCCACCCTGGCCCTGTGCTCGGTGGAGAACCCGCTCGAGTTCGGCATCGTCATCACCCGGGAGGACGGGAGCATCGAGCGCTTCCTCGAGAAGCCCGGC
>CAZSYT010000089.1:0-11491 GCA_964610905.1 uncultured Acidimicrobiaceae bacterium
CCACCGGTCCTGCCGCCCGGGAGCCGTGTCCGTCGCCGGCGCTCACCGTCGCCTTCGCTCCGGTGAAGGGCGAGCGGCCCGAGTGGGTCGTCCAGAAGCTCACCGAGCTCGGCGTGGACCGCATCGTGGTGGTGGCTGCCGCCCGGTCGGTGGTGCGTTGGAACGGCGAGCGGGAGCGGTCGGCCATGGACCGGTTGCGGCGGGTGGCCGCAGAGGCGGCCGCCCAGTGCCGCCGGGTGTGGATCCCGCAGGTGCAAGGGGTGGACCCGCTGGCGTCGCTGGCGGGCCAGGGCCTCGCCCTGGCCGAGCCCGGAGCCCCCCCGCTGCCCGTCGGGTGCATTGGCGTGGCGGTCGGTCCAGAGGGCGGGTGGGACGGCGCCGAGCTGGCCATGGGCTGGCCCACCGTGGGGCTCGCCGACCACGTGCTGCGGGCCGAGACGGCCGCGCTGGCCGCCGGGGTGCTCCTGGCGGCCCGGCGCGCCGGTACGGTGTGAAGAGAACGGCGTACGGGATGGACCGACGAGCGCCCGGCACCGTGGGTGGATGAGGGCGATGGCCGAGCAGGTGCGCTGGCTCAGCACCAAGGACGCTTCGGCGCGGCTCGGGGTGACGCTCCGGAGCCTCTCCCGGTTCATCGACGACGGCGAGCTGGCGGCATATAAGTTCGGGCGTGTGATCCGGCTGAAGGAGTCCGACGTGGACCAGTTCATCGACTCGTGCCGGATCGCGCCGGGCGACCTGGAGCACCTCGTGCCGCCGCGCCGGGAGACGGGCGGGCGGGTCCTCTGACCAGCGTGGATTGCCTCTTCTGCCGGATCGTGGCGGGCGACGTGCCGGCTGACGTTGTCCACACCTCTGATCGCGCGGTGGCCTTCAGGGACATCGCTCCCCAGGCGCCCGTGCACGTCCTGGTGGTGCCCCGGCGCCACATCACCAACGCCGGCACGCTCACCGAGGACCACGCCGAGGACCTGGCTGCCCTCTTTGCCGCGGCCCGGAGGGTGGCGGCGGAGGCGGGCATCGACGGGGACGAGCGCGGCTACCGGCTCGTCATGAACGTCGGCGCGGACGCGCAGAACTCCGTGCCCCACCTCCACCTCCACGTCATCGGCGGCCGGCCCATGGCGTGGCCCCCCGGATGACGGCGGCCGACGGCGGCGCAGCCGCGCAGGCCACCGCGGCGCCACCCGAGCCCGGCCCGGAGCGCCGGGAGACCAGGGTCCCCAACACCCACCTGATGGCCAGCCTGCTCGGCCCCCACGACGAGTTGCTGCGCCTGGTGGAGCGGTCGTTCCCGGACGACCGCATCGCCGTCCAGGGCAACCGCATCGCCGTGGACGGCCCTGATGCGGAGCGGCTGGCCAGGCTCTTCGACGAGCTCGTGCTGGTGCTGGAGTCCGGGCAGGGACTGGACGCGGCCAAGGTGCAGCGCACGATCGACATGGTGCGCGAGGACGTGCGGCCCTCCGAGGTGCTCACCGCAGAGGTGGTGCGGGCCGCTCGGGGGCGGTCGGTCCGTCCCTACACCGCAGGGCAGAAGCGCTATACCGACGCCATCGCCGCCAGCACGATCACCTTCGGGATCGGGCCGGCCGGGACCGGCAAGTCCTATCTTGCCGTCGCCCTGGCCGTGCAGGCGCTCCAGACCCGAAGCGTGACCCGCATCATCCTGACCCGGCCGGCCGTGGAGGCGGGGGAGCGCCTGGGCTTCCTCCCCGGGGATCTGATGGCCAAGGTCGACCCGTACCTGCGCCCGCTCTACGACGCCCTCTACGACCTGCTCGAGCCCGAGGGGGCCCAACGGCTGCTCGAGCGGGGCACCGTCGAGGTCGCACCGCTCGCCTTCATGCGGGGCCGCACGCTGAACGACAGCTTCATCATCCTCGACGAGGCCCAGAACACGACGCCCGAGCAGATGAAGATGTTCCTCACCCGCATCGGCTTCGGCTCCAAGGCCGTCGTCACCGGGGACGTGACCCAGGTCGACGTGGCCGGCGGGCGCTCGGGCCTCGCCGGCCTCGAGGAGCTCTTGTCGGGGGTCGACGGGCTCGCCTTCGTCCACCTGGGCCGTCGCGACGTCGTCCGGCACCGCATCGTGGCCGAGATCGTCGACGCCTACGAGCGTGGGCCACGCGCCGGCGAGCAGGGGTCGGGGGGTGTGCGTGCCCGTTGACGTCCACGCCGCCGACGAACAGGCCGACCACCCCGTCGAGGTCGAGCGCTGGTCGCGCCTCGCCGGGGCGGTGCTCGAGGCCGAGGGCGTCACGGCGGACGCCGAGGTGTCGCTGCTCTTCGTGGACGAGCCGACCATCTCCGCGCTGAACGAGCGCTTCCTCGGGCGCTCGGGGCCGACGGACGTCCTGGCCTTCCCCATCGACGACGACGTCGAGCCGGGGGGCCGCTCGCCCGACCGCGGCACGCCCGGGCCGGTCTCGACGGAGGCCGAGCCCGAACCGCCACTGCTGGTGGGAGACGTGGTGATCTGCCCGGCGGTGGCGGTCCGCAACGCCTCCGACCACGGGGTGGCCGCCGACGACGAGGTGGCCCTCCTCGTCGTGCACGGCGTCCTCCACCTGCTCGGCATGGACCACGAGGACGACGGCGAGGCCGAGCGCATGGAGCGGCGCGAGCGCGAGCTGCTGGCCCGGTTCCACCGATCGGCGTGAGCGTGCTCGGCGGCGTGGTGGCGGGGGCCCGCTTCGGCGCGGGGGACGTCGCCATCGTCGTGGCCGTCGTCGTCCTCCTCGCCGTCTCCGCCCTGCTGGCCGTGGCCGAGACGAGCCTCGTGCGCACGTCTCGGGCGAAGGCGCTGGGCCTCGCCGACGAGGGACGGCGGGGGGCGCGTCTGCTCGTGCGGCTCAGCACCGACCCCCAGGGCTTCCTCAACCCGGTCATCCTCGTGGTGCTGGTGTGCCAGCTCGTGGTGGCCACCCTGGTCGGCCTGCTGGCCTCGGAGTGGTTCGGCGCCTGGGGGGTGGTCGTCGCCACGGCCTTCGAGATCGCCGTCATCTTCGTGCTCGGCGAGGCCGTGCCGAAGAACTGGGCGGTGCGCCACCCCGAGCGAGCCGCCCTGTTCAGCGCGCCGCTGGTGACGGGCCTCGTGTCGTTCTGGCCGGTGCGGATGCTCTCGGCCGGGCTGAACGGCGTGGCCAACGCCCTCATCGGAGGACGCGGGCCCGCCGGCGGCGACGTCACCGAGTCCGAGCTGCTGGCGATGGCCGACGTGGCGGTCGAGGGCGCCGTCATCGAGCGCGAGGAGCGCGCCCTCATCCATTCGATCATCGAGTTCGGCGACACCGTCGTGCGCGAGGTGATGGTGCCCCGTCCGGCGATGGTCTCGGCCGACGCCCACCAGCCGGTCGAGGCCGCCCTCGAAGCCGCCCTCGAGGCCGGCTACAGCCGGCTCCCGGTCGTCGACGGCCACGTCGACGACGTGGTCGGGATCGCCTACACGAAGGACCTCATGCGGGCGGTCCGGTCCGGCCACGCCGCCGAGCCCGTCCGTGACCATGCCCGCGAGGCCCACTTCGTTCCCGAGACGAAGCGGGTCGCCCAGCTCATGCGCGAGATGCAGGCCGCCTCCTTCCACCTGGCGATCGTCGTCGACGAGTACGGCGGCACCGCCGGCCTCGTCACCCTCGAGGACCTCATCGAGGAGCTCGTCGGCGAGATCGTCGACGAGTTCGACGTCGAGGAGCCCCCGCTCCAGCGGCTCTCCGCCGACGTGGTCAGCGTCACCGGGCGCATGGGCGTCGACGAGGTCAACGAGCTCCTCGACGCCGAGCTGCCCACCGGGGCGTGGGACACGGTCGGCGGGCTCGTCCTCGACCTCCTCGGGCACGTGCCGTCGGCCGGCGAGGCGGTCACGGTCGCCGGGCACCGCCTCGTGGCCGACCGGGTGACGGGCCGGACCATCGACCGGGTCCGCATCTCCCCGGCCGAGGACGCCGCCACCGGGTCGGGTGGCGGCGAGGCACGCTCGTGACCGTCCGCCGGTCGGGCTTCGCCGCCGTGGTGGGCCGGCCCAACGTGGGCAAGTCGACGCTCGTCAACCGGATCGTCGGCAGCAAGGTCACCATCACCTCGCCCCGCCCCAACACCACGCGCTCGGCCGTCCGCGGCGTCCTGCACGCCGACGACACCCAGGTCGTCTTCGTCGACACACCGGGCCTGCACAAGCCGCGCTCGGCCCTCGGGGCCCGCATGAACGAGGCCGCCACGGCCTCGCTCGACGACGTCGACGCCGTCGTCGTGCTCGTCGACGCCACCGCTCCCGTCGGCCCCGGCGACCGGCGGGTGCTCGGCCACGCCGTGCGGCGCGTCGGGGCCGTGCCCGGAGGCCCGACGGACGTGCCGGCGACCGTGCTCGTTGCCGTCAACAAGGTCGACGCCGCGCCCCGCGCCCAGGTGGCAGCTCGGCTGGCCCAGGTGGCCGAGGCGGTCGAGGCCGCCGCCGCGGCGGTCGGGGACGGGGCGCCGGTGGCCTTCGAGGTCTTCCCGGTCTCGGCGACGACGGGGCAGGGCGTCGACGCGCTCGTCGGCGCCGTCGTGGCCCGCATGCCCGAGGGGCCGGCCTACTACCCCGACGACATGGTGCGCGACACGAGCGACGGCGCCTGGGTGGCCGACCTCGTACGCGAACAGCTCCTCGCCCGCCTCGACGAGGAGCTGCCCCACAGCATCGCCTGTCGGGTCACCGAGTGGGAGTGGCCGCGGGTCCGTTGCGAGGTGCTCGTCGAGCGTGACTCGCAGAAGGGCATCGTGATCGGCAAGGGGGGTGCGACGCTGAAGGCAGTCGGCACCGCCGTCCGAGGCCAGCTGCCCCCGGGGGCCTACCTCGAGCTCTTCGTGCGGGTCGAGAAGCGCTGGCAGCAGCGCGAGGACGCCCTCGACCGGCTCGGGCTCTGACGGGACGGCCCCCGGGCCGGGCCGGCTGGGCCCGGCTGGGCCCGGCGGCCCGCTACCCGGCCTGGCGCCCGGCGGCGAGATCCGCCAGGAAGGCGCAGACCTCGGCCCGGTCGGTCGTCCGCCGCATGGGCGGCACCCGGGCCAGGAGCACCTGGCGGTACGAGGCGGTGGCGAGGCGGCGGTCGAGCACGGCCACGACGCCGCGGTCCTCGGCCGTGCGGACGAGGCGCCCGGCCCCCTGGGCGAGCAGTGTGCCCGCCCGCGGCAGGTCGACCTCGGCGAACGCCCGCGAGCCCGCCCGCTCGCGCCGGGCCTCGAGCACGGGCTCGTCCGGACGGGGGAACGGGATGCGGTCGATCGTCACGAGCGACAGCGTCCGCCCCGGCACGTCGACTCCCTGCCAGAAGCCCAACGTGGCGAACAGCGAGGCGGCCTCGTCGGCCCGGAACCGCTCCACGAGGGCGGCCTTGGGCAGGTCGGGCTGGGCCAGCACGGGCAGGTCGAGGCGGGGACGCAGCGCCTCGACGGCCGCCGTCATGGCCCGCCAGCTCGTGAACAGGGCGAGCGTGCGGCCTCCGGCAGCACGGATCAGCGTCTCGAGCTCGTCGTGGATGGCCGGCTCGGCCTCGGGCCGGCGCCGGTCGGGCAGGGCGGTGGCGACGTAGAGGAGGGCGTGGCCGCGATGGTCGAACGGGCTCCCCACGTCGAGCTCGTCGGTCGTGCCGGGCGGCAGGCCGAGCCGGGCGATCGTCCCGACCGGCACGGTGGCCGACGTGAGCACGGCGGTGACCTGGTCGAAGAGCCGATCGGCGAGCAACGGGGCGACGTCGATGGGGGACAGGCGCAGGACCGGGCTCCTCGCCGTGCCGTCGACCCACGCCACCTCGTCGTCCCCGGCTGCCGTCACCCGGTCGAGGTCGTCGAGCAGGTGGCCGGCGGCGAGCAGCGCCCGGTCGCGCCGTGCCGTCACTGCCGGGTCGTCCGCACCGGCCCCGTCCCGCTCGGCCCTCCGCAGCTCGTCGACGAGCCGGCCCAGGCGGCCGCGGGCGAGCTCGACGACGCGCCCCACGGCCTGGTCGGCAGGGCCCGGCCCGTCGCCTCGGGCGAGGCGCGTCCCGGCGAGCGGGCCGAAGGCGGTCGCTGCCTCCTCGGCCGTCGCCGACAGGTCGGCGACCACGTCGGCCCCGCCCGGCTGCGCTCCGAGGAGCCCCCGCGCCGACGCCGCCAGCGCACCGAGGCGGCCCGGCGCGATCTCGACGCCGAGGCTCTCCGTCATCACCTCCTCGACCTCGTGGGCCTCGTCGAAGACGACCACCTCGTGGGGAGGGAGCACCATCCCGCCGCTCGCCACGTGGGCACCGTAGAGGTGGGTGTTGACCACCACGACGTCGGCCGCCGCGGCCCGTTGGCGCGCCGCCTCGGCCAGGCACCGGTGCCCGGACGGGCAGCGGAAGGCGCCCGGGCAGTCCCGGGCGGTGGTGGACACGGCCGCCCACGCCCGGGGGTCGGGGGCGAAGTCGAGCTCGTCGCGGTCGCCGACCTCGGTCCGGCGGGCCCAGGCGGCGAGGCGTGCCACCTGGGCGCCGAGACGGCTGGTTCCGGCCTCGACGGGGAGCTCGGCGCTCCCCGTGGACTCGCCCACCTTCTGCAGGCAGGCGTAGTTGCCGCGCCCCTTCAGGACGGCCACCGTGGCCGGGACGCCCAGGGCCTCGACCACGAGCGGGGCGTCCTTCGTGGCCAGCTGGTCCTGGAGCGCCTTGGTGGCGGTGGCCACGACCACCCGTTGTCCCGACTCCAGCGCGGGGACGAGGTAGGCGAGCGACTTGCCCGTCCCGGTGCCCGCCTGGACGACGAGGTGGCGCCGCTCCCCGATGGCGGCCTCGACGGCCTCGGCCATGCGCACCTGGCCCGGGCGCTCCTCGCCGCCGCCGGGCAGGGCGGCGGTGACCCGGGCCAGCGTGTCGGCAGCGGAGCCCATCGCCGGACCCTACTCCGGCACCGGCCGGCGGCGGTCCGCTGCGACCGGGCGCGACCCGCGACGGACTAGGTTCGCACCGTGCAACCCGACGCGCTCGGCTCGCGGCAGCTCGTCACCGCCGACGGCGTCGCCGCGTCCGCCGTGGTGGACGGCCCCGGCCCCGCCGAGGCGCCCGCCGTCGAGGTGGCGGACGTGCGCGCCGGGCGCGTCCCCACCCACGTGGCCTGCGTGATGGACGGAAACGGACGGTGGGCCAGCCGGCGAGGGCTACCCCGGACCGAAGGCCACGCCGCCGGCGAGGCCGCCCTGCTCGACACCGTCGAGGGCGCCCTCGAGCTCGGCATCTCGTGGCTGACCATGTTCGCCTTCTCCACCGAGAACTGGCGGCGCCCCGCCGACGAGGTCCGTTACCTGATGGGGTTCAACGAGCGCCTCCTCGTCACCCGGCGGGACGAGCTGCACGAGAAGGGGGTGCGGATCCGCTTCGCCGGCCGGCGCGACTGGCGCGTGCCGCGCCGTGTCCTCAAGCGGATGGACGAGTCGATCGAGCTCACCGCCGGCAACCGCACGATGACCCTGACCATGGCGTTCAACTACGGAGGTCGCGCCGAGATCGTCGACGCCGTGCGCTCCCTCGTCGCCGACGGCGTGCCGGCCGGGAAGGTCGACGAGCGGGCCATCCGGTCGCGGCTCTACCATCCCGACCAGCCCGACCCCGACCTGGTCGTCCGGACGTCGGGCGAGTTCCGCATCTCGAACTTCCTGCTGTGGCAGATCGCCTACAGCGAGCTGGTCTTCGCCGACGTGCTCTGGCCGGACTTCCGGCGCCAGCACCTCTTCGCCGCCGTCGCCGAGTACCAGCGCCGCAATCGACGCTACGGAGGCGTCTCGTGAGGCACCTCGCCCGGGGCACCCACCCCGCCCGGCGCACCCGCTCCGACACGGGTGGGGTGTGGATCGCCGTCGGCATCGTCGGCGGCGTCCTCCTCTACGCCGGCACCGTGCTCATGGCCGTCGCCGGCTTCAACGCCGTCCTCCCCGTCGTCGTGCTGCCCCCGGTCGTGCTCGTGCTCATCGCCGGGGGCGGCCTCCTTCGGAGCCGGCCGCCGGGGCGCGGCTCGGAGTGAGCCAATTCCGCGACCAGGGGGTGGTGCTCCGCACCCTTCGCCTGGGCGAGGCGGACCGCATCGTCACGCTCGCCACCCGCGACCACGGCAAGGTCCGGGCCGTGGCGAAGGGGGTGCGGCGGACCGGCTCGAAGTTCGGGGCCCGCCTCGAGCCGTTCAGCCACGTGGCGTTCCTCGGCTGGCAGGGGAGGGGCGACCTCGACATCGTCAACCAGGCCGAGGTGATCGACACCTTCCGGGCCGTGCGCGAGGACCTCGACCGAACGGCCGCTGCGCTGTCCATGCTCGAGGTCGTCGACCTGGTGGCCCAGGAGCGCCACGCCAACCCGCCGCTCTACGCCATGCTGGTCGGGGCCCTCGGCGCGCTCGCCCGCCAGCCGTCCCCCATGGTGGTCCCGGCGTTCTTCCTCAAGGTGCTGGCGCTGGAGGGCTCGGCGCCCGTGCTCGACGAGTGCGCGTCGTGCGGCGAGCGGGGGCCCGACGCCCTCGTCGCCTTCGACCTCGTCGAAGGCGGCGCCCTGTGCGCCCGGTGCCGCCGGGGCCGGCCGCTCACGCCCGGCGGGCTCGACCTCCTGCGCCGGGTCCTCGGCGGGGGGCTGGCCGGGGTGCTGGCCGAGCCGCGCTCGGCGGCGACGGACGAGGTGGCGTCGCTCGCCACCGAGGCCATCGAGGTCCACCTCGACCGGCGGCTCCGTTCGGTGCGGGCCGCCCCGGCCGGGTGACGGCGTCCACCGTGCCTGCGCCGACGTGAGCCGTTCGTCGGTCGTGCTCTGGTTCCGGCGGGACCTGCGCGTGGACGACCACCCTGCCCTCGTCACGGCGGCGGCCGAGGCGGCAGCAGCCGGGGGCCGGGTCGTGCCGCTCTTCGTCGTCGAACCGGGCCTCGCCGCCGCGGCCGGAGCCAACCGGTGCCGGTTCGCGGCGAGCTGCCTCGGCGCGCTCGACGCCGAGCTCGAGGGGCACCTCGTCCTCCGCTCCGGCCCGGCCGTCACCGCCGTTCCTCGGCTCGCCGCCGAGGTCGGGGCGTCGCTCGTCCTCGTCACGGGCGACCACGCGCCCGCCGGTGCCCGGCGCGACCGTCTCGTGGAACGTGCGCTCGCTGCCACGGGCCGGCGGCTCGTCGCCGTGGGCAGCCCCTACGCCGTGGCACCGGGCACGCTGCGCACGGCCGCCGGTCGCCCGTTCTCCGTGTTCACCCCGTTCCGCCGGGCGTGGGCGGCGCACGGGTGGCCCGAGCCCGTCCCCCGGCCGGCTGGCGTCCGGTGGGGGCACGCCCCCTCGGACGTCGGGAGCGACGCCCTGGCGGCCTCCGGAAGGGGGACGCCGGCGACCACGCTCCCGCCCGGCGGCCCCGGGCCGGCGGGCGACCTGCTCGAGCGCTTCGTCGCCGACGGGCTCGCCACCTACGACCGCGACCGCGACCGTCCCGACCTCGCGGGGACCTCTCGCCTCTCGGCCTCCCTGCGCTTCGGGTGCCTCCACCCCCGCCAGGTCCTCGCCCACCTGGCCGAGGCGGCGTCGCCGCACGGCCCGGCGGCCGGCGGCCTCCTGCCGGGGGACCTCCCCCCCGGTGCCGCGGCGTTCGCCGCCGAGCTCGCCTGGCGCGACTTCGACGCGGACGTGCTCGCGCACCACCCGCGCTCGGCGTGGGAGCCCCTTGCCCCGGTGGGGCGGTACCTGCGGGTGGACAGCGGCCCGGCGGCCGACGAGCGCTTCGCCGCCTGGGCGGCAGGGCGTACCGGCTTCCCCCTGGTCGACGCCGGCATGCGCCAGCTGCTCGTCGAGGGGTGGATGCACAACCGGGTCCGCATGGTCGCCGCCTCGCTGCTCGTGAAGGACCTCCACCTCGACTGGCGGCGGGGGGCCCGGTGGTTCCTCGACCACCTGGTCGACGGGGACGTGGCCTCCAACAACCTCGGGTGGCAGTGGGTGGCCGGCACCGGCACGGACGCCGCGCCCTTCCACCGGGTCTTCAACCCGGTGCTCCAGCAGGCGCGCGTCGACCCCGACGGCACCTACGTGGGGCGGTACGCCCGCGAGGCCGGGAGCGCCGGGTACCCCGCGCCGATCGTCGACCACGCCGCCGAGCGCACCGAGGCGCTCGCCCGGTGGGACGAGGCCCGCCGGGCGGCCGCCGCGGCACGGTGGGGACGGTGAGCGCGCCGGTGCGGGCCGGGGACGCCGATGTGGTCGAGCGCGGGGCCGGCGAGCCCCCAGCCGGCCGGGCCCCGGGCCCCGAGGCCTTCGGCGTCTACGTCCACGTGCCGTTCTGTGCCAGCCGGTGCGACTACTGCGCGTTCGCCACCTACGCCGACCGCGACCACCTGATGGCGGAGTACGCCGAGGCGTGCGCCACCGAGGCGCGCCGGGCCGCGGCACGCGAGGGCCTGCCCGCCGCCACGTCGGTCTTCGTGGGCGGCGGGACCCCGTCACGCCTCCCGGCCGACCTCCTCGCCGGTGTCCTCGACGCCGTCGCCCGTGCACCGGGGTGCGAGGTCACCGTCGAGTGCAACCCCGAGGACGTCACCCCGGCGCTCCTCGGCACGTACCGCCGGGCCGGGGTCACCCGGATCTCGCTCGGCGTCCAGTCGACCTCGGCCCACGTGCTGGCCGGCCTCGGCCGGCGCCACCGGCCCGAGGTGGCCCTCGAGGCGGCGGCGCTGGTCGGCGAGGCAGGCGTCCCGTCGTGGAACCTGGACCTCATCCTCGGCGGGGCGGGGGAGACCGAGGCCGACTGGGAGCGGAGCCTCGCCGACGTGCTCGGCCTCGACCGGCCGCCGCCGCACCTGAGCGCGTACGCCCTCACCGTCGAGCCGGGCACCCCGCTCGCCCGCGACCGCTCACGCCACCCCGACGACGACGCCCAGGCGGACCGCTACGAGCGGGCCGACACCGTGCTCGCGGCGGCCGGCTACGCGTGGGAGGAGATCTCCAACTGGGCGCTCCCCGGCCACGAGTGCCGGCACAACCAGCTCTACTGGGCCCAGGGCGACTACCGGGGCATCGGCTCGGCCGCCCACTCCCACCGGGCGGGGCGACGGTGGTGGAACGTGCGCACGCCCGAGCGCTACGTGCGGGCGGTCCGGGTCGACGCCGACCCCACGTCCGGCGCCGAGGTGCTCGACGACCGCCAGCGGGCCCTCGAGCGCCTGTCCCTCGCGCTCCGCACCCCGGCTGGCGTCCCCACCGCCGCCCTCCCCGACGCGCCCGAGCTGGCCGGCCTGGTCGACCGGCGGGAGGGCAGGGCCGTCCTCACCCTCCGGGGGCGCCTCCTCGCCAACGCCGTGACCGCCCGCCTCGACCCCGAGGCCGTCCGCGAGCACCCGTGATCTTCCCTACGATGCACGACGATGCCCGACCAGCCCGGACCCCGTGCTCCCCAGCCCGCCGACGCAGCCCTGGCGGACCAGGGCACCGACCTGATGGACAAGGTGGTCGGGCTGTGCAAGCGCCGGGGCTTCATCTTCCAGTCGGCCGA
>CAZSYT010000090.1:0-10914 GCA_964610905.1 uncultured Acidimicrobiaceae bacterium
CGCGAATCTCGGCTACCCCATCGGTTGCCGATTACTGACCCACGCTCCTAGCCCCACTGGAGCCCTACTGGGACCCCGACCCGTCGGACGCTGGCGACCTGCAGTGACGCGGCGCGCCGACAGGAGCACCGTCGTCCCATGGCACCTCGCGGAGACGCCCGGGCCCACCTGCGCCTGTCGTCCCGGCGTCGCACCGGTGCCATGGTCGTCTGCGGAGCAGTGAGCGGGTGGCTCGTGCCCTGGAGCGCCGTGACGGCAGGACAGCTCCCGGCGACCGTCGATGCGCACCACTGGGCCACGGCCTGGGCCGGGCTCGACCTGGCGGAGGCGATCGCCGCCTGCGGCACCGCCGTGCTCCTCGCCCGACACGACGAGCGCGCCGCCGTGCCGGCCGCAGTGCTCGCCACGCTGCTGGTCGCCGACGCCTGGTTCGACGTCTGCACCTCCGGTCCGGGGTCACCGGCCGTCGTCGCCGTGGCCGAGGCCCTCTGCCTCGAGCTCCCGCTCGCCGCGGCCGCCGCGCCCCTGGCGTGGTCGCTGATCGGCGGCGCCCGCCCGATGGCCCCCGGCGGTCCGGCGGGGGCCCGGCCCGGACGGTCACTCCCAGCGGAAGAGCAGGGTGGCCGCCACGGGAGTGGCGACCGCCCAGCCGGCGAGGACGGCCCAGTCGCCTGCCGTCACCGCCAGGTGGGTGCCGAGCGCCCGGTGGAGGGCGTCCGCCAGCGCCGAGGCGGGGAGCACCCGGGCGATGCCGGCCAGCCAGCCCGGCAGCTTGGAGAGGGGGACGAGCATCCCCCCGACCAGCAGCAGCACGACGAAGAGGCTGTTGGACACGGCCAGGTTGACGAGCGCCTTCAGGCGACCGGCGAGCACCAGGGCGATGCCGCCGAAGCCCATCGACCCGAGCACGATTGCGGCGACCGCTGCGCCGACGCCGACCGCGCCCCCCCCGCCGCCCGCACCGCCGGGGTGCCAGCCGAGCGCGAAGCCCACGGCGACCACCACCACCGCCTGGACGAGCTCGACGGCGACGACGGTGACGACCTTGGCGGCGAGCAGCCGGGGCCGGCCGAGGGGGGTCGTCCCGAGGCGTTTCAGGACGCCGTAGCCGCGCTCGAAGCCGGTGCCGATGCTGAGGGCGACCATCGACGAGGACATGACGGCGAGGGCGAGGATGCCCGGCACCAAGAAGTCGACCGGGTGCCGGGTCCCCGTGGGCAGGACGTGCACCGTCGAGAAGAACAGTAGGAAGAGCACGGGGATCCCAGCGGTGAGGAAGAGGCTCTCGCCGTTGGTTGCGAGCATGGTGAGCTCGGCCCGGACCTGGGCGGTGAGGGCCCGCATCAGGCGTCCCCCCGGCCGGCAGGCTGCCGACCTGCGTCGTCCTCGTCCGCGGTGTCGGTCGCCGCGGCGCTCGTCCCGCCGCCCGGCGTCGCCGCACCCTCGTCGCCGCCCGACGAGGCCGCCCCCGTGATGGCCAGGTAGGCCTCCTCGAGCGAGCGGGTCGTGCGCAGGTCGCCCATGGCGAGCCCCGCCCCGGCCAGCCAGCCGGTCACCGCGGCGACGGTGGCCGGCAGGGAGGTGCCCTCGGCGGGGGCGACGACGTAGCTGCCCGGCTCCACCTCGCGGACGGTCGCACCGACGTCCGGCGCACCCGGTCCGTCCGGCGCACCCGGTCCGTCCGGCGCACCCGCGAGCGCAGCGGCGAGGGCGGCGGTGTCGATGCCGGCGGGCGCCGTGAAGCGCACCGTGCCGTCGGCCGCTTGCGAGGTGAGCTCGGCCGGGCTCCCCTCGGCCAGGGCCTGCCCGTGGGCGATGATCACCACGTGGTCGGCGAGCCGCTCGGCCTCGCCCAGCTCGTGGGTGGTGAGCAGCACGCACACGCCGGCGTCGCGCAGCTGGCGCACGACGCCGCGCACGACCAGGCGCCCCTCGGGGTCGACGCCGGCGGTGGGCTCGTCGAGGAAGACGACCGAGGGCTTTCCCACGAGGGCGAGGGCGAGCGAGAGGCGCTGGCGCTCGCCCCCCGACAGCCGGCGCACGGCGGTGGTGGCGACCCCCGTGAGCCCGACCCGGTCGAGCAGGGCCTCGGGCTGCTCGGGGTCGTCGTAGTAGGAGGCGAAGAGGCGGAGCACCTGGCGCGAGGTGAGCGAGGGGTAGACGCCCCCCTGCTGGAGCATCACCCCGAGGTGGGGGACGAGGGTGGCGTGGTCGGCAACCGGGTCCATCCCGAGCACCGAGACGGTGCCCGCGCTCGGGCGGCGGTAGCCTTCGAGCGTCTCGACGGTCGACGTCTTGCCGGCCCCGTTGGGCCCGAGGAGGGCGGTGACCGTGCCGGCCCGGGCCGTCAGCGAGAGCCCGTCGACGGCCACCCGGTCGCCGTAGCGGACGACCAGCCCGTCGCACGAGACGGCGGCGTCCGAGCTCGCGCCGGGGCCTGGTCGCACGTCGTCCACGACGCCTCACGCTACCGTTGTCCCGACATGATCGACATCCGCCTGGTCAGGGACGACGCCGCGCGCGTGCGGACCGCGCTCGGCCGCAGGGGCATCGACGCCGCCGAGGTCGACGACCTCGCCGAGCTCGACCGGACCGCCCGCGAGGCGGCCCGTCGACGCGACGACCTGCGCGCCGAGGTCAAGGCGCTCTCCCGCCGGGTGGCCGGGGCCCGCCGGGCCGGCGACGACGCCCGGGCCGCCGAGCTGACCGAGCAGAGCCGGGCGGTGGGCGAGCAGCAGGCGGCGGCCGACCGCGAGGCCGAGGCGGTCGCCGAGGAGCTCCGCAGGCGCCTCCTCGTCCTCCCCAACCTGCCCGCCCCCGACACTCCCGACGGCGCCGGCCCCGAGGACAACGTGGTGGTGCGGACGTGGCCCGAGGTTCCCCCGACCTACGAGGACGCCCAGCGGGTGCCCCACTGGGAGGTCGGTGCCGCCCTCGGCATCCTCGACATGGAACGGGGCGCCAAGCTGTCGGGCTCGATGTTCCCCCTCTACCGGGGGATGGGTGCCCGGCTGCTCCGCGCCCTGACCGCCTTCGCCCTCGACCACCACGCGGACGCCTTCGAGGAGATCCGTCCGCCCACCCTCGTGCGCACCGAGACGATGCAGTCGACGGGCCACCTCCCCAAGTTCGTCGACGAGGCCTACCACTTGGAGCGCGACGACCTGTGGGCCATCCCGACGGCCGAGGTGCCCCTCACCTCGATGCTGCGGGGGGACATCCTCGACGAGGCGAGCCTGCCCGTCCGGTTGACGGCGGCCACCGCGTGCTTCCGGCGCGAGGCGGGCTCTGCCGGACGTGACACGCGCGGGCTGCTGCGCGTCCACGAGTTCGACAAGGTCGAGCTCTTCGCGTACAGCACCGAGGCACAGGCCCCGGCCCTCCTCGAGGAGATGGTGCACCGTGCCGAGTCGCTCCTCGCCGAGCTCGGCCTCCACCACCGCGTCCTCGACCTGTGCGCAGGCGACATGGGCCTCTCCGCGGCACGGACCTTCGACCTCGAGGTCTACGCCCCCGGCGTCGACCAGTGGCTCGAGGTGTCCTCGGTCAGCTGGTGCACGGACTACCAGGCCCGCCGGGCCTCCATCCGCTACCGGCCCGCCGAGGGCGGCGGACCCGTGCTCGTGCACACGTTGAACGGCTCGGCGCTCGCGTGGGCCCGCATCTGGGCCGCCCTCGTCGAGACGGGGCGTCAGCCCGACGGGTCGGTGGTCCTCCCCGAGGTCCTCGCCCCCTACCTCGGGGGGACGACCGTCGTCACCCCGCCGACGAGCTGAGCGCCGGGGCCGCCGCGCCCGAGCGGCGGCCGGTCGGGAGGCGGTTCAGGCCCGGGTCGGCCGGGGCTCGTCGAAGCGGTAGCCGACGCCGCGGACGGTGGTGATGAGCCGCGGGGCGGATGGGTCCTCCTCGAGGTGCGACCGCAGGCGCTTGATGTGGACGTCGAGGGTCTTCGTGTCGCCGTAGTAGTCCGAGCCCCACACCCGGTCGATGAGGACGTCGCGGGTCAGCACGCGCCCGACGTTCTCCATCAGCAGGGTGAGCAGCTCGAACTCCTTGCGACGAAGGTGGACCTCCTCGCCGCGCACGAAGACGAGGTGCCGGTCGGTGTCGACCACGATGCCGCCTGCCTCGAGCAGCTGGCCGGGGGCCGGCACCGGCACGCCCGGGTGCGGCCTGGCGGCTGGCTCGGCGACGGGCGCCGGCTCGCTCGTCGGGGTGCGGCGCAGCACGGCGCGCATGCGGGCCACCAGCTCACGCAGCCGGTAGGGCTTGGCCACGTAGTCGTCGGCCCCCACCTCGAGCCCGACGACGGTGTCGATCTCCGTCCCCTTGGCCGTCACCATGATGATCGGCACGGACGAGCGGGCCCGGATGGCCCGGCACACGTCGATGCCCGAGAGCTTGGGGAGCATCAGGTCGAGGAGGATGAGGTCGGGTGCCACCTCGTCGAAGAGGCGGATCGCCTCGTTGCCGTCCCGGGCCACCGTGACGTCGAACCCCTCGCGTGACAGCCCGACGACGAGGGCGTCGATGAAGGACTCCTCGTCCTCGGCGAGGAGCACCTTGGTCTGGTGGGGCTCGGTCGGGTGGGAGGAGAGGGCCATGGGGCTCACGCGAGGGCACGGTCCGGGCTCGGCAGGATGAGGGTGAAGGTCGAGCCCTCGCCCTCGCGCGAGTCGACATCGACCCGTCCCTGGTGGTTGGCGGCCACGTGCCGGACGATCGACAGACCGAGGCCGGTGCCGCCCGTCTCGCGGCTGCGGCCGTGGTCGACCCGGTAGAACCGCTCGAAGATGCGGTCGAGGTCGCGGGCGGGGATGCCCACCCCGTGGTCGGCGACCGCCAGGCGGACCTCGCCGTCCTCCTGCTCGCCGGAGACCGTCACCACGCCGCCCTCGTAGGAGAAGGTCACCGCGTTCTCGAGCAGGCTGTGCATGGCCGAGACGAGCTGCCGCCGGTCGCCGAGCACGTGCACCGGGGGGTCGGGCTCGTGGAGCTCGATGGTGACCTTCCGCTGGTCGGCCGCGGCCCGGACGCGCTCGATGGCCTCGGCCATCACCAGGTTGACGTGGATGGGCTCGCGAGGCGGGGCCTCCTCGGCCTCGATGCGCGACAGGTCGAGCAGGTCGTCGATGATCCGGCTGACCCGGAACGCCTCCGAGTGGATGCGCGAGGCGAGGCGCTGGGCGACGTCGGGGTCGGGCTCGAAGGTCAGCGTCTCGGCGAGGAGGCCGAGGGCGCCGATGGGGGTCTTCAGCTCGTGGCTCACGTTGGCCACGAAGTCGCGCCGGATCTGCTCGAGGCGCCGCCGCTCGGAGACGTCCTCGATGATGGCGATGACCCCGAGCGGCCGCCGGCCGTCGTCGATGAGGCGCGTGCCCACGGTCAGGGTCTGGCGGGGCGGGCCGTAGAGCTCGAGGGTGCGTTCGGCTCCGCCGTCGCGCCAGGCGTTCTCGAGCAGCTCGGTGACCGCCTGGGTGGCGAGGGCGTCTCCGTGGCGCGCCGCCATCATGGCCTCGGCGCGCGCGTTCCGGAAGGCCACCTCACCCGACTCGTCGCACACCACGACACCCTGGGGCAGGGTGTCGAGGGCCTTGCGGAGCCGGATGGCGTCGGCGCTCGCCTCGGTCACGGCCTCGGACGCCTCGCCGGTCGTCTTCTCGAGGTGGGTGAGCACCGCCTCCACGCTCCCGTCCTCGGGCGGTACGGTGCCGAGCCGGCTGGCCAGGGCAGTGAGGCGCTGGTGGAGGCCCCGCCGCCCCGTGCGCCGCCCCCACGCCACGGCGAAGACGACGGCGACCACGGCGACGGCGGCGATGACGACGTAGCCGACCACGTAGGACTTCACGCTCCCAGCATGCCAGGTGACCGAGCGTGCTCCGGTTCTCTCGCGGTGCCTTTCGGGCCCGCCGCCGCCCGAGGCGGGGCCACCGCCGCCCGAGGCTCCGGCGAAAAGACATGAAATGACTTGAAACATCACAGAGCGACTCGTTACCGTGGCTCCATGACGGACGTGCCCCTCCACCTGCTGCTGCCTCCCGGCGTGCCGCTCCCCACCGGGGTGCTGCCCGTCCTGCTCGCCCCCGTCGTGCCGCCGTGGCTGGGAGCGTTCCGGCTCACGGGTGGGGCCCGGGTGGCGGACGTGACCATGAGCCCCGACACCGGCGCGCTCCCCGGTGGCCACGTGCTCCAGAGCCTCGTCAACGGCATCGGTGGTTGGGCCCTCGCCCTCGCCCTCGTCGGGCTGGTGGTCGGCGCTGCTGCGTGGGCCCTCGGCTCCCACGGGCAGAACTACCAGCAGGCGTACGTCGGGCGGCGGGCGGTGCTCGTGTCGGGCCTCGCCGCCCTGCTCATCGGGGCAGGCCCGGCCCTCGTCAACTTCTTCTTCCACGCCGGCCAGGGCGTGCGGTGACCGCGGCCGGGACGGTCGTCACGGTGGCCTGCCCGAGCGGGCCCCTGGGCGCGGGCGTGGGCGCTGGCCTCGGGGCGGCGTGCCAGGCGGCCTCCGCCGCCGGTGCGGCCGCCGGCTCTGTCGCCACGCACGCCCTCGGGTCCGGGGCGACGTCCGTGCTCGACGCCATGGCGCGCTGGGTCGCCAGCGGTGCCGTGTGGCTGCTCGGCCGGGTAGCCGGCCTCCTCGACGCGACCACCCGGGTCGACCTCGGGGCGGCGTGGTTCACGAGCCACCTGGCGGTGATGGCCGGCCTGGCCGGCACCGTCGTGCTCCCGCTCCTCGCCCTCGGCGTCGTCCAGGCGCTGCATGCCCAGAGCGCCGTGCTGCTCGTCCGCACGGCCCTCGTCAACGTCCCCGCCGCCCTCGTCCTCACCGGTGTGGCCGTCAAGCTCGTCACTGTCGGGCTCGTCGTCACCGACGCCATGAGCGCCGCCGTGGCCGGGGGCGACCGGGCCGACACGGCGCACGTGCTCTCCCGGGTGGTCATCGACCTCGACACGGCGGCGCTCGGTGGCCAGGCCGGCGTGCCTGCCTTCCTCGCCCTCGTGGCCGCCCTCGTCGTCGTGCTGGCCGCCTTCGCCGTCTGGGTCGAGCTCCTGCTCCGTGCCGCCGCCCTCTCCGTCGCCGTGCTCTTCCTGCCCCTCGCCCTCGCCAGCCTGGCGTGGCCGGCCATCTCCCACTGGTGCCGTCGGCTCGCCGAGTCGATCGCCGCGCTGGTCATCGCCAAGTTCGTGGTCGTCGCCGTCCTCAGTCTGGGCACGAGCGCGCTCGCCGCCGGAGCGGGCGCCGGGGCACCCTCGGGGGCGACCAGCCTTGTCACCGTGCTCGCCGCCGCCGCCCTTCTCCTGCTCGCCTCGTTGTCGCCGTGGGCGGTGCTGCGGTTGCTCCCCTTCGCGGAGGCGGCGGCCGTCGCCCACCTCGAGGGCGTCGGGCAGCGGGGCGTGCGGACCGTGCTCGGCGCCCCCCGCACGCTCGCACACGCCGCCCTCGGCGCCTCGGCGCTCGCCTCGGCCACCTCCTCGCGAGCGGGGCCCGCCGCCCTCGCCGGCGCGCTGGCCGCTGCCGGGCCGGGGTCCGTCGACGGGTCGCCCGGGTCGCCCTGGTCGCCCGACGGGCCTCCCGCGGCGCCGGGGGACGCCCCGGCCGACGAAGCCGGCAACGGCGGGGAGCAGACCTCGCCGGACGGGGCGGGGGCGTCGCACCGCCCGGGCTCCCACGGGGTCCAGCCCGGCTCGACGTGGGCACGCGCCGGGGTGGGCGCCGGGCTCGTCCCCGGTGGCGACGTCCCGCTGTGGGCGCCCCACCCGGGTGCCTCCGCTGCCCTGCGCGACGCCCTCGCCGGCATCGCCGGCAACCACGTGCCTGCCGACGCCGGCACGCCGGCCCGCCCGCCCGGGCCCGGGTCCCCGGTGCTCGCCGGCCGCGGGGGGACGCCACCGCCAGCCGGCGGGGTCACTGCGCCAGCGCCCGGCGGGGCCGGCGAGCAGGGGTCGGCGGCGACCCCGGGCGGGGCACCGGGGACGCCAGCGCCCGGCGGGCCCACCGCGTGGATCGCCCACGACCACCTCGGCCCGGTGCTGGTGAGCACGGCGCCCTTCCCGCCGCTCGACGACACCCCGTCGCCGAGGAGCGGGCCCGGGATCGCCCCGGCCGGCGGGCTCCCCGTCGAGGGTGCCGGGACCGCCGGCGGCCCTCGGGGCACGGCCGGCGCCTGGGAGGACCTCGCCGACGATGGCGACGGCTGAGCCGGGACCGGCCCGGGCCCGCTACCGGCTCGGCCCCCTCGAGCAGCGAGGGGTGGTGGCCGGGTGGCGCGCCGGCCAGCTGCTCACGGTCGCCGCCTCCCTCGTCGTGGCCGTCGCCGCCCTCCGCTCCCGTCCGTCGGTGGCCGGGGTGGCGTGCGCCGTCCTCGCCGTCGCCGCCGGGGTGGCCCTCGCCTGTGTGCCCGTCCGCGGCCGGTCGGCCGAGCAGTGGGCTCCGCTCGTCACCCGCTACGCGTGGACGGGGCTGGCGGGCCGCCGGCGGTGGACCTCGCCGGTGCCGAGGTCGGGCCACACCGCCGGCACCGGCGCGCTCGCCCGCGGGACCGCCGGGCACGCGAGTGGTGGTGGGTCGCTCGCTGCCGCGGGCGGCGGTCGCCGTGGGCGGGCACCGGCACGGTCGACCGGCGTGCTCGGCGGCGTGTCCCTGGTGGCCGACGGCGGCGCGGCCGCCGGGCCGGGCGGTCCCGTGGGGCTCCTCGTCGACGACCGCCTCCGCACCGTGACGGCGGTCCTCGCCGTGCGAGGCCACAGCTTCGCCCTGCTCGCTCCCCACGACCAGGACCGCCAGGTCGGCGGCTGGGGCCGCACGCTGGCGTCGCTCGCCCGGGAGGGAACGGCCGTCCACCGGCTCCAGTGGGTCGAGACGTGCGTCCCCGACGACGGCCGTGCGGTGGCCGAGGACCGGGCGCGGCGGGGCACCGCGGTCGTCGGGGCGGCGGCGCGCTCCTACGACCGCCTCGTCGAGGAGACGGCCCCGGTCAGCCGGCGCCATCGCGTGCTGGTCGCCGTCTCGGTCCACCTGGGACACGCGAGCCGCCAGGTGCGGGCGGCCGGGGGCGGCGTCGAGGGCGCGGCCCGGCTCCTCGGTCGCGAGGTGGCGGCGTTCTCCCGCCTGCTGGCCGACGCCGACGTCGAGGTGGACGGCCTCCTCGGTCCAGGGGCGCTCGCCGCCGCCCTGCGCCTGTCCTTCGGCGGACCGCCCCCGTGGACGGCCCGTGACGGGACCGCGGGTGACGGGACCGCTCGTGCCGCGTGGCCGTGGCCGCTCGCCGTCGAGCCGCGGTGGGACGCCGTGCGGGTGGACGGCACGTGGCACGCCACCTACTGGGTGGCCGAGTGGCCGAGGAGCGACGTGACGCCCGAGTTCCTCGGGCCACTGCTCTTCCTGCCGGTCCGCCGGACCATGGCCGTCACCATGGAGCCGGTCACGCCGGCCCGGGCCGCCCGTCAGGTGGCCCGGGCCCGCACGGCCGACCGGGCCGACGCCGAGCTGCGCCGCCGGGGCGGCTTCCTCGCCACGGCGTCCCAGGCCCGCGAGCGGGCGGCGGCCGACGAGCGTGACGCCGAGCTGGCCGAAGGGCACGCCCAGTTCCGCTTCTCGGGCTACGTGACGGTCACGGCCGAGAGCCTCGAGGCGCTGCGACAGGCGGCGGCCCCCGTCGAGCAGGCGGCCGGCCAGGCCCGCCTCGAGCTCCGCCTCCTCTACGGCCAGCAGGACGCCGCCTTCACCTGCGCCCTGCCCCTCGGTCGGGGGCTGGCGTGACCGCCGGCGCGCCGGCGCTCCCGGCCCACGTCGCCACGACCCGCCACCTGTGCGCCGCCTACCCGCTCGTCACCGAGGCGGGCCTCGGCGCCGAGGGGGTCCTCGTCGGGCGGGACGTGCTCGGCGGGTCGTTCTCCTACGACCCCTTCGTCCTCTATCGCCGCGGGGTGGTGACCAACCCCAACCTGCTCGTCTTCGGGCAGATCGGCCGGGGCAAGAGCGCCTTCGTGAAGTCCTACCTGTGGCGGCAGTCGGTCTTCGGGCGACGTGCCTGGGTCGTCGACCCGAAGGGCGAGTACGGGGCGCTCGCCGCCGCCTGGGGCGTCGTCCCGATCGCCCTGCGCCCCGGGGGACCGGTGCGCCTCAACCCGCTCGACTCGGGGGTGGTCGCCGAGCCGCTGGCCCGCCTGTCGACGCCCGCCGGGTCCGGCATGGCCGTCGTCGGCGGGGACGGCCGCAAGCCCGGGGACGCCGGGGCCCCCGGGGGCCCCGGGGACGCCGGGGACGAGGCCTGGAGGCGGCGGGTCGAGCTGGTCGCCTCCCTCGCCGTGGCCAGCCTCGGCCGTGACCTGCTGCCGCGCGAGCGGGCGGCGGCGGACGCCGCAGTCGGGCTCGCCACGGCGCGTGCGGCGGGACGGGCCCCGACGCTCCCCGGCGTCGTCGACGCTCTCTTCGACCCGGCCCCCGACGCCGCTGCCGCCCTGCGCACTGACGCCGCCACCCTCGCCGAGGACGGCCGCGACGTCGCCCTCGAGCTCCGCCGGCTCGTCCACGGCGACCTGGCAGGCATGTTCGACGGGGAGACCACGCCGGGGCTCTCCCTCGACGCCCCGCTCGTGGTGCTCGACCTGTCCGCCGTCTACGGCTCGTCGGCGCTCGGCGCCCTGATGGCGTGCGCGGCTGCGTGGCTCCAGCACTCGGTGCGGGCGGCCGGCGCCAGCCATCTCCTGCTCGTGGTCGACGAGGCGTGGGCCATCCTCTCCAGCCTCGGGGTGGCCCGGTGGCTGCAGGCGTCGTGGAAGCTCTCCAGGGCGGCGGGCGTGTCCAACGTGGCCGTGCTCCACCGGCTCTCCGACCTGCGCGCCGTGGGCGCGGCGGCGTCGGAGCAGGTCCGCCTGGCCGAGGGCCTCCTCGCCGACTCCGAGACGCGCGTC
>CAZSYT010000091.1:0-10813 GCA_964610905.1 uncultured Acidimicrobiaceae bacterium
AGGCGTCGTCGCCGCGAGCCCGCGACGACATGACCACGGGCACGCTGTGCGTGTCGGTGCTGCACAACCCGGCGAGCAGGCCCTTCACCATTCCGCGATCGACGGCGCACAGCACCGGGTTCTGGGCGGCGGCGTCACCGAACGGGCAGGCGTCCGCCACGACGGTGGTCGACGTCCCGCGGTCCTCGGCGCGGGCGGCGAACCCGTGGGCCGTGAGCGTCTCGGCGATGGCGTGCATGGCCGTCCGGATCGAGCGCTGGCCCTCGCCGGGCGCCATCTGCTCGGCAAGCGTCCGCCCGTACTGCTCGCCGACCCGTTCGGCCATGAGCTCGGCCTCGGCCGGCCCGAGGAGCTGGAGGGCCTCCTGCAGGAGGAGGACGAGCAGGTCATCGAGGCGGGTGAGGAGGTCGAGCGTGGGGTCGTTGCCGACCGCCCGGTACCGCTTGGCGGGGCGTCCTGCGCCCGAGCCCGACCCCCGCTCCACGGTGACGTCGACGTACCCGGCGGTCGCCAGCCGTTCGAGGTGGTGGCGGGCGACGTTCGGGTGGAGGGAGAAGTGCTTCGCCACCTCGGTGGCCGTCGCCCCGGGGTTGGCGCGGACGAAGAGGTAGATCTCGCGGCGGGTCGGGTCGCCGAACGCCGAGGTGACGGCCGCGACGGCGCCCGAGAAGCGGCTGTCGGGCGTCGGTCCCACGTCCCGTAGTCTACCGGTACCGCCCGAATCGCCCCAGGAGCTGCCATGTCCATCGACGACGCCCAGGTCCGGACCGCCGCCGAGGCCGTCACCGATCCCGAGCTCGCGCGGCCGCTCGGCGAGCTGGGGATGGTGCGCTCGGTCGCCACCCGGCGCCGCCGCGCCGTCGTCGAGCTGGCGCTTCCGGTTGCCGAGTACCCACAGGTCGACGAGCTCACCCGTCGCGTCCACGCCGCCGTCGAGCCCGTGGAGGGCGTCGCCGAGGTGGCGGTGGAGACCGGCGTGATGGGCGAGGAGGAGCGGGCCCGCCTCCGCCTGCTGCTGCGCGGCGAGCCGGTGGAGGGCCACGAGGGCCACGGCCACGACGCGCCGCTCGGCCACGAGGAGGGGCGGCCGAACCGCTTCATGCTGCCCCGGTCGAAGACCCGGGTGGTCGGCATCTCGTCGGGGAAGGGCGGTGTGGGCAAGTCGTCCGTGACGGTCAACCTGGCCGTCTCCCTCGCCCGTTCCGGCTACCAGGTGGGCCTGCTCGACGCCGACGTGTACGGCTTCTCGGTCCCCAAGATGCTCGGGGCGGCGTCGGACCCCCTCATCATCGACGACCTGGTGGTCCCACCCCTCGCCCACGGCGTCCGCTGCCTGTCGATGGGCTTCTTCGTCCCCGACGAGACACCGGTGATCTGGCGGGGCCCGATGCTCCACAAGGCCCTCGAGCAGTTCCTGGTGGACGCCTACTGGGGCGAGCCCGACTTCCTCCTCGTGGACATGCCACCGGGGACGGGCGACGTCACCCTCTCGCTCGGCCAGTACCTGTCGAAGGCCGAGATCTACGTCGTGACGACGCCGCAGCCCGCCGCCCAGCGGGTGGCCCAGCGCTCCGCCTACGCAGCCCGCAAGCTCAAGCTGACCGTGCGGGGCGTCGTCGAGAACATGAGCTGGTTCACGGGTGACGACGGCACCCGCTACGAGCTGTTCGGCTCGGGCGGGGGTGCGGCGCTGGCCACCGAGCTCGGCGTGCCGATGCTCGGCCAGGTCCCCCTCGTGCCGGCGGTGCGCGAGGGGGGCGACGTGGGCGTCCCCGTGGTGGTCTCCGACCCAGAGGGCGAGGCCGCCCGTGCCTTCGGCGCGCTGGCATCGGCGCTCGTCGAGCTCGGTCCGGCGCGCGTCTACCGCCGGGAGCTGACCGTCCGCTGACGGAGGCACCCTCCTGGCGGCGGCCGCCGGGTCGGCTCGGCCGACGTGTCGGGTGCGACGGTGCCTACCGGGCGCCGAGCGGGAGGCGGGCCGGGTCCCACCCCAGCACGGCGACGGCCTGCCCGAAGGCGAACCGGTCGGTCATCCCGGCGACGTAGGCGACGGCGGCGCGCCGTGCGTCGGACGATCCGCCGTCGGGGACACCGTCGGACGGAGCCGGGGCGTCGAGGTCGGGGATCCGATGAGGTCGGTCCGCGTAGTGCTCGACGAGCGCTCGCAGCACCTCGACGACGGCACGGCCCTGGGCCACCGAGCGGGGGCGCAGGTAGATGTGCTCGTAGTTGCAGGCGCGGAAGGCGGCCAGGGCGTCGGCCGTCTCCTCGTCCATGCCGACCCGCCCGGTCGTGAGGATGGTCGTGACCATCGCGTCGATGAAGGTGCCCAGCTGCTGGCTCCGCCGGTCGCCGCACGCGCTCCGGACGGCGTCGGGAAGGACGGCCGGGGTGACGATGCCACTGCCGACGGCGTCCTCGAAGTCGTGGCAGACGTACGCGATCCTGTCGGCCCAGCTCACCACCTCGCCCTCGGGGGTCTGCGGCGCCGGACGCGACCACGAGTGGTTGCGGATGCCGTCGAGCGTCTCGCGGCACAGGTTGAGCCCGGCGAGCGACACGTCCGCGCCCCACGGTGCGTGGTCGAAGCCGCCCTCGAGGTACGGACTGAGCGCGTCCTCGCTGGCGTGCCCGCCCGGACCGTGCCCGCAGTCGTGGCCGAGAGCGATCGCCTCGGTCAGGGCGACGTTCAGGCGGCACGCCCGGGCGATGCCCGTGGCGACCTGGGCGACCTCGAGGGCGTGGGTGAGGCGGGTGCGCTGGTGGTCGTCGGGGAAGACGAACACCTGGGTCTTCCCGGCGAGCCGGCGGAATGCGGTGGCGTGGAGGATGCGGTCGCGGTCGCGCTCGAAACAGGTGCGCCAGGGGTCGGGCTCCTCGGGGAGGGCGCGCGCGCCGGCCCCGGCGGCACGGGTGGCCCCCGGGGCGAGCAGCGCGTCCTCGGCGTCCTCACGTCGGAGGCGGTCGAGGCCGGAGCGTCGGTCGTCGGCCCCGATCGCCGCGGCGCTGTCGGCATGGGCGAAGCGCAGGCCCCGGAGGCCGTGACCCGCCATCGTGGACGCCCATCGCCGGTTGCGCTCGGACTCGAGTGGGCGGTCGCCGTCGGTGAGGGGGGCGTCGCCTGCGGGGCGCGCCGACCGGGGGGACGTCGCCCGGCTCGGGGGAGTCGCCGTTGGCATGCCTCCAGTGTGCACCCCGGTCGCGACGCCGAGGGGGCGCCCGCGGGGTCGAGGGCGGCCCTGGGAGCTTGTATCGTCGGAGGGGCCGGCGCCGTGCCCGGCCACCGTCGAAGAGGAGCGTGCCAGGTGGACGTGCGAATCGGGATCGTCCAGTCGGTCAAGGAGCTCGACGTCGAGCTGCCCGACAGCGCCGACCGCGACAAGGTGCTGGCCGACATCGAGGCCGTCCTCGCCGACGCGTCCGGGGTCCTGTGGCTCACCGACCGGAAGGGACGCCGGGTCGGCGTGCCGTCGGAGAAGGTGGCGTACGTCGAGGTCGACGCGCCGTCCACCGAGCGCCGGGTGGGGTTCGGGATCTCCTGACCGGCGCGGGCCCGCTCGTCGTGGCACCGGGGTCGCTCCTCCGCCCGGCGCGCCGCACCGGGGGCACCTGGGTGCCCGTGTCCGCGCCCCTCTGTCGCCGCCCGTACGAGGCGGCGGGGTCGCCGTGACGGGCCTGCTCGACCTCGAGCTGGTCTTCGTGACCGGGAAGGGAGGCGTCGGCAAGACGACGGTGGCCACGGCGCTCGCCGTGCTGGCCGCCCAGCGCCACCGCCGGGTCCTCCTCTGCGAGGTCGACGCCAAGGGCGACGTCGCCGGCTACACCGAGACGGCGCCGGCCGGCTTCGACCCCGTCGAGGTCCTGCCGGGACTGTCCGTGATGAGCATGGACACCGAGGCCTCCCTGCGCGAGTACCTGAAGCTCCAGCTCCGCATCCCCGTGGTCGGGCGGATCGGTCCCCTCGCCAAGGCGTTCGACTTCGTGGCCACCGCCGCGCCGGGGGTGCGCGAGATCCTGACGGTCGGCAAGTTCTGCTACGAGGTCCGCGAGCGCCACTACGACATGGTGGTGGTCGACGCCTCGGCGACCGGCCACATCGTCGGCCAGCTCGCTGCCCCGCAGGGCATCAACGACCTCGTGAAGGTCGGGCTGATCCGGTCGCAGACCGACTGGATGCTCGACATCCTCTCGGACCCGGCGAGGACGGGGCTGGTGGCGGTGTGCACGCCCGAGGAGATGCCGGTCAACGAGACGATCGAGCTGGCGGCACGCGTCCGTGACGAGACGACCGTGCGGCTCGACACGGTCGTGGTCAACCGGGTGCTCCCCGAGCTGTTCGCGCGCGGCGAGGAGGCCGTCTTCGACGCGCTCTCGCTCCCCGGCCCGGCGGGAGCCCTCGCCTCGGCGCTGCCCGGTGACCCGACGCCGGTCCTCGACGCGGCGCGCCTCGCCGTCACCCTGCGCCGGACTCGGGCCACCCATCTCGACCGCCTGCGCGAGGCGCTCGACGACTCGGTGGACATGCTCTACCTGCCCTACCTCTTCAGCCGCTCCCACGGACTGCGGACCACTCGGCAGGTGGCGGCGTCCCTCGGCGAGGAGCTCGGGCTGTGACCCCGCCGGCCCAGCGGCGCGACAGGGGGCGCACCGCCGACGGCTCGACCATCGACGGCCTGCTCGCCGCCAAGGAGATCGCCGTTGCCTGCGGCCCCGGGGGCGTCGGCAAGACCACGACGGCGGCGGCGCTCGCCGCAACGGCCGCCGTGCACCACGGCGGCAAGGTGCTCGTCCTCACCGTCGACCCGGCCCGGCGGCTGGCCAACGCCCTGGGCCTCGACGGGCTCGGCAACACCGAGCGCCGCGTCCCCCCTGAGGCGTTCCGGGCTGCAGGTTCCAAGCCACGGGGCCAGCTGTGGGCGGCCATGCTCGACACCAAGGAGAGCTGGGACGCCCTCATCCGCCGGCACGCCCCCGACGCGACGACCCGCGACCAGATCCTCGCCAACCCGCTGTACGCCAACATCGCCGGCCGGTTCGTCCAGAGCCACGACTACATCGCCATGGAGCGGCTCTTCGAGATCCATGCCGAGGGCGACTACGACCTCATCGTCGTCGACACCCCGCCGACCCGCAACGCCCTCGACTTCCTCGACGCCCCTCGCCGCATGGCCGACTTCTTCTCGTCGCGTCTCCTCCGGTGGCTGATCGTCCCGTACCGGTCCCGCCTGGTCAACGTGGCGTCCCGGCCCTTCTACTCGATCGCCGACCGGATCCTCGGGACGCAGTTCCTCGCCGACATCGCCGAGTTCTTCATCCTGTTCCAGTCCATGTACGACGGCTTCGTTGCCCGGGCCGACGCCGTGACCCGCCTCTTGTCGGACCGGCGCACCACCTTCGTCGTCGTCTCGACGCTCGAGACGGTGCCGCTGCGCGAAGCAGAGTTCTTCGCCAGCGAGCTGACCGAGCGGAAGCTCCACCTCGGTGCCATCGTGCTCAACAAGGTGCTACCTGACTCGCTGCGCAGCTCCGAGGCCACGGCGGTCGCCGAGCACCTGCGCGACGCGAGTGCCGAGGTCGCCGAGGCGGTCGCGCCGGCGCTGGCCGCCGTCGACTCCGAGCTGGGCCAGGTCGACCAGGTGCAGCGGGTCCTCGGCGAGGTCGCCGAGAGCTTCCTCAACTTCCGGGTCGTGGCCGTGCGCGAGGCCGAGGCGCGCGCCCACCTCGCCACCGCTCCCGACGTGCTCGCCACCGTGCCGTTCTTCGACACCGACATCTACGACCTCGGCGGGCTGCTGCGCCTCGGCGCCGCCGTTTGGGGCACCTGACCGCCGACGCCCCGTTCCCGAGCGTGGGCAGTGACTCGGGAACGGGGCGGGCGAAGGGAGCCGGGAGACCTCGCCGGCCCGGTGCGATCGGGCCGGCCCCGGCTGGCGGCCGGCGGACGTCTCGGTCAGCTCGAGGCCGACGCAGAGGTCGTGGTCGTGGCACCGTCCCCGGTGCCGGCGCCCGCTCCGCCGCCATGAGCGGCGCCCGACGCCGACGCGTGGGCGGACCCGGGGACCGAAGCACCATGGCTGGAGCCTGACGACGAGCTGCTCCCGTGGGGCTGGGTCGCCTCGGAAGGCAGGGTCGGCCCGGTGCTCGGGGCAGGCCCGGCCGGGGAGCCCTGGGACGTGCCGTTCGAGCCGGAGGTGCCGTTCGAGCCGGTGGCCACGCCGGCGCAGAGCTGCTCGACCGACTCGCCCTTGGCGCTGGCCGTGGCGGCGAGGGCCGAGAACGCCGTCGAGCGGAGGTTCGGCTTCGACGTCTCGGTGCCCCCCCGGGTCGAGGCGTTGTAGGCGGTGCACAGGCCCGGGAGGTTCGACGAGTTGACGATCGGCGGTGTCGTCGTCGAGGGGACGGTCGTCGTCGAGGGGACGGTCGTCGTCGAGGACGGCGGGACCGTCGTGGAGGCGGGCTGCGTGGTCGTGGAGGTCGCGCCGTGGCCGGGGGAGGTCGCGCCGTGGCCGGGGTCGGGGACGGACCAGCCGACCGACGCCAACGTCCGTGCGGCGACGGTCTGCATCGGGCCGGGCAGCGTACCGGTCGCGGCTGCGGCGACGCCGCCGCCGAAGAGCACGGCAGCGGCCGCGGCAGCGGCCTTCAGGGTCAAGAGCCGGGTGAGCACGGGCCTCCTCCTCGTCGGGGACGACGAGACACCTGGTACCGGTCCGACGGCGGCGGCGAACGCCCGGACCAGCTCCTCCTCCCCGGGGAGGGGACCCCGCCCGACGGGCGTGGCGGCCTGCCGGAGCACCTCGTGCAGGGGGTGGAGCGCACGGGGGAGGTCGCGTGCCGACACCCGCCCTTCGAGGAGGGCGTCGGCCGTCCGTTCGTCGAGTGGTGACCAGTGCATCTCGCCCCTGGGATCGCCCGACGGCCTCACGGCGTTACAGCTTCCGACGAATCGCCGCGAGTTGTCGCTCCGTTGTCGAGCAGGCGGGCCTCGAGCGCCCGCAGGGCACGGTGCTGGGTCGTGCGCACCCACCCGGCGCTCCGCCCGACGACGGTGCCCACCTCGTCGGCGCTCAGGCCGCCGACGACCCGCAGGACGACCACCTCGGCCTGCTCCGGCGGGAGCCCGCGCAGGAGGGTCGTGAGCGTCTCCTCGGCCCCGAGCTCGTCGATGACGACCTCGGCCACGTCGGCGACGGCCGTCCCGTGGAGGTCCGGCTCGAGGGACTCGATGCTGGGGCGGCGGCCCATCGTCCGGTAGTGGTCGATCAGGCGGCGTCGGGCGACGGCGAACAACCAGGCCCGGAAGTCGTTGGCGCCGCCCTTGAAGCCGACGAGCGACCGGGCGGTGGCGAGCCACGTCTCCGACGCCAGGTCGTCGGCGACCTCGGGAGCCCGGTAGCGGAGGTAGCGGAGCAGCTGCGGCTGGAAGGCGCGGAAGAGGCACGTGATCGCCCACGGGTCGGCCCGCCTGGCGGCTTCGAGGGCGGTGTCGAGGTCGCTCGTGACGTCGGGCCCGACCGAGCCGGCTGTGTCGTCGAGGTCCACTGCCAGAGGTATCGGCGGCCCGGCCCTCCTCCTACAGCGACCTTCCGCGTGGTGCCTGGTGGTCGCCGGTCCTGCCGTACGATGCTCCCGTGCCCGACATCGTCGACCCCGCCGTCGAGGCCTACGCCGTGGCGCACACGACGCCCGAGGCCGACCACGTCCGCGCTGCGGCCGCCGGCGTCCGGGCCGAGCTCGCGGCACCGGGCATGATGGTCGGGCTGCTCGAGGGCCGGTTCCTCGAGATGCTCGTCTTCGCCCTCCGGGCCACGGCCGTCCTCGAGATCGGCACGTTCGGGGGCTACTCGGCCCTCGCCATGGCCGAGGGCCTGCCCGCCGGCGGGCGGATCACGACGTGCGAGCTCGACCCGACCCACGCCGCGCTGGCCCGTCGGCACGTGGCGGCGAGCCCACACGCCGGCCGGATCGAGGTGGTCGAGGGGCCCGCCCTCGAGACCGTCCGGTCCCTGGCCGGGCCCTTCGACCTCGTGTTCATCGACGCCGACAAGGGCTCGTACCTCGACTACTACGAGGCGGTCCTCCCCAAGCTGGCGCCCCACGGCCTGCTGGTGGCCGACAACACCCTCTGGAGCGGACGGGTCCTCGACAGGTCGGACCGGAGCGAGGACACCGAGGCCCTGCGGGCGTTCAACGACCGGGTGGCCGGCGACGACCGGGTGGTGGCGGTCCAGACGACGGTACGGGACGGGGTCACCCTCATCCGGCGCCGGGAGGCCTGACGTGCTCGACTACCACCTGCACCTGTGGCCCCACAGCCAGAGCGACGCCGAGACGACGGTCGAGCAGGTCGCCGCGTACTGCGAGCAGGCCGTCGCCGCCGGCGTGACGGAGATCGCGGTGACCGAGCACCTCTTCCGCTTCACCCAGGCGCGCGAGCGCCTAGGTGGCTTCTGGGACGACCTGCCGGGTGACGCCCTTCGCCCGGGCATGGTCGCCTACTGGGACCACCACGCCCGGGTCGACCTCGACTCGTACGTCGAGGTCGTCGAGGCGGTGAAGGCCGAGGGCCTCCCGGTCGTCCTCGGCCTCGAGGTCGACTACTACCAGGACCGCATGGACGACGTGGCCGACCTGCTCGCCGGCTATCCCTTCGACGTCCTCATCGGATCGGTGCACTGGCTCGGGACCTGGCGCTTCGACGTGCTCGACGACCCGCTCGTCCTCGCCGAGTGGGACGTCCGCGACGTCGACGCCGTGTGGGACGAGTACACGCGGGCCATGGAGGAGCTCGGTGCCTCGGGCGTGTGCGACGTGTTCGCCCACCCCGACCTCGTCAAGGTGGCCGGCCGCCGGCCTGCTGTGCCCGACGAGTTCTACGACCGCATCGCCGAGGCAGCGGTGTCGTCGGGGATGGCCGCCGAGCTGTCGTCGGCGGGCTGGCGCAAACCGGTGGGGGAGGAGTACCCGGCGCCGCCGCTGCTGCGCCGCTTCGTCGACCGGGGCGTCCCGCTCACCACGGCGTCCGACGCCCACGGGCTCCCCGACGTCGCCTTCCGCGCCGCCGACCTCGTCGCCGTCCTCGGTACCGCCGGCGTCACCGAGCTGCAGGCGTTCCGCCACCGGAAGCCACACCGCGTCCCGGTGGGAGGCACGGGCGGCTGACCATGGCGACCCCGGCCGAGCTGGCGCTCGAGCGCACCGACCTCGCCGACGCGCAGCTGGCCCATCTCCGCCGGCTGGTGGGGACCTGGGGGATCCTCGCGGACCTGTCGTTCTCCGACCTCGTGCTGCTCGCGCCCATGGCGGCGTCCGACCCTGAGCAGCGTGGCGGCGGGCCCATGCTGGTCGTCCTCGGCCAGATGCGCCCGTCGAACAGTGCCACCGTCGTCCAGCACGACCTGGTGGGCCAGACCGTGGGCGCCGCCGACTGGCCGCTCGTCACCGCCACCTACCAGTCGGGCGACGTCTCCCGCGGGGAGATGCAGCTCGAGCCGGGCGAGGAGGCCGTCCGGGTCCAGTGCATCCCCGTGCGCCACGCGGGGGAGACCGTCGCCGTGCTGGCCCGGCTCTCCGCCCAGACGGGCCGACGGCCCGGCCACCTCGAGCGCACCTATCGCGACGTCTTCGACCGGTTCGCCGTCATGCTGGCCGAGTCGGCCTTCCCGTTCCCGACCGAGGAGCTGGCCACCGAGGAGGCCCCCCGCGTCGGCGACGGGCTCATCCTCGTCGACGAGGAGGCGCGGGTCCGGTACGCCTCGCCGAACGCAACCAACGCCCTGCACCGCATGGGCATGTACTCGCAGCTCGAAGGCCACCGCCTGAGCGACCTGGGCGTGGAGGAGGCGGCGATCGAGTGGGCACTCGCCTCGGCGCTGCCCGTCGTCGAGGAGGTCGAGCGGCGCCCCGACGTGATCGTCCTCCTCCACTGCGTCCCGATCCTCGCCCAGGGGTCGGTCACCGGATGCCTCGTGCTCCTGCGCGACGTCACCGACGTGCGCCGCCTCGACCGGCTGCTGCTCTCCAAGGACGCCGCCATCCGCGAGGTCCACCACCGGGTCAAGAACAACCTCCAGACGATCTCCGCCCTGCTCCGCCTGCAGGCACGACGGCTCCCGCCCGGCGTCGGCCGGGTGGCGCTCTCGGAGGCGGAGCGACGGGTCCGTTCCATCGCCGTCGTGCACGAGATCCTGTCGCGGGACCCGAGCGACCAGGTCCCCTTCGACGAGATCGTGGCCTCGCTCATCAGAATGGCCGAGGACTCGGTCGTCACGTCCCGCCCGGTGACCTTCAACGTCCTCGGGGAGCTGGGTGCCGTCCCTGCGGACATCGCCACCCCGCTGGCCGTGGTGCTGGCCGAGCTGTTGCAGAACGCCGTCGAGCACGCCTTCGTCGAGCTCGCGGCGGGCGACGACGGGCCCGCCGCTCCCCTCGAGGCGGCCCAGCGGTCGGGGGGCACTGCCGTCACGCAGGTCGGGCACATCACGGTGCGGCTGTGCCACGGCCTGGAGTCCCTCACCGTCGAGGTCGCCGACGACGGTGCCGGCCTGCCGGCGGGGTTCGACATCGACGCGACGTCGAGCCTCGGGCTGTCGATCGTGCGCGACCTGGTCCGCAGCCAGCTCGGCGGGACGATCGAGATGCGCAACGGGCGTCTCGAGGACGACGGCGGGTCCGCCGACGAGCCCGGGGCCGTGGTGACGCTCGAGCTGCCGGTGCGCCCGCTCTCGAACGGGCGCCTCTGAGCCGGGGGACGCTCCCCGGCGAGCGGTCAGGAGGCCCGGCGACGGGCGGCCAGCCACGCCTTGCGCAGCTT
>CAZSYT010000092.1:0-10588 GCA_964610905.1 uncultured Acidimicrobiaceae bacterium
AGGTCGAGGTCGGGCGACCCCGTGCCCACCGTGGACACCTCGCCGAGCTCGAGGCCCTGGGGCTCCTCCTCGAGGTCGGCGACCAGGCCGACCAGGGTCCGCAGCGTGTCGCCGGCCGACGCGAGCGCCTCCCGGGGGGTGAGGGACCCGTCGGTCTCGATGTCCAGCACCAGGCGGTCGAAGTCGGTGGACTGCTCGACCCGGACCGGCTCGACGGTGAACGCCACCCGGCGGATGGGCGAGAAGATGGCGTCGACCGGGATGACCCCGATGGTGGAGGAGCGGGTGCTCTTGTCGGCCGACAGGTAGCCGCGGCCGCGCTCGACCGTCACGTCGGCAGCCAGGCGCCCGCCGTCGTTCAGGGTGGCGAGGTGCTGCGCGGGGTCGAGCACCTCGACCTCGGCGGTCACCTGCAGGTCGCCGGCGGTCACCTCACCGGGGCCCCGCTTGTCGACCCGCACCGTCACCGGCTCGTCGCTGTGCACCCGCAGGAGGAGGTCCTTCAGGTTGAGGATGAGGTCGGTCACGTCCTCTTTGACCCCGGGCAGGGTGGTGAACTCGTGGAGGGCGTCGTCGAAGCGGACCTGGGTGACCGCTGCACCCGGGATGGACGACAGGAGGGTGCGGCGCAGCGAGTTCCCCAGGGTGTGCCCGAAGCCCGGGTCGAGCGGCCCGACTGCGAACCGCTGGCGGTTGTCGTGCTCCTCGCCGATGGCTTCGACGGTCGGTCGCTGGATGATCAGCATGCGGATGGCTCCTCGGCAGTGGTCGTGCGCGTGTCGGTGGTCGGTCGGTGCCGGGCCGGAGGGTCGGCGACGGTGCCTCCTCGCCCCGGCGGGGCGGTCACTTGGAGTAGAGCTCCACGATGAGCTGCTCCTGGACGGGCTCGTCGATGTGCTCCCGGAGGGGGAGGGAGAACACGGTGACCGAGAAGCGGTCCCCCTCGGCACTGAGCCACGGCGGCAGGGCACGGTCCAAGGTGTCCATGTTGCGGCGCACGTGGAAGATCTCACGCGAGGACGGCTTCAAGGTCACGACGTCGCCCTGGCGTACCCGGTAGCTCGGGATCGTCACCCGCTTGCCGTTCACCGACACGTGCCCGTGGCGGACGAACTGGCGGGCCTGGGAGCGGCTCGCGCCCCAGCCGGCCCGGAAGGCGACGTTGTCGAGACGGAGCTCGAGCATGCGCAGGAGGTTCTCGCCGGTGATGCCGGGGGCCCGGCTGGCCTCCACGTAGAGGTTGTGGAACTGCCGCTCGAGTAGCCCGTAGATCCGACGGGCCTTCTGCTTCTCGCGCAGCTGGGTCAGGTACTCGGAGCCCTGGCGCATGCGGTCGCGACCGTGCTCGCCCGGAGGGTAGGCGCGGCTGTGGCGGTCGGTGACCGCCTCGGAGACGGGGCACTTCATCGAGTAGCAGCGCTCGCCCTTCAAGAAGAGCTTGGTGCGCTCCCGGCGGCAGAGCCGGCAGACGGGTCCGGTGTAGCGGGCCATGTGGTTTCCTGCGCTCCCTTCGTTCCCTCAGACCCGCCGGCGCTTCTTCGGACGGCAGCCGTTGTGCGGGATGGGGGTGACGTCCTTGATGCCGGCCACCTCGATGCCGGCGGCGGCCAGCGAGCGGATGGCCGTCTCGCGTCCCGAGCCCGGGCCCCGTACGAGCACGTCGACCCGCCGGACACCGTGCTCCATGGCCCGCTTGGCGCACTGCTCGGCCGCCATCTGGGCGGCGAAGGGGGTCGACTTGCGCGAGCCCTTGAACCCCACGTTGCCAGCGGAGGCCCAGGCCAGCACGTTGCCCTCGGGGTCGGCGATCGAGACGATCGTGTTGTTGAACGAGCTCTTGATGTGGGCCACGCCGTAGGCGACGTTCTTGCGCTCGCGCTTGCGGGGACGGCGGGCGCCGCCGGCGGACTTGGTGGGCTTGGCCATTACTTGCGGACCTTCTTCTTGCCGGCGACCGTCTTCTTCGGCCCCTTGCGGGTACGGGCGTTGGTGTGGGTGCGCTGCCCGTGCACGGGCAGGCCCTTGCGGTGTCGGATGCCCTGGTAGCAGCCGATCTCCATCTTGCGCTTGATGTCCTGGGAGACGTCGCGGCGGAGGTCGCCCTCGACCTGCAGGTTGGCGTCGATGTAGGCCCGCAGGCGCGAGACCTCCTCGTCGGTCAGGTCGCGCACCCGCGTGTCGGGGCTCGTCCCGGTGGCCGCGCAGATCTGCTGCGAGGTCGTCCGGCCGATGCCGTAGATGTAGGTCAGGGAGATCTCCAACCGCTTCTCGCGGGGGATGTCCACGCCGGCGATGCGGGCCACGCTGTCCTTCCTTCTCCTCGTCCGTCCGTCCGTCCCGAGCCGGCGCCCGCTCGAGCGCTCGGCCGGTGGTGCCTCAGCCCTGCCGCTGCTTGTGGCGGGGGTTCTCGCAGATGACCATGACCCGCCGGTGGCGGCGGATCACCTTGCACTTCTCGCACATGGGCTTGACGCTCGGTCGCACCTTCATGTCGTCGTCCTCGTCTCGTCGTCGCCACCGGACCGGGCGCCGGGTCCCCGCCCGCCCGCCGGGTCGAACCGGTGGTGTCCTCCTGTGGTCGGCTGCCGTGCGCCCCGGAGAGCACGCCTCACTTGTAGCGGTAGGTGATCCGCCCTCGCCCCAGGTCGTAGGGCGTGATCTCGACCTGGACCTTGTCCCCCGGGAGGATGCGGATCCGGTGCATCCGCATCTTCCCCGAGCTGTGGGCCAACACCTTGTGCCCGTTCTCGAGCTCCACCCGGAACATGGCGTTCGGGAGCGGCTCGACGACCGTCCCCTCGAGCACGATGGCGTCTTCCTTGGGCTTGGGCAGGTGAATCTCCTCGTTCGCGCTGTCGTTCGTCCCCGGGTCGCTCCGGCCGGTCGTGCCGCCACGGTCACCCCGCGGTGTCGCGCCCGTCCGGTCCCCTCGGGCCGGGGACGTCTCCGTCCTCCGTGGCGGTCCCGCCGAGCCGGCGGCTCCACCCGGTCCGGAGCTGGTGGGGTGGGCCCGCCGCCCCACACGGCCGGCGAGCCGAAGGAACAGTTTAGCCTCTTCGTGACGAATTGCCAGTTCGCCACGTCCCCCCCCGGGGGGGAGCCGCCACGCCTCGGAGCTGGAGCGCTCCGGGCCGGTCAGGGCACGGTGAAGACCTCGGGCCCCTCCTCGGTGACGGCGATGGTGTGCTCGAAGTGGGCCGACAGCCGCCCGTCGGCGGTGACCACGCTCCAGCCGTCGTCGAGGAGGACCGTCTCGGGCCCCCCGGCGTTCACCATCGGCTCGATGGCGAAGACCATCCCCGGCTTGAGCAGGGGCCCTGCCACCCCCGGCCAGTAGTTGGGGACCTGGGGCTCCTCGTGCATCGCCGTGCCGATGGCGTGGCCCACGTACTCGCGCACGACCGAGAAGCCGGCGGCCTCGGCCACCGCCTGGACGGCCCGCCCGACCTCGTGGAGGCGGTTCCCCGGGCGCAGCTGCTCGATGCCCGCCCACAGGCTGGCCTCGGTCACCTCCATCAGGCGCCGGGCCTCGGGCGACACCTCGCCGACGCCCGTCGTGTAGGCCGCGTCCCCGTGGTAGCCCTCGACGATGGCTCCGCAGTCGATCGAGATGATGTCCCCCTCGGCGAGGACGACCGACTCGGACGGGATCCCGTGGACGATCATCGAGTTGGGCGAGGTGCAGATGACGGCGGGGAAGCCGTGGTAGTTGAGGAAGTTCGAGCGCGCCCCCCGGCGCTCGAGCACCTCGCGGGCCACGCGGTCGAGCGCCTCGGTGGTCACCCCGGGGCGGACGGCCCGTCGGGTCGCCTCGTGCATCTCGGCCACCACCCGTCCCGCCCGGCGCATCTTGGCCAGCTCGTCGACGTTGCGCCTCACGCCCGGCCCCCACCCCTGCGCCCCCGGCGCGTCTCGATGGCCTTGACGATCCGGCGGGTCACCGCGTCGGGAGCCCCGGTCCCCGACACCGAGGCCAGGAGGTCCTGGCGCTGGTACCACTCGATGAGGGGGGCGGTCTGGCGCTCGTAGAGCTCGAGCCGCCGGGCGATGGCGTCCTCGCGGTCGTCCTCGCGCTGGACGACCTCACCGCCGCAGATGTCGCACGTCCAGTTGACGAGGGGAGGCTGGGTCGTCGAGTAGTTGGCGCCGCAGTCGGTGCACACCCGCCGGGCGGCGAGGCGCCGGAGCACCTGGGCCGTGGGCACCTCGATGTCGACGACCAGGTCGAGATGGACCGGGGCGAGGACCTCCGCGAGCTGCTCCGCCTGCTCGACCGTGCGCGGGCACCCGTCGAGCACGAACCCCCGGGCCCGCACGTCGCTCTCCCCGAGCCGCTCGGCCACCATCTCCATGACGAGGTCGTCGCCGAGCAGCTCGCCCCGGTCCATGACCTCCTTGGCCTTGCGGCCGAGGGGGGTCCCCTGTTTGACGGCGGCGCGCAGCATGTCCCCCGTCGAGACGTGCGGGATGACGTAGTGGTGCGAGAGGCGCACGCACTGCGTCCCCTTGCCTGCCCCCTGCTTCCCGAGGACGACGAGCCTGGCTCCGGGTACCACCTACTTGAGGAAGCCCTCGTAGTTCCGCATCATCAGCTGGCTGTCGATCTGCTTCATCGTCTCGAGGGCCACACCGACGGCGATGAGCAGGGTCGTGCCGTAGAACGGGTAGCTGGTGATGTTCCACGCCGCCATGAGCAACGACGGGACCACGGCGACCGCGCCGAGGAAGAGGGCCCCGGGCCAGGTGATCCGGTTCAGGATGTGCGAGAGGTGCCGCTCGGTGGGGTTCCCGGGCCGGATGCCCGGGATGTAGCCACCCTGCTTCCGGATGATGTCGGCCTGCTGGTGGGGGTCGAAGGCCACATAGACGTAGAAGAACGTGAACAGGAGGATGAAGAGGAAGTACGTGAGGATGTAGAACAGGCTGGTCGGCGTCACGTTGTGGTTCACCCAGTTGCGGAAGCCCGCCGACGGGATGACGTTCGAGAGCAGCACGGGGATGTACAGCACCGAGCTGGCGAAGATGATCGGGATCACGCCCGCCTGGTTCACCTTCAGGGGGATGTAGGAGCTCGACCCGCCGTACATCTTGCGCCCGACCACCCGCTTGGCGAAGGTCACCGGGATCCTCCGCTGCCCCTGGTCGACGAAGATGATGAAGACCAGGAGGACGAGCGACACGGCGATGATCACGGCGAACTTGAGGCGCCCTCCGACCTGCAGGACGCTGTTCAGGCCCGTGGGGATCCCCGCCACCACGTTGGCGAAGATCAGGATCGACATGCCCTGGCCGATGCCCCGCTGCGTGATCAGCTCGCCGAGCCACATGACGAAGGCGGTCCCCGCGGTGAGGGTGAGGACGATGAAGGCCGCCCTCCAGATCGAGTAGTGGAGGATCAGGTCGATGTTCGAGGACGAGCCGACCAGCCCGCCGCCGCCCTTGTGGAAGAGGTAGACGAGGCCGGTCGACTGCATCAGGGCCAGGGCGACGGTGAGGTAGCGGGTGGTCTGGGTCAGCTTCTTCTGCCCGATGGCGCCCTGGTCACGCCACTGCTCGAGCTTGGGGATGACGGTGGCGAGCAGCTGGATGATGATGCTCGAAGTGATGTAGGGCATGATGCCCAGGCCGAACACCGCCATCCGGGTGAGCGCCCCACCCGAGAAGAGGTTGAGGAAGCCGAGGACCCCAGACGACTTGGCTGCCGCGGCCAGCTGCTGGATCTTCGCGAAGTCGACGTAGGGGGCCGGCACGTTGGCCCCGAACTGGTAGATGGCGATGACCGTCAGCGTGAAGAGGACCTTCTTGCGAAGGTCCGGGATGCGGAAGATGTTGGCCAGACTGGTGAGCATCGTCGCTCCTCGACGCAGGCAGGTCGCCCGATGCTACCGGTTGGTGAGGGCGTTGCCCCGTGCGGGAGGTCGGCCGTGGCCGAAGGGGAGCGGGACGCGGGTCGTCGACCCGCCGGCCGCGGTGATGGCGGCCTCGGCCGACTTCGAGAAGGCGTGGGCCTCGACCCGGACCGACCGCGAGAGGCTCCCGTCGCCGAGCACCTTCACGAGGGCACCCTTGCGCACGAGGCCGGCGGCCACCAGGGCGTCGACGTCGACGGCGTCGGTGCCGAGCACCTCGAGGTCGTCGAGGTTCACCGGCGAGTACTCGACGCGGAAGGGGTTCGAGAACCCGCGCAGCTTCGGGATGCGCTGCATGAGGGGGAGCTGGCCGCCCTCGAACCCGAGCGGGATCGTGTCGCGGGCTCCCTGGCCCTTGGTGCCCCGTCCTGCCGTCTTGCCGCCCTTGCCCGCGATCCCGCGGCCGACCCGCTTGCGCGCCTTGGTCGACCCGGCCGTCGGCCGCAGTTCGTGCACCTTCATGTCAACCTCTCTCGTCGTCGACCGGCGCCACCTCGACGAGGTGGCCGACGCGGGCCAGCATGCCCCGGATCTCGGGCCGGTCGGGAAGCTCGTTGGCCTTGCCGATCCCCCGCAGGCCCAGGGCCCGCAGGGTACCGCGGTGCTTCGGCTTGGCACCGATGGCCGAGCGCACCTGCGTCACGAGCAGGCGCCGCTCGGTCGAGGCAGCGTCCGCCATCTCACCCCACCTCCGTGAACAGGTCGCCCTGGCGGCGCCGCTCGCGGTACGCACGCAGCACGCCCCCGGGGATGATCTCGTCGGCGGGCTTGCCCCGCAGGGTGGCGACCTCGTCCGGGCGCTTCAGGGCGCGCAGGCCGGCGAGCGTGGCGTGGGCCACGTTGATGCCGTTCGACGAGCCGAGCGACTTGGCGAGGATGTCGCGGATGCCGGCCATCTCGAGGATGGCGCGCGCCGCCCCGCCGGCGATGACCCCGGTCCCGGGGGCGGCCGGCTTGAGCAGGACCCGGCCGGCTCCGCTCTGTCCGATCACCGGGTGGGTGATGGTCGAGCCGGCCAGCGGCACCTCGAAGACGTTCTTCCTCGCCTCCTCGATCCCCTTCTGGACGGCGAGCCCGGCCTCCTTGGCCTTGCCGTAGCCGAGGCCGACCCTGCCATTGCCGTCACCCACCACCATCAAGGCGGCGAAGCTGAAGCGGCGTCCGCCCTTGACCACTTTCGAGACCCGGTTCACCCGGATCGTCCGCTCCTCGAATTGCAGGTCGGTCATCGCTCAGAACTCCAGTCCCTCGGCACGGGCGGCGTCGGCGAGCGCCGCCACGCGCCCGTGGTAGGCGAACCCGCCACGGTCGAACACCACGGCGGTGATCCCCGCCTCCCTGGCCCGGCGGGCCACCAGCGCCCCGACCGCCCGCGCCGCCTCGACGTTGCCGCCCGGCGCGCTGCGCAGGGTCGGCTCGACGGTGGACGCGGCTGCCAGCGTGCGCCCGGCGTCGTCGTCGATGACCTGGGCGGTGATGTGCTTGTTGGAGCGGAACACGGCCAGCCGGGGGCGGACCGCCGTGCCGGCGATGCGGCGGCGGACGCGGGCGTGCCGGCGGCGGCGCAGCTCGAGCTTGTGGTCGGTCGTGCGTCCCATCACTTCGCTGCCTTCCCGGCCTTGCGCAGCACGCGCTCGCCGGCGTAGCGGACCCCCTTGCCCTTGTAGGGCTCGGGCTTGCGGATCTTGCGGATGTCGGCGGCCACCTGGCCGACCTTCTCCTTGTCGATGCCCCTCACGATGATGCGGGTGGGCGACGGCACCTCGAAGGACACGCCGTCGGGGGCGTCCACGTGGACCGGGTGCGAGAACCCGAGGGCCAGCTCGAGCGACGACGGCCCCTTCGGGGCCGCCCGGTAGCCGACGCCGACGATCTCGAGCTCCTTCGAGAACCCCTCGGTCACCCCCGTGACCATGTTGGCGACGAGGGTCCGGGTCAGCCCGTGGAGGGCGCGGTTCTGCCGTTGGTCGTCGGGGCGCTCGACGACCACGACGTCGGCGTCGGCCCGCACCGTGATGGCACCGGGGACCGTGCGGGCGAGCTCGCCCTGGGGGCCCTTCACCGTCACCATGTTGTCGTCGCCCACCGTCACCGACACCCCCGGGGGGATGGCGATCGGGGCGCGTCCGATCCTCGACATCAGCTCCTGCCTCTCTGTGCGTCCGGACCGGCGACCGGAGGCTCACCAGACATAGCAGAGCACCTCGCCGCCGATACGGCGCTTGCGCGCCTCGCGGTCGGTCATCAGGCCCTTCGACGTCGACACGACGGCGACGCCCATGCCGCCGAGGACGCGGGGCATCCTGTCGGCCCGGGCGTAGATGCGCAGACCGGGCTTGGAGACGCGCTTGATCCCCGAGATGGTCCGCGTGCGGTCGGGCGAGTACTTCATGGTGATCTCGAGCGTCTTGCCCGGCTTGCCCGCCTCCTCGTTGACCGAGTACCCCGAGATGTAGCCCTCCTCGACGAGGATCGCGGCCAGCGACTCCTTCAGCTTCGACCCCGGCATGCGCACCGTGTCGAAGTGAGCCGTGTTGGCGTTGCGGATGCGCGTCAGCATGTCGGCGATGGGGTCGGTCATGGTCATCGGTCGTCGCCTCCTCTCACCAGCTGGCCTTCGTCACGCCGGGGATCTCGCCGGCGTGGACCATCACCCGCAGGCAGATGCGGCACAGGCCGAACTTGCGGTAGACGGCCTTGGGCCGCCCGCACCTCCGGCACCGCGTGTAGCCGCGCACCTTGAACTTGGGCGTGTGCTTCTGCTTCTCGATGAGCGCCTTCTTCGCCATGGGGTTACTGGTTCTCCTGTCGGAAGGGGAAGCCGAAGGCGGCCAGGAAGGCCCGGCCCTCGGTGTCGGTCCGTGCGGTGGTGGCGATCGTGATGTCCATGCCCCGGGTCGTGTCGATCGAGTCGTAGTCGATCTCGGGGAAGATGAGCTGCTCGGCCACGCCGAAGGTGTAGTTGCCGTGGCCGTCGAACGACCGCGGCGACAGCCCCCGGAAGTCGCGGATCCGGGGGATGGCCATCGACAGCAACCGGTCGAGGAACTCCCACGCCCGGTCGCCCCGCAGGGTGACCTTGGCCCCGATCTCCTGGCCCTCGCGCAGCTTGAAGCCGGCGATCGACTTCTTCGCCCTCGTCACCACGGGCTTCTGGCCCGAGATCACCTCGAGGTCGCGCAGGGCGCCCTCGATCAGCGAGCGCTGCTGGGTGGCCCGGCCGGCCCCCACGTTCAGCACGATCTTGTCGAGGCGCGGCACCTCCATGACGTTGGCCAGGCCCAGGGACTGGCGCAGCTGCTCGCGCACCTCGGTGTCGTAGCGGACCTTCAGTCTCGGCCGTGTGGCCGTCCCGGTCGCCGTCACAGGTCGGCTCCGCACTTGCGGCAGACGCGCAGCTTGCGCCCCTGCTCGTCCGTCCGCATCCCGATGCGGGTCGGCCCGCACGCGCTGCAGACGATGGCCACCGACGACGCCGAGACGGGCATGAACTTGTCGATCACCCCGCCCTGCATGGTCGCCCTCGTCGGCTTGGCGTGCCGCTTGGCCACGTGGACGCCCTCGACGATGACGCGCCCTTCGGCCGGGAGGGCCCGGACCACCTCGGCCTGCTTGCCGCGGTCCTTGCCCGTCATCACCTGGACCTTGTCACCTTTGCGGATCCGCATTCAGAGCACCTCCGGCGCCAGGGACACGATGCGCATGAAGCGCTTGTCGCGCAGCTCGCGGCCGACCGGGCCGAAGATGCGCGTCCCGCGTGGCTGCTGTTGCTCGTTGATGAGCACGGCGGCGTTCTCGTCGAAGCGGATGTAACTGCCGTCGGGCCGCCGCTTCTCCTTCTTCGTGCGGACGACGACGCACTTGACGACGTCGCCCTTCTTCACCGCCGCCCCGGGGATGGCGTCCTTCACCGTGGCCACGAAGACGTCGCCGATGGAGGCGTAGCGCCGCCTGGAGCCGCCCAGCACCTTGATGCAGAGCACCTCGCGGGCACCCGAGTTGTCGGCGACCTTGAGCCGCGACTCCTGCTGGATCATCGTGCACGCTCCACGATCTCGGTCAGCCGCCACCGCTTGAGCTTGGAGAGCGGACGGGTCTCCGCGACCCGGACCCGGTCGCCCACCTTCGCCGTGTTGTCGGCGTCGTGGACGTAGAGCCGCTTGGTCCGCTGGACCGTCTTGCCGTAGCGGGGATGGCGCACCCGCTCGATGACGGCCACCACGACGGTGGACTCCATGCGGTCGGACACGACGAGGCCCTCGCGCACCTTGCGCCTGTTGGCCCGGCCGGCCGCGTCGGGAGCGATCTGCTCGTCGGACATCAGGCCTCCTCGTCCTCGTCGGGGCTCGTCGCGTCCCCGGGTGCGTCGCCGGACGCGACCGGCTCGCCGGCGCCTCCTGCCTCCGGCTCCCCTGCCTCCGGCTCCCCTGCCTCCGGCTCCCCTGCCTCCGGCTCCTCGGCGGCAGCCTCGGCGGCAGCACGGCGCTCGGCCGCCGGGGTGCGCGTCCGCCCGGCTGCCTCGTCCGCGGCCCGCTCGCGGGCGGCGGCCCGGTGGCCCGGCAGCTCCTCCAGGGCGAGGCCCTCGGCCTCGGCGATCTCGCGGGCGCGCAGCTCACCCAGCATGCGGGCGATGTCGCGGCGCACGTGCCCGAGGCGGGTGTGGTTGTCGAGCTGGCCGG
>CAZSYT010000093.1:0-10573 GCA_964610905.1 uncultured Acidimicrobiaceae bacterium
ACACGATGGACACCTTCGTCGACTCGTCGTGGTACTTCCTCCGCTTCACCGACCCCTGGAGCCACGACAAGCCCTTCGACCCCGAGGTGGCGGCCCACTGGATGCCGGTCGACCAGTACATCGGCGGCATCGAGCACGCCATCCTGCACCTGCTCTACGCCCGGTTCTTCACCAAGGCCCTCGCCGACCTGGGCCTCGCTCCGGCGGGTCTCCGCGAGCCGTTCGCCCGGCTGTTCACCCAGGGCATGATCCGGATGGACGGCTCCAAGATGTCCAAGTCGAAGGGCAACCTGGTCGCCCCGTCGCGCTACCTCTCCAGCGTCGGCGCCGACGCCCTGCGCCTCTTCCACCTCTTCGTCGGGCCGCCGGCCGACGACGTCGACTGGAGCGAGCAGACCGACAGCGTGATCGACGGGTGCGGGCGCTTCCTCGACCGCCTCTGGCGCCTCGCCGTGGGCGCCGGCGACGGGCCCGAGGGCGGCCACGGCGACGGGCACGGCGGTGACGCCACCCGCACGCGCCGCTCCGGGGCCCGTACGCAGGCCGACGACGACGTCCGCCGGGCCACCCACCGCCTGGTCGACCGGGTCAGCCACGACTACGAGCGGTGGTCGTACAACACGGCGGTGGCCGCCTGCATGGAGTTCGTCAACCTCGTGGCCCCCTACGCCCGCGAGGACCCCCACGCCGACGTCCTCGCCGAGGCCGTCGACACGCTCCTCCTCGTGCTCGCCCCGATGGTCCCCCACGTGACGGCCGAGGCGTGGGAGCGCCGCCACGGAACCTCGGTCCACGCCCAGGCCTGGCCGGTCGCCGACCCCGCTCTGGTCGCGCACGAGACGGTCACCATGGTCGTGCAGGTCAACGGGAAGGTCCGCGACCGCCTCGAGGTCGCCCCCGACATCTCCGAGGCGGACGCCGCCGCCGCCGCGCTGGCGTCCGAGCGGGTGCGCGAGGCGCTCGCCGGCGCCGAGCCGAAGCGGGTGGTCAGCCGGCCGCCACGGCTCGTGAACGTCGTCGTGTGACCGTCGCCGGCCCGTCCGCCCCCGGCCCCGGCCCGGTGGGCACGGAGCGGGAGCGCCCGGAGCCGCCCGGTGGGCGAGGCGCAGGAACGGGTTCAGCCCGCAGCGGAACCTGCCGACAGCCGTGAGAGAGTAGAACCCCCTTCCCTCTGTCGCCCGGCCTCGCCCGGCGACGTTCGTCGAGCCCGAGGAGCCCTCCCCGTATGCGTGCACTGGCGACCTGGTGCGTCCGGCACCGCCGCCTCGTCGTCCTGTTCTGGGTCGCCGCCCTGGTGGTGGTGAGCGCTGTCGAGGCGGGCGTGGGGAGCAACTACTCGAACAACTTCTCCCTGCCGAAGACCGAGTCGACCGAGGCGCTCCACCTGCTGCAGGCCGCCTCCCCGAAGGTCGCCGGCGACCGCGAGCAGGTCGTCGTCGCCACCTCGGGCGGGCGGAAGGTGACCGACCCGGCGGTCGAGGCGAGGGTGACGGCCATGCTGCACCGGCTCGAGTCGGTGCCCCACGTCACCGCCGTCCTCTCCCCGTACGGACCGGGCGGGGCGGAGCAGATCTCGGCGTCCGGCACGGTGGCCTTCGCCGTCGTCACCTTCGACCGGCTGGCCCAGAACATCCCGAACACCGAGGCCCGCCACTTCGTCGCCACCGCCCGGTCGGCCGACGCGCCCGGGCTCCAGGTCGCCGTCTCCGGCCAGGTCGCCGAGGCCTCCAACAAGCAGTCGATCGGCGGCACCGGTCCGGGGATCCTCCTCGCCGGCGTCGTCCTCCTCCTCGTGTTCGGCTCGCTCTTCGCCATGCTGTTGCCCCTGGTGTCGGCCATGGCCTCGCTCGGCACCGCCGTGGGGCTGATCGGGCTGTTGTCGAACGTGGTCAAGATGCCGAACTTCTCGACGGAGCTCGTCCTCCTGATCGGCCTGGGCGTGGGCGTCGACTACGCCCTCTTCATCGTCACGCGCCACCGCCAGGGGCTCATGGCCGGCCACGACGTCGAGTCGTCGATCGTCCACGCCGTGAACACCTCGGGGCGAGCCGTCCTCTTCGCCGGCATCATCGTGTGCATCGCCCTGCTCGGCATGTTCGCCCTCGGCGTGAGCTTCCTCTACGGCCTGGCCATCGCCGCCGCCCTGGGGGTGGCGCTGACCATGGTCGCCGCCCTCACCCTCCTGCCCGCCCTCCTCGGCTTCCTCGGCCCCCGGGTGATCTCCCGACGCCACCGCCGCAGGCTCGAGGACCACGGGCCACGGGTGTCGGGCTCGGGCTCGACCGGGTTCTGGGCCCGCTGGGCCGACGCCATCCGGGCGCACCCGGCGATCCCCGCCGTGGCCGCCACTGCCCTGATCGTGCTCGTCGCCGTGCCGTTCTTCTCGATGCGGCTCGGCTCGACCGACCAGGGGAGCGACCCGATCGGGACGACCACGCGGACCGCCTACGACCTGCTGGCCAAGGGGTTCGGGCCCGGGTTCAACGGCCCCCTCGAGCTCGTCTCGGTGGTCCACGGCCCGGCCGACCGGGCGGCCCTCGCCCGCCTCGACGCCGCCGTGCGGACCGAGCGCGGGGTGGCCACGGTGGACCCGCCGATCCTCATCCCCACCAAGGACGGCAGCGACGTCGCCCTCCTCGTCGCCTACCCGACGTCGTCGCCGCAGGCCGCGGCCACCACCCAGCTCATCCACCGCCTGCGCAGCGAGACGATCCCCCGGGCCGTGGCCGGCTCCCACCTCACCGTCTACGTGGGCGGCACCACGGCGATCTTCGTCGACTTCGCCACCGTGCTCACGGCCAAGTTCCCCCTGTTCATCGCCCTCGTCGTCGCGCTGGCCTTCCTCCTGCTCGCCATGGTGTTCCGAAGCCTCGTCGTGCCGCTCACGGCGGCGGTGATGAACATCCTGTCCATCGGGGCGGCCTTCGGGTCGGTGGTGGCCGTGTTCCAGTGGGGCTGGCTCGACGCCTTCTTCGGGGTGTCGAAGACGGGGCCGGTCGAGTCCTTCCTCCCGGTGATGATGTTCGCCATCCTCTTCGGGCTGTCGATGGACTACCAGGTGTTCCTGGTGACCCGCATCCACGAGGAGTTCCTCCACGGGGGCGGGGACGCCAAGGCCGCGGTCCGCAACGGCCTGGCCGCCACCGGGCAGACGATCTCGGCGGCCGCCCTCATCATGATCCTGGTCTTCGGCTCGTTCGTCCTCGGCGGGATCGTGGTCATCAAGGAGTTCGGGATCGGTCTCGCCGGGGGCATCCTGATGGACGCCCTGGTGATCCGCATGGCCATCGTCCCCGCCGTGATGCAGCTGCTCGGCCGGTCGAGCTGGTGGTTCCCCCGATGGCTCGACCGGGCACTGCCGCGCATCGGCATCGAGCCGCCCGAGGCCGACGAGGAGGCCCTCGGTTTCGGCGCCGACGAGCCCGACGGCTTCGGCTCCGTCGCCGACGTGGGCTCCTGACCCGGGCGCCGACCCCCGATCCCCGACCCGCCGACCCGGGCCCGCTGCCCGGTCGATGCAGGGCGGCCCGGCGCAGCGATGCAGCAGCTGCCCACCGGACGGCCCTCACCTCCCTGAGGAACGAGCGCGAGCGGCAGTTCCTTCGTCGCAGGTTCAACCAGCTCCCACCGCTTCAGGCTCGTGGAGAGGGTTGGAGTACAGCCGGTGTTGACAGCCCTCGAGGTTCGAGCCGGTCGAAGGGGCCGCGCAGGACGAGAGGCTCTGCACTGTTCGGCGGTCCAGATGTGGACGACGGATGCGGAATCGCCGGTCCGGCGCTCAGGGAACGTTCGATCCGCTAGAACGTCAGTGCGACGAGCATCTTCGTGCAGAGCCTGGTCAGCACCTTCGACGTGGCCCTCCGGTTGATGGAGGCGGCCCTCGCCGACTGCACCGAACGCCTTTGGCAGACGGACTTGTGGCCCGACTGTCGCTTGCCAGCCCCAAGGGACCATGAACCGCCTCGGGATTGGTGACTGCTCCACCTCTTGAGAGGATGGAGCCATGCCCGGTGACCGTGGGTACCCAGCCGCCACCTGACCCCTGCGCGACCGGTCCACGGCGCACCGGAGCGTCGGCGCACCGGATGAGGCCATCCAGGTGTCTCGCGGCCGATTCGGCGATACGGCCGTTGAAGCGGGTCGGACCGCGGGGCTGACGTCAGTTGCGTCACACTTGGAGCTTGGAGTGGCGCTCACCTGAACCCCGGCTGGAGGCAGAGGCGGTCGCTCTGCGCCCATTCGGGGGAGACGACGCGGCGGCGGTGGCAGCGTGCCGAGATCCCGCCATTCTGCGCTTCACCTTCATGCAGGACGGACTCACCGAAGCTGACGCCGTGGAGTGGATCACCAGGGCCAACAGACGTTGGGCAGATGGCCACCCGCTCTTTGCGATCGTCGATCCTGACGATGGCCGGCTCCTGGGCCAAGTGGGGCTCAACGTGAACGCCCGGCATGGAAGCGCGGAGGGCCACTACTGGGTGAACGCGTCGGACCGCCAGCGCGGGGTGGCCCTGCGAGCCCTGGGCTTGGTGGCGGACTGGGGGTTCTCCATGGGCATCGAGCGCCTGTTCGTGGTGATCCATCCGGAGAACGTTGCCTCCAATCGGTTGGCCGAGAGGATGGGCTTCACCCGCGAAGGGATCTTGAGGTCGCATGAGCCGGTGAAGGGCGAGCGCCCAGACCTGGTCTCGTGGTCGCTGCTACCTGGCGATCCACGGCCCTGGCACCGACCAGACGTAAGCGTCCCTGTCGGAGCTACGCCGCGCCAGGACGGCAGCGTTCCGATTGCGGCTCGTCGCCTGTGGAGCGCCCGTACCCGGCGATCGGAGCGCGCGCCCGCCGACAGCTACAACGGTGGGTGGCATGGGCTCGGTCCGCCCGGACGTCCGAGCAGAGCCGAGAATGAAGGGGGCACCGCCGGCCGCCGCGCCCGCCCGGCGCGCCGGCGCGGCCGTCACCCCTGCAGGATGGGCACCATGGCCGAGAACCGCTCGCCCCGCTCGGTGCCGGGGGCGTAGAAGGTGAAGCGGTCGACGACGCCGCCGAAGCGCTCGAGGACCCGGCGGGGGAGGTCCTCGGGCGGGGCCACGACGGCGAAGGTCTCGACCACGTCGTCGTCGACGAGGTCGGCCATGGCCTCCCACTCGCCCCGCCGCGAGCGGGCGTGCAGCTCGGCGTGGAGGTCGCCCCACCCGTGGAGCTCGAGGACGGGGCGGTAGGCGGGCGTCGAGCCGTAGAAGGCCAGCTGGGCGCGCACGCCGCGTGCTGCCGCGGCGAGCTCGGCGTCCGTGGTGCCGGTCACGACCATCCCCGGGAGCGAGACCTCCACGTCCGTGCGCGAGCGGCCCCCGGCGGCCAGGCCCCGCTCGAGGGCCGGCAGGGTCACCTCCCGCAGGTAGCGCTCGGTGGTGAAGCCGTGGACGAGGAGGCCGTCGGCGACCTCCCCGGCGACCTCGGTCATGCGCGGCCCGACGGCGGCGAGGAACACCTTCGGCGTGCCGTACGGGTTGGGTCCGGGGTCGAAGAGCGGGGGCATGAGCGTGTGCCGGTAGAACTGGCCCCGGAAGGCGAGGCGTGACCCGTCGGCCCAGCTGGCCCAGATGGCCCGCATGGCGAGCACGAGCTCGCGCATGCGGGCGGCCGGCTGCGACCACGGCATCGAGTAGCGCTTCTCGATGTGCGGCTTGATCTGCGAGCCGAGGCCGAGCACGAACCGTCCCTCGGAGAGCGTCTGGAGGTCGTTGGCCACGACGGCCAGCGTCATGGGGTTGCGGGCGAAGGCCACGGCGATGCCGGTCCCGAGCTCGACGCGCTCGGTGCGCTCGGCGGCGAGCGCCAGGGGGAGGAACGGGTCGTGGGCCGTCTCGGCCGTCCACACCCCGTCGTAGCCCGCGGCCTCGGCGGCGGCGGCCGTGGCGGCGGCGTCGGTCGGCTCGAACCCGATGGCGGCGTCGACCTTCACCGGCGCAGCGTAGCCCGGGGCGCCGGGTCGGCAGCCGTGGCGGGCAGGGTCCGACCTGCGACGACGCCCGAGGGGCCCGGTCGTTGCGCCGGCCTCCTCGAGCGCCGAGAATGCGCCGATGGGACCGGCGCCCCACCAGGACGGAGAACCCCCCGCGCCGCTGCCCGTGCCCGAGCTGCACCCGTCGGCGCTCGCCGCGCCCGGGGCGACGACGGGAGCGGGTGACGTGACGGCGGCGCCCCCGGGGGCCGGGGCGAGCGCCGGTGTGCGCTCGCGGTCCGACGGGCCGGTAACCGACGACGACCGTCAGCGCTTCGGCGTGCTGCTCGACCGGGCCCTGGAGCGCGGGCTGCTCGACCCCGTCGAGTACCAGCGCCGGCTGGGCGCCCTGGCGGTGGCGACGACCGTCGAGGAGCTGCGCGACCTCGTCACCGAGCTCCCGGCGTTCCGCTCCGGGAGAGCCGCCGGCGCCCCCCCGAAGCGGTCCCGCCCCGGCGGGCTCGCCGCGCTGGGGCGACCCCGCTACGGCGCGACCGCCACGGCGCGCCGGAGCCCGTGGCCCGTGCTCGTCGTCGTCCTCGTGGTCGTCGCCGTCCTCGTGGTGGTGCTGGCCGTGGCGGCGTCGCACCTGGCCCGCACCCACCGAGGGTCCGCTGGCCTGCGCCCGGTGCCCCCGGTCGTGGCCGCAGCCCGCGTGCCCGGAGGTGGACCGGCGGTCCTCAGTCCGTCTCGCCCCTGAGGAAGCGCTCGAGCTCGGCGGCGATCTCGTCCCCGCTCGGCACCTCGTCGATGTCGAAGGAGTTCCCCTCCTCGGCGTCGAGGGCCGACTCGAGCCGGCGGACCATCTCGAGGTGGTCGTGGTTGGCGGCGATGAGCTCGTCGATCTGGCGTCGCGTCTCCTGCGCGGCGAGGCGGAGCGGCGAGGCGTCGAAGACCAGCCCGGTGACCGCGGCGAGGCCGTCGACCAGCGCGGCGCTGGCGTCGGGGAAGGGCATGGCCGCCACGTAGTGCGGCACCCGGGCCCACAGGCCGATGGCCGGGACGCCCGCCCTGCCGAAGGCGACCTCGAGCGCCGCCTCGATGCCGGCGGGCACCTCGAGCGTCCCCTGCACGAAGCCGACCCTGCCGGCCAGCTCCGCCGACTCGGGCGGCACCGTGGACGCCAGGCGCACCGGCCGGGTGTGGGGGGTCGGGGCGGGGAAGGCGCCGAGCCCGACGACGGTGCGGACGCCGGCCCGCTGGGTGAGCTCGACGACGGCGTCGACGAAGCCGTGCCAGCGGAAGTCGGGCTCGGGCCCGGTCAGGTAGAGGACGTCGGCACCGACCCGGTCCTTGCCCGCCAGCAGGCGGATGGCCGGCCAGGTGAGCTCGGCCGTCACGCCGTCGACCAGGCGGGCGATCGGCCGGCGGGCCCGCAGGTCGACGAGCTGCTCGGTGTCGAAGCTCGCCACCCTCGCGGTCGGCGACGTCGCGAGCAGGTGCGCCGTTGCCGCGGACGCCCCGAGGCCGGCATCCACCCACCCCTCGAGGGCGACCACCAGCACCGGGTGGACCAGGCGCTGGCCGATCGGCGCCCCCCAGGCCGGGTCGACGCGGTAGAGGGGCGACGGGGCGGGCTCCGTCACAGGGCCTCGACCTCGGCGAGGGCGCGCTCGCCCAGACGGCGGACGTTGGCGGCGAACTGGTCCACCCCGGAGCGGTCGCCGGCGGCCGCTCCGGCGGCGTAGCGGGCGTGGACGCCCTGGAGGATGCAGGCCAGCTTCCAGTAGCCGAACGCCTTGTAGTAGCCGATGCCGGACAGGTCGCGCTCCGAGCGCGCCGCGTAGCGCGCCACCAGGTCGTCGCGGCGCAGGAAGCCGGGGACCGCGGTGGGGGCCACGCCCATCAGGGAGGCGTCGCGGTCCTCGGGCTCCGTCCAGTAGACGAGCAGCAGCCCGAGGTCGGCGAGGGGGTCGCCGAGCGTGCAGATCTCCCAGTCGAGGACGGCCACGACGGTGCCGTCGTCGTCGATGACCGTGTTGTCGAGCCGGTAGTCGCCGTGCACGATGGCCGAGCCCTGCTGCTCGGGGACCCCCGCACAGAGGAGCTCGTGGACCCGGTCGACCACGGCCGGCCCGGGCTCGCCGCCGACCGGCGACTGGGTGAACTGCCCGTGCCACCGCTTGAGCTGGCGCTCGAGGTAGCCGGTGCGCCGGCCGAACTCGCCGAGCCCGACCGCGTCGACGTCCACGGCGTGGAGGGCGGCGAGCGTGTCGATCAGCGACTCGCCGGCGTGGCGCCGGGCGGCCTCGGTGAGCGCCTCGGCGGCAGCGCCGTCGCGCACGATCCGGCCCTCGACGAAGTCCATGACGTAGAACGGCGCGCCGTTGACGGCGTCGTCGGTGCACAGCCCGAGCGCCCGGGGCACGGGCACGTCGGTCGACCCCAGGGCCGAGATGATGGTGTGCTCGCGGACCATGTCGTGGGCGGTCGGGAGGACGTGGCTGACCGGGGGGCGGCGCAGGGCGAGCGCCCGTCCCGCGGCGTCGGTCACCCGGAACGTCAGGTTCGACCGTCCACCGGCGATGAGCTCGAAGGCGAACGGCGGGCACGTCCCCGCCACGTGGTCGGCCAGCCAGGCGCTGACGGCGGGGACGTCGACGCCCTCGACGCCCTCGACGCCCGGTTCGTCGGGGGCCGCCCCGGTGGGGGTCGCCCCGGTGGGGGTGGTTGCCATGCCCTTGACGCTACCCGGCGCAGCGCTCGCGCCCCAGCGGGTGGGCACCCGGCTGTCAGCGCGGGTGGCCCGGTCCCTGCGTCGTCACCGCCCACGGGCGGCGGCGCTCCCGGCCTGGGTCGACGCTGGCCGCTGACGGCGCGTCAGCTGGTGTCACCGTGAGTGCCGGCCCCGGAGCGTGAGCCTGCTGGCACGTTCCGTGGACGGTGCCGAATTTGGAGACCAAACGCGTTGCAATCGCCCGACCAGGCTCGTAGCGTGCCAGGCGGTCGCACCGCCTCGGCGGACACGTGCGGGGGCACGAACGGTGTGGCAGCCGGCGCAACGGCGCGGGCTCGGGCTGGAGGACCGCGGGTCCTCCACCGGACGAGCAGGGGGACCCTGTGGAAGAGAAGCGTCCTGTGTTCAGGAGGCTGGGGACGGCGCTCGCCGCCCTGGCCCTCGGGGGTGGCGGGCTCGCCTCGGTGGCGCTCGCCGCCGCTACGGCCTCGCCGGCCGAGGCGGCGACGGCGGCGCCGGTGACGACCTGGGTCGCCTCGGGCACGCCGTTAGTGGGCGGCTGGACCCAGCAGGGGGTGTCGCTCGCCGTCGACGCGCCGCCCACCGTCACCCAGGGCGCCGACTTCTCGGTGACGACCGTGCCCCAGGCGACCGTCGTCCCGACCAGCGAGGCGAGCGGCACCGTCCCGGTCAACTACATCAACGGCCTCACCACCATCGTCCCCGTGCCCTCGGGGGCCAAGGCGATCAGCGTCCCGACGGGGCTGACCGGCAGCTACACGGGCGGCACGAACGCCAGCCTGCCGGCGAGCGGCACCTTCCCCGTGACGGTGACCATCTGCTCGGGAACCAACGGCACGACGTGCACGGCCAGCCCGAACAACACCACCGACGCCAGCAACACGAACCCGGTCCCCGCCTGCGGCACCGGTATCGGGAGCCCGACGGCGACCACGTGGCCGTTCAACGGCCCGACGCTGACCGACTACGTCGAGGTGCAGACGGCGTGCGCCGACGAGATCCCCGCCGGCGCCACCGTCACCATGCCGGCCGTCACCACGGTGATGCAGGCGACGGGCACCGTGGGCACGACCCTCACCACCCAGCTCGGCGAGTTCGACTCGACGGCCAACGTGACCATCGCCGGCACACTGACTGGCAGCGTCACCATCCACGCCTGGCCGGTCGGCACGGCCGAAATCACCGGGCTCACCACGTCGTCGCCGATCACCGCCGTCCCGTACACCCCGGTGACCCTGGCGTCGACCACCATCGTCGCCGGGCCGGCGGTCTTCTCGGTCAGCCCCAAGGCGGGCTCGCTGAGCGGCGGGACCTCGGTCACCGTCACCGGCACCGGCTTCACGGGGGCGACGGCCGTCCACTTCGGCACGACGACGGCGACGTCGTTCACCGTCGATTCCGACACCCAGATCACCGCAGTGTCGCCGGCCGGCCCGGTGGGCACGTCGGCCGACGTCACCGTGACCTCGGCCAAGGGGACCTCGGCGGCGTGGACGGGTGACCTGTTCAGCTGGGTGAAGGGTGCGGTCGGCTACCACCTCGTGGCGGCCGACGGTGGCATCTTCTCCTACGGCGGGTCGCAGTTCTACGGCTCCGAGGGCGGCAAGCCGCTCAACGCCCCGGTCGTCGGCATGGCCGAGACGCCTTCCGGCAAGGGCTACTGGGAGGTGGCGGCCGACGGTGGCATCTTCACCTTCGGCGACGCCGGCTTCTACGGCTCGCAGGGCGGCAAGCCGCTCAACGCCCCGATCGTCGGCATGGCCGCCACGCCCGACGGCAAGGGCTACTGGCTCGTCGCCGCCGACGGTGGCGTCTTCAGCTTCGGCGACGCCGGCTTCTACGGCTCGCAGGGCGGCAAGCCGCTCAACGCCCCG
>CAZSYT010000094.1:0-10407 GCA_964610905.1 uncultured Acidimicrobiaceae bacterium
GGGCGTCGCCGAAGGAGAAGATCCCCCCGTCGGAGGCCACCTCCCAGTAGCCGCCCGCGTCCGGCGTCGCCGCCATGCCCACCACCGGCTTGTTGAGCGGGTGCCCGCCCATCGACCCGTAGAACGGCACCCCCCCGAAGGCGAAGATCCCCCCGTCGGAGGCCACCAGCCAGTAGGCGGGCACGAGCGGGGCGGCCGCCGCTCGCCGCACCGGGCCGCCGGCGACCGCGGCCACCGTCACCGCCAGGACGCAGGCGACCGCCATTGCAGTGCGGGTGAGGACGCGGGCGGCAGTCGCAGACGGCAGGCTCATGGCAGGTGGGCTCCGGTGGGGTGGGGCGTCGGCAGGGCTCGGGCGGCTCGACGCTTGGACCCCGGCGGCCCAGCGGGGCTCGCTCGACGGCGCACACGTCGTACCGTGCTTCGGCGATATCGGCCCTCGAGTCTGGTGCCTTGAGCGTCCCCGGTCAACGACGACGGACGATCTCGTCGGCCCGTCCGACGACGAGAGCGCCGGAGCGGTCCGGCGACGGGCCCGGACTCGCTCAGTCCCGGAGGAGCTCGCCGACCCGGAAGGCCAGGTCGAGCCCTTGGCGTGCGTTGAGGCGGGGGTCGCACGTCGTCGTGTAGCGCTCGTGGAGCTGGCCCTCGACGATCTCCTCGACACCGCCCAGGCACTCGGTCACGTCGTCGCCGGTCAGCTCGACGTGGACCCCGCCGGGCCACGTCCCGACCTGGCGGTGGGCGGCGAAGAACCCCTTCAGCTCGGTGAGGATGTCGTCGAAGCGGCGCGTCTTGCGGCCGTCCTCGGTGGTGATGGTGTTGCCGTGCATGGGGTCGCACGTCCACACGACGGGGTGCCCCTCGGCGCGCACCGCCTCGAGCAGGGGCGGGAGGCGCTCGGCGACGGCCGACGCACCGAAGCGCGTGATGAGGGTGAGCCGGCCCGGGACGCGCTCGGGGTTCAGGCGCTCGCACAGGTCGACCACGTCCTCGGGGGTTGCCGCAGGTCCGACCTTCGCCCCCACCGGGTTCTCGATCCCCGAGAGGAACTCGCAGTGGGCCCCGTCGACCTGGCGGGTGCGCTCGCCGACCCACAGCATGTGGGCCGAGCAGTCGTACCAGCCACCGGTGAGCGAGTCGCGGCGGGTCAGGGCCTCCTCGTAGTCGAGGATGAGGGCCTCGTGGCTCGTCCAGAAGTCGACCTCGTGGAGGGCGCTCTCCCCGGACAGGTCGATGCCGCAGGCCGCCATGAACCGCAACGCCCGGTCGATCCCCTCGGCGATGCCCTCGAACCGCCTGCCTTCGGTCGAAGACGCCACGAACTCCTGGTTCCACCCGTGCACCTGGGTGAGGTCGGCGAAGCCGCCCTTCGTGAAGGCGCGCAGCAGGTTGAGCGTCGCCACCGACTGGTGGTAGGCGGCGACCAGGCGCCCGGGGTCGGGCACCCGGGCGGCCGCCTCCTGCGCGTCGTCGTTGACCATGTGCCCCCGGAACGAGTCGAGGACGACCTCGCCGACCCGCTCGGTCGACGACGAGCGGGGCTTGGCGAACTGCCCGGCGATGCGGCCGACCTTGACGACCGGGACGCCGGCGCCGTAGGTCAGCACCACCGCCATCTGGAGGATGACCTTGAGCTTGTCGCGGATGTTGTCGGCGGTGAACTCGGCGAAGGACTCGGCACAGTCGCCGGCCTGCAGCAGGAAGGCCCGGCCGGCCGCCGCCTCGCCGAGGGCGGCCGTCAGCGCCCGGGCCTCCCCCGCGAACACCAGCGGGGGGAGGGCGGCGAGCTGGGCGTGGACGCGCTTCAGGGCCGCCGGGTCGGGCCAGTCGGGCTGCTGGGTGGCGGGGCGCTCCCGCCACGAACCGGGAGCCCACGGGCGCGGGGCGGTGGCGACGTCTGGCACGGCCCCAGCGTACGGCGTTGCGCCCTAGGCTCGTGCCATGCCGCACCCCTTCCGCTTCGGGCTCCAGCTCTCCCGGGCCGCCGGACCGGCCGAGTGGCGCCGGCTCGCCCGGGACGCCGAGGCGCTCGGCTTCTCGACGCTGTTCGTCCCCGACCACTTCGACGACCAGTTCGGCCCGCTCGTCGCCCTGACGGTCGCCGCCGAGGCGACGACCACCCTCCGGGTGGGCGCGCTCGTGCTCGGCAACGACTACCGGCACCCGGTGGTGCTGGCGAAGGAGCTCGCCACCCTCGACGTGCTGTCGGGCGGCCGGCTCGAGGTGGGGCTCGGCGCCGGGTGGATGACGAGCGACTACGAGGCGTCGGGGATCGCCCTCGACCCACCGGGCACCCGCATCGACCGGATGGCGGAGGGCCTCGCCGTGCTGAAGGCCCTCTGGTCGGGCGAGCCGGTCACCTTCGCCGGCGAGCACTACCGGGTCACCGGGCTCGTCGGCACGCCGCTGCCGGCGCAGCGACCGCACCCGCCGATCATCGTGGGCGGGGGCGGGCGCCGCGTCCTCGGCCTCGCCGCCCGGACCGCCGACGTCGTGGGGGTCAACCCGTCGCTCGCCGCCGGAGCCATCGGGCCCGAGGTGGTCGCGACGACGACCGCCGAGCACTACGAGCAGCGCGTGGGATGGGTGCGAGCGGCGGCGGGGGACCGGTTCGACCGGCTCGAGCTGCAGTGCCTCACGTTCCTCGTCCAGGTGGTCCCCGACCGCGAGGCGGCCATCGCCCGGCTGGCCGACCTGTTCTCGCTCGACCCGGCCGTCGTGGCCGGCTCGCCCGTCGCCCTCGTGGGCTCCGTCGAGGAGATCGTCGCGACCCTCGAGGAGCGCCGCCGCCGGTTCGGCTTCTCGTACGTGGTCGTCCACGAGGCCGAGATGGAGGCGTTCGCACCCGTCGTCGCCGCCCTGGCCGGCACCTGAGGCGCGGTGCCGGGCACGCGTCTCGGGCTCTTCGGCGGCACGTTCGACCCCGTCCACCGCGGTCACCTCGAGGTGGCCCAGGCGGTGCGCCGAGCCCTCGGGCTCGAGCGGGTCCTCCTGGTGGTGGCCAACGAGCCGTGGCAGAAGGTCGCGCGCGGACCGGTCACCCCGGCCGAGGACCGCTACGCCATGGTCGAGGCGGCCGCGGCAGGCTGGCCGGGGCTGGCCCCCTGCCGCTTCGAGCTCGACCGCGGCGGGCCCTCCTACACGGTCGACACCGTCGAGGAGCTGCTCGCCGACGACCCCGGCTCCGAGGTGACGCTCATCGTGGGCGCCGACGTGGTGCCGGAGCTCCCCACCTGGCACGACGAGGCTCGTCTGCGCGACCTTGTCACCCTCGCCGTCGTCGACCGCCCGGGCTCCCCGCTCGTGCCAGCGCCTCCGGGCTGGCGGGCCGTGGTCGTCCCCGTGTCGCCCCCGGACGTCTCGAGCACCGAGGTGCGTGCCCGTCTCGAGGCCGGCGAGCCCGTCGGTGACCTCGTGCCCGAGGCCGTCATGCGTTGCATCCGGGCGAGGGGTCTGTACGCTACGAGGAGATGAGCGCCCGCACCTCGCCGGCCGAGCAGGACACCCAGGCGACGGCCTCCGGGCCTGAGCAGGTCCGGCGGGCCCGTTCGGAGCGGACGGCAGACGGGCGGTACGTGCCGCGGGCCGTGCCGCGCAGGCACCACGGTGCGCCGGGCCGGGGCACGAGCGGCCGGCGCCCCGCCGGTGTCGGGAGCACCGAGCCCACGCTCGAGCAGCCGGCGGTGCTGCCGGTCGTCCCACGAGCGGGCCCGGTCGTCGGCGAGCCGGGTGCCGCCGGCGAACCGGGTGCCGGCCTCGCTCCGTCACCGGCCGCGGCCTCGAGCGCCGGCGCTGGCGCCGACGGCGGGCGGCGGGCCGCCCGCGAGGCCCGGAGGCACCGTCGGCGGGTCGCCTGGGCGTGCGTGGCGGTCGTGGCGGCGTGCCTGATCGCCACCGTCCTCGTGCTCGGGGTGGCCCGTGACCGTCGCCCGCCCGGCCCGACCGCGTTGCCGTCAGCGCTCGTCCCCGCCCACCACCAGAGCCAGCCCGGCGCCTCGGCGCCCGAAGGAGGCGACACGACGTGATGACCGTGCTCCCCGCAGCCGCCACCGGCGGCGCTCCCGGTCCCGACGGTGCCGCGCTGCCACAGCGTGTGGGCGGCGAGGGTGGAGCCGGTGGCGCCCTGCCCGAGGCGGTCCGCGAGCGGTGCCGGGCGGTGGCCCGGGCGGCCGACGCCAAGGGCGGCGCCGACACGGTGGTCCTCGTCATGGGCGACCTGCTGGCGGTGACCGAGGCCTTCGTCATCACGAGCGGCACCAACGTCCGCCAGGTCCGGACCATCGTCGAGGAGGTCGAGCGCAAGGTGAAGGAGGCCGGGGGGCCCGGTCCCGTCCGGATCGAGGGCCTCGACGACGCCCGCTGGGTGCTCATGGACTACGGGGACGTGCTCGTCCACGTGTTCCTCGACGAGACGCGCGCGTACTACGACCTCGAGCACCTGTGGTCGGGTGCCCCGCGTCTGACGTGGCGGCCCTGACCAGCGGGCTGTCGTGAGCGGGACCAGCCGAGCCCTCGTGCTCGAGGCGCCCGGCCGGCTCGTGGCGAGGGAGTTCCCCGTGCCCGAGGTCGGCCTCGACGACGGCGTGCTGCGCGTCGAGGCCTGTGGCCTCTGCGGGACCGACCACGAACAGTTCAGCGGCGCCCTGCCGACGTTCGGCGCGGTCGTCCCTGGCCACGAGGTCGTCGGAGTGGTCGAGGCGCTCGGCCCCGGGGCGGCGCGACGGTGGGGCGTCGCCGCCGGGGACCGTGTCGCCGTCGAGGTCTTCCGGTCGTGCCGGACGTGCGCCCCCTGCCGGGCCGGTGACTACCGCCACTGCGAGCGGCACGGGATCTCGGACATGGTCGGCTTCGTCCCCGTCGACGTCCCCCCGTCGCTGTGGGGCGGCTACGCAGAGCACCTCTACCTGCCCCCCGACTCGGTGCTGCTGCCGGTGCCCGGCGCCCTCGACCCGGTGGTGGCCACGCTGTTCAACCCGCTCGGTGCCGGCATCCGATGGGCGGTCACGGTGCCCGGGACGAGGCCCGGTGACGTGGTCGCCGTCCTCGGCCCGGGCATCCGCGGCCTGTCGGCGGTCGTGGCGGCCCGCGAGGCGGGGGCGTCGTACGTCCTCGTGACGGGGTCGGGGGAGCGCGACGGGCCGCGTCTCGAGACGGCCCTGGCCTTCGGGGCCGACAGGGTGGTGGACGTGCGGGCCGAGGACCCCGTCGGGGCACTGCGCTCGGCGGCGGGACGGCTGGCCGACGTCGTGGTGGACGTCACCGCCACGGCACCCGAGGCGTTCGCCCAGGCCCTGGCCCTGGCCCGCCCGGGAGGGACCGTCGTGTGCGCCGGCACGCGGGGGAGGGCAGGAGCCCCGGCGGGCTTCGACCCCGACGTGATCGTCTTCAAGGAGCTCCGCGTCGTCGGGGCGCTCGGGGTGGACGCCGTCGCCTACCGGGCCGCTCTCGAGCTGCTGGCCTCGGGCCGGTTCCCCTTCGCCGAGGTCTCGCGCCGGGTCGTCGGGTTGGGTGGCGCCGGGTCGCTCCTCGGCGACCTCGTCGGGGCTGGCTGCCGCGACGTCCGGCCACCGGCGGACGTCCCCCTCCACGCGGTCGTGGCCCCGTGACGGGACGCGAGCCGGCGGCCCGGCGCGTCGGCGTGCGGGCGCGCTGAGCCCGCGCTCACCCGGGCGCCCGGCCGTCCGGGGGCCACGGCGCGACCCCGTCCTCGAGCGGCACCCCGAAGGTCTCGAGCACGATCGCGACCATCGACCACGCGGCCAGCACGGCCACGAGCAAGAGGACCTCGCGCTCGTCGAGGCTCCGGCGCAGCGTCGCGAGCGTCGGGGCCGACACCTGTCCCGACGCCGTGACCTCGTCGGCGGCCCGGACGAGCGCCTGCTCGAGCGGCCCGAGCCGGCTCGGGTCGCCTCGGAGCGCGGCCAGGTCGGCACCGTCGACACCCAGCGCCGTGGCGATGTGCCAGTGCTGCGTCCACTCGTAGGTCGACCGGCGCCCCCAGGCCACGCGCAGGATGGCGAGCTCGCGCAGGCGCGGGTCGAGCCCGTCGCCCCCGACGAGGGCGATGAGCAGCGACGACACCCCGGCGGCCAACTGCGGGTCGGCGAGCAGGAGCCGGAAGACGTTCAGGCGGGCGAGCGGAGCGGGGACGCCGCACTGCTCGGCCACCGTGCGTGCCTCCTCGGGCTCGAGGAGCACGGGGGCGAAGGACCGGGCGTCCGCCCCCGTCGGGCTGTCGCCGTCGACGTCGATCCCGGCCCGCTCGCCACCCGCTCCCCCGGGCCGCTCCGTCCCCCGCTCCGCACGCTCCCGACCCTCGTCCATCGCTCCGTCCCTCCCCGGCGTCCATTGCTGACTGATTCGTCGGTCAATAGAGTGGTTCCGTGCCGACCGTGGCCAGTGTCCTGATCGCCGCGCCGCCGCACGTGGCGGCCGTCGCCCGTGGCGTCAGTGTGGCACGGGGCGCCTGCGGTCACATGGGACCCCGCGCGGACGGCGGGGGACGGGACCCGGTGGGGTCCGAGGTGCGCCGCCGGCGGACGTCCCGGTGAGGCGCAGCCCGTTCCGGGTGGCCGTCGTCGGCGCCGGCATGGCCGGGGTCGCGGCTGCCATCCGGCTACGGCAGTGGGGCGCCGACGAGGTGGTCGTCTACGAGAAGGCCGGCTCCGTCGGTGGCACGTGGCGTGAGAACACGTACCCCGGGGTGGCGTGCGACGTCCCCTCGCACCTCTACAGCTACTCGTTCGCGCCCAACCCCGAGTGGACAAGGACGTTCTCGCCGGGCGCCGAGATCCGTGCCTACTTCGAAGGGGTGGCCCGCTCGTACGGGGTCGACCGCGACGTCGTCTTCGGCGCCGAGGTCTCCTCGCTGCGCTACGACCGCGGCCGCTGGCACGTCACCCTCCTCGACGGCGCCCGAGACGTCGCCGACGTCGTCGTCGCCGCCACCGGCGTGCTCCACCACCCACACCTGCCGGACCTGGCCGGGCTGGGGACCTTCGCAGGCCCGTCGTTCCACTCGGCCCGCTTCGACCATTCGGTTCCCCTTGCCGGCGCCCGCCTGGGCGTCGTCGGGACGGGCTCGAGCGCGGTGCAGATCACCGCCGCACTGGCGGGGACGGTCGGGCGGCTCGAGCTCTTCCAGCGCACGCCCCAGTGGATCCTGCCCGTGCCGAACCCCCCGGTCCCCGAAGAGGACCGTGCCCGGTTCCGAGCCGACCCGCGGGCGATGGCCGTGCTCCGCCGAGAGCTCTCCGCCGCCTTCACCGAGGCGTTCGCAAACGCCGTGGTCGACGCGGGCTCCGACGCGTTGCACCGGCTCCAGGACGTGTGCGCTGCCCACCTCGACCAGGTGGCCGACCCCGTCCTGCGGGAGCGGCTCCGTCCGACGTACCGGGCGGGCTGCAAGCGCCTCGTGGTCTCCGACGGCTTCTACGACGCCGTCCAGCGACCCGACGTGGCCCTCGTCACCGAGCCGATCGCGCAGGTCGAGCCCCGGGGCGTCCGCACCGCCGACGGTGCGCTCCACGAGCTCGACGTCCTGGTGCTGGCGACCGGCTTCCGCGTCGACCGGTTCCTCCGGCCCATCGACGTGACCGGGCGGGGCGGGGCCCGGCTGGACGACCGGTGGGCGGCCCGGCCCTCGGCGTACCTGTCGGTCTCCGTCCCCGACTTCCCCAACCTGTTCCTGCTCGACGGTCCGAACGGCCCGGTCGGGAACTTCTCGCTGATCGACGTGGTCGAGGCCCAGCTCGGGTACCTCGAACCCCTCGTCGGGATGGTCGCGGACGGGTCGTGCGCCGAGGTGGCGGCGCGCCCCGAGGCGCTCGAGCGCTTCGAGGCGGCACGCGTCGAGGCGGCACGGCGGACCGTGTGGGTCACCGGGTGCCAGAGCTGGTACCTCGACGACCGAGGCGTTCCGGCCGCCTGGCCCTGGCGGTTCGAGCGCTTTCGCGAGGCGATGGCCCACCCCGTCCTCGGCGACTACGAGCTGGTCGCCGCCCCCGCCTGATCCGGCGCCCAGCGACGGAGCCGTCGCGACCGGCCCGGGACCGGTCGGGGCGACAGGCGCCGACGCACCGTCACCCCGCCGGCGCCGTGGTGGTCGTCGAGGGGGCAGGCGTCGTCCCGGGCAGGCCCGGGGCCTGGGCCAGGTAGTCGAGCCGGGTCACCGGGCGACCGACCTGCACCCCGGCGGCGGTGGGGACCTCGACGGGCTGCCCCTTGATCTCGAAGAGCACGGCGGTCACGCCGGCCTGGGCGGTCGCCGTGTAGACGACCTGGGCGACGGCGAGCGTCTGGTCGAGGACGAGCTGGAACGGGTTGGCGCGGAAGTCGACCGTTGCCACGCCGCCAGGGGACACCGAGGCGGACACCGACGACGACGACCCGCTGAGGAAGCTCTGGAGCCCCGCCGCCGACTCGGCGCGGGTGGGACCGTCGAGCAGGGCGCCGAGGATGGAGGTCAGGCTGGCCGGCAGGGCGACGTCGCGAGCGACCGGCACGACGTGCTGGTCGGGGCCCACCAGGTAGATCGTCTCGGAGACGGCGACGGCCGGGGGGAGCGTCGTCGTGGTCGTCGGCGTCGAGGGGTCGAGCAGCCCGAAGGGCACGTCGGAGCGGGGGATGGCATGGGGCGACCCGTCGGTCGGGATCCCGCACCCGGCGAGCAACGCCCCGAGCGCCACCGCGACAGCTGCCACGCGGCGAGCCGTCACGACGCCGTCGCTCCGGTGGGTCGCGCCGCGGCATCGGGCGGGGGCGCCGGGCCGACCGTCGCGGACGGGCTCCTCTCGCGGCTCGGGTCGTCGGGCTCGAGCGGGAGCTCGACGACGAAACGGGCGCCACCTCCGGGTGCGTCCTCGATCCACACGGTCCCGCCGTGGAGGCGGACGTGCTCGGCCACCAGGGACAGACCGAGTCCGGTGCCGTCGCCGGCGGCGCGGCGTCCTGCCGCCTCGCCCCGGTAGAAGCGCTCGAAGAGCCGGTCGCGCTCGGGCGGGGGGATGCCCGGCCCGCCGTCCTCGACCACGAAGCGGACCGACCGGACGCGGCCGTCGGTGCCCGAGCGTCCCGGTCGGACGAGGACCCGTTGGACGCCCCCGGCGTAGCGCGCCGCGTTGTCGACGAGGTTGGCGACGACTCGCTCGAAGCGTCGCTTGTCGACGCGCAGGCGCAGGGCGGCGGCACGCGGGTCGACGTCGACGTGCACGCCGGGTGCCGTGGTCGGTGCGGCGCCGGCGAGGGCGTGGCGCACGAGCTCGACCGGGTCGACGTCGTCGAGGGCGAGCTCGGCCGAGCCGGCGTCGAAGCGGGAGATCTCGAGCAGGTCGTCGACCATGTGTCGGAACCGGGCGAGGTCGGCGTCGAGGAGGCTCAGGGCCCGCTGCGCTCGGGGCTCGAGCTCGTCCCGGTGCGCCTGGAGCACGGCGACCGATGCAGACAGCGTCGTGAGCGGCGAGCGGAGCTCGTGGCTGACGTCGGAGGTGAAGCGCGCCTCGCGCTGGATGCGCTGCTGGAGGTTGGCTGCCATCCGGTTGAAGGCTGCCGCCAGGGCCTGCAGGTCGGCGTCGTCGCCGGCGTCGACCCGGGTGCCGAGCCCGCCCTCGGCGATGGCCACGGCGGCGTCGGTGACCCCGGCGAGTGGCCGCAGGGTCCGGCCGCTCGCCCATCGCCCGAGCGCAGCGCCGCCGACGGTGGTGACCAGGGCGGCGGCCCCAAGGGCGGCGGCGAGGGTCCGCAGCGTGCTCACCACCTCTGCGAGGGAGAACACCTCGAAGTAGTCGGCGCCGACGGAGGGGAGCGGGACGCCGACGGCGAACTGCGGGGTCCCCGAGGCCAGGAACCGCTGGGTCGCCGCGCTGCCCCCCGATACCGTCGTGCGCAGGGAGCGTGGCAGGGTCCGCTGGCTCACCGAGGAGATGGAGGTCGCGTACCACTGCCCACCGGTGTGGAGCACGGACTGGGAGCCCGGCAGTGTGTCCACCGACTCGAGGAGCTGGTTCAGATCGGTCCGGGACGAGCGCAGCGAGCGCTCGACGAGCGACGCGTTGACGAAGGCCTGGCGCTGGGCGGTGGCCTGCCGCTCGGCGAGGATGCTCTGGCGAGCGGCGAAGTAGGTGATGCCGGCCATGGCGCAGGAGAGCGCGAGGGCGCCGACGGCGAAGGCCGCGGTGACCCGGGCCCGCAGGCCGAGGCGGTTCCGGAGCCGCCTGCTCCGCCGGGGAGGGGCCACGCGCCCCGGTCCGCGCCGTCGCACCGCTCAGACGACCAGCTTGTAGCCCATGCCCCGCACGGTGAGGATGAACCGGGGCGCGGCAGGGTCGGGCTCGACCTTGGTCCGCAGCCGTCGGATGTGCACGTCGACGAGCCGGCCGTCGCCGAAGTAGTCGTAGCCCCAGACCC
>CAZSYT010000095.1:0-10053 GCA_964610905.1 uncultured Acidimicrobiaceae bacterium
GAACGCCGGCCTTTGGAGCCGGATGTTGGAGGTTCGAGCCCTCCCCCCGGAGCCTGCCCGGAGCTTGGCCCCGGGAGCGCCGGCCCGGGAGCGCCGGCCCCGGAGCTTGGCCCCGGGAGCGCCGGCCCGGGAGCGCCGGCCCCGGAGCTTGCCCCCCGGAGCGCCGGCCCCGGAGCGCCGGCCCCGGAGCACGGCCTCCCGCTCAGGCGGAGTCGCGCCGGGCCCGGCTGCGCAGCCGTCCCCGGGTCGCCTGGTCGAGCACGACCTTGCGGAGCCGGACGGCCCGCGGGGTGACCTCGACGCACTCGTCCTCGGCGATGAACTCGAGGGCCTGCTCGAGCGAGAGCACGGTCGGTGGGGTGAGGCGCTCGAGCTCCTCGGCCGTGGAGGAGCGCATGTTGGTGAGCTTCTTCTCCTTGGTGGGGTTGACGTCCATCTCGTCGGCGCGGGCGTTCTCGCCGACGACCATCCCCTCGTAGACCTCGACCCCGGGCCCGACGAGGAGCATCCCCCGCTCCTGCAGGCTCATGAGGGAGTAGGTTGTCGTCACGCCGCGCCGGTCGGCCACCATCGACCCGTTGCGCCGGGTCTTGAGCTCGCCGTGCCAGGGCTCGAAGCCGTCGAAGACGTGGTGGAGCATGCCCGTACCCCGCGTCTCGGTCAGGAACTCGGTCCGGAAGCCCACGAGTCCCCGGGCGGGCACCCGGTACTCCATCCGCACCCATCCCGACCCGTGGTTGACCATCTCGACCAGGGTGCCCTTGCGCAACGCCATCAGCTGGGTGACCACGCCCAGGTACTCGTCGGGGACGTCGACGGCGACCCGCTCCATCGGCTCGTGGCGGACGCCGTCGATCTCGCGCACGACGACCTGGGGCTTGCCGACGGTGAGCTCGAAGCCCTCGCGGCGCATCGTCTCGACGAGGACGGCGAGCTGGAGCTCGCCCCGACCCTGGACCTCCCAGGCGTCGGGACGCTCGGTCGGACGCACCCGGAGCGACACGTTGCCCACCAGCTCGACCTCGAGGCGCCCGAGGACCTGGCGGGCGGTGAGCTTGGTGCCGTCCTGGCCGGCGAGCGGGGAGGTGTTGATCCCGATGGTCATCGACAGGCTCGGCTCGTCGACGGTGATGGCCGGCAGGGGCCGGGGGTCGTCGGGGTCGGCGAGGGTCTCGCCGATGGTGACCTCGGGGATACCCGCCACCGCGGCGATCTCGCCCGGGCCCGCCTCTTCGGCGTCTACCCGGTCGAGGGCGTCGGTGACGTAGAGCTCGGTGACCTTGGCCCGCTCGATCGTCCCGTCGAGGCGGCACCAGGCGACCGGCGCTCCCTTGCGCAGCGTGCCGTGGCGGACGCGGCAGATGGCGAGCCGTCCCACGTACGGCGAGGCGTCGAGGTTGGAGACGATGGCCTGCAGCGGGGCGTCGGGATCGTGGACGGGAGCGGGGACGTGGCGGAGGATGGCGGCGAAGAGCGGCTCGAGGTCGGTGCCCTCGACGCCCGGCTCGGTCGCCGCCCACCCGGCCTTGGCGTTGGCGTAGAGGATGGGGAAGTCGATCTGGTGCTCGTCGGCGTCGAGGTCGAGGAAGAGCTCCTCGACCTCGTGTACGACCTCGGCGATGCGGGCGTCGGGCCGGTCGACCTTGTTGACCACCAGCACCACGGGCAGGCGGGCCCGGAGGGCCTTGCGCAGCACGAAGCGCGTCTGGGGGAGCGGTCCCTCGGAGGCGTCCACCAGCAGCAGCACGCCGTCGACCATGGTGAGGCCGCGCTCGACCTCGCCGCCGAAGTCGGCGTGGCCGGGGGTGTCGACGATGTTGAGCTTGACGCCCCCGTGGACGACGGCGGTGTTCTTTGCGAGGATCGTGATGCCCTTCTCGCGCTCCAAGTCCCCCGAGTCCAGTACCCGCTCGGCGACGGTCTCGTTGGCCCGGAAGGCGCCGGACTGCCACAGCATGGCGTCGACCAGGGTCGTCTTGCCGTGGTCGACGTGGGCCACGATGGCCACGTTGCGGATGTCGTCTCGGGTCGCTTGAGGCATGGAGGAGCCAGGCTACCGGGCGCCGGCAAGGCCCCGGGCACGGGTGCCGTCTGCTGGTCGTCCGTGACCCTGACGGGACGGGCGCCGGTCGGCGCGCTCGACCGCATCCGCTCGGCTCGACGATCCCTGCGGTTGTCAGCGGGCGTCGATGGGAGTCGGCGGTCGTCAGCGGGCGCCCCTGGTGCGCCGAGCCGGTCAGGGGAGGCTGGGGCAGGCCGTGCCGGTCGTGAAGTCGGGGAAGGTCGACGACTGCTGCTGGGGCGTCGTGTCGACGGGCGTCATGGGCGGGCACGACGAGGCGGTCTCCACCGAGGACGACGCCAGGGCCCACGAGCCGGTGCCGGGGTTGAGGTAGTGGGGAGGCCCGTACAGCTCGAGGCGCGGGTCCCACAGGTAGTACTTCGTGTAGCCGGTCTCGCCGTAGCCGAACGTGCCGATCGGGCCGCGTGCGTTCTGCTGGATGGACCCGTAGACGTTGAGCGTCCCGAGGCCGTAACTGCTGCTTCCACCGGAGAGCTCGTAGTTGTTCACGACGAAGGAGTCCTGCAGGGCGAGCAGGGTGGCGTCGATGGTGAGGCCGTACGGGTACGAGCTCGGCGCCGTCGCGCCGTCGGCAGCCGGCATCGAGGCGGTGTTGCTCGGGTTGCACAGGGGAGGGGCGAGGGCGCCGCTCGTGCCGCACGCCGGCAGTAGCTGTCCGCCGCTTGACGGCGTGCCTGTGACCGGGTTGTCGACCTCGAGGTAGTCCTGGGCGATGAGCCCCAGGGTGTCGTTCGTCTGGTTGCTGGCGTTGTACTTGCACGTCGAGGCGCCCGACGCGATCGGCGAGGTGGCGAACGTGCAGTCCTGGTAGGTGATGTTGCCGTCGACGATGATGTTGTTGGCGGCGCCGATGGTCAGCTGGCCGGCGAACGGACCGCTGACGAAGGCGTCACCCTCGGTGTCCGGGGAGGACGTCTGGCCGTAGTAGCAGCCCTTGCACGTCGGCAGCGTCTGGACGCCGGTCAGCTGGGTCACCGTCTGCCACTGCGAGCAGGTGGGGCCCGTGCTCCACGACCAGCTGTAGCTCACGCACTGCTGGCTCGTCTGCTCCTGGCCGTCGAAGGGGTTCGACCCGGCGGTCCCTGCCCCACCGGAGTCGACGTAGAGGACGCCGTTCGGGGGGAGCGGCGACGTGCCGCTCACCGGGCAGCCGTAGTCCTTGCCGTCGTAGGTGTGCAGGCCGTACTTGCTCACCGACTGCTTGTAGGTGGGGCTCGACGAGCTGCTGTCGACGACGCTCGCCGTGTCCGGGCTGCTGACCGTCATCGTGCCGGTCAGGTCGGGAGCCGTGCCGGTCGTCCCGAAGGTGATGGTCGTCGGCCCCGTGTAGTAGCAGCCGCCGTCCTGGGCGAGGGTCGCGAGCTCGGAGTTCGCCGTCGGCAGCGGTTCGGCGACGTGGCCGTACGAGCTCCCCGTCGTGTCGTAGGTGACGCCGTCCGTGCTCGTGACGTTGGAGCATCCCGGCGGACCGCTCAAGCTGCTCGAGGACGGGTCGACGAAGAGGCAGTTCGGGTCCTGGGTCTGGACGGACGACGTGGTGCCGAAGTTCGCCGCGCCCTGGACGAAGAGCGAGTCGTTCGAGTACAGCGGTCCGTAGACCTGGTCCGACGGGCCGAAGTTCACGACCACGCACGGCGTGCCGCCAACGGTCTGGCCGTACGAGTTCGAGCCGAGCGAGTACGGCGTCTTGGAGCCCCCGAGGTCCGTCGTGCCCGACCAGTAGTAGCCGCACCCGTACGCGGAGTTGGTTGACTGGGTGGCCGGGTTGAACGACTCGTAGTTGCTCCACCAGACGCTGTCGAGGAAGCCGTTGGCCGGCACGAAGTCGGCGATCGTCGACTGGTACGTCACGTGCCCGGGGAAGCCGGCAGCCCCGACGACCTGCACCTCGACCCCGGCGACCGACCCCGAGGACGTGGTCACCTGCTGGGGGTTGTCGACGAGGTAGTACTCGGGGACGACCCCGCTGCCCGTGTTCGTGTCCGGCACCACGCTCCACTCGCCGTAGGCGAAGCCGCTGCACTGGGGGGCCGAGTTCGACGTGGTGTTGCAGGCGGCCAGGTACGGGTCGGCGTTGATGGCGTTGGCGAACGCGTCGACGCCCGACTGCAGGGCGCGGTAGGCGTACTTCTGGACCGCCGCCTGCTGGAGGAGCGGGGCGTTGGCGATCGTGGTCTCGACCAGTACCCCACCCGTGGTCGCCAGGAGGACCGTCATGGCGATGACGAGGACGATGGCGCTTTGGCCTCGTTCGTCGCGCCGCCTGTGCAGCGCCCGGCGGATCGAGCGGACGACGGGACGGTGTGGTCGGTGGTGCATCACGATCACCCCACCAGCGGGTTGTAGAGGTACGAGGTGGACGACATGCGGTAGACGGTGAAGTCGGTGGCCTGCAGCGGCGCCCCTGGCACCTCGACGGGGAGGTCCACCTCGACGCTCTGGATGGCGTCGGCCGGGCACGACTCGGCGAGGTCGACGCTGCCCGTGCACGGGCCGGTCGTCGTGGCCGTCTGCGTCGAGGGCGCGCACGCCGTGACGTCGACCGTGGTGGTGCTCGAGGGGTCGAACGTCGCGGACGGGTTGGTGACGGGGACCGAGTTCGAGCAGTCCTGCACGAAGTACGTGAAGACCGGCGAGCCGGTGACGGCCACGTCGAGCACGTCGACCACCGTCTTGGTAGTCCCCGTCCAGCTGCAGGCGGTCCCCGAGCTCACGCCCGGGCACGTTCCTGGGGCGGGCGCCGTCTCGGTGACGGTGAAGCTCGTGGTCGGGTACTGGCAGTGCCCGCACGGCGTGGACGCAGCCGTGCTCATCGTGACGAGGTCCGGTCCGTTGGGGTTCCCGACGTTGGAGGTGAACGTCATCGACGTGGGAGTCAGCGAGGAGGGCACGAAGGCCGGCGTCGGTGTCGGGAAGGGGTTGGCCGGAGTCGCAGCGGGCGTCGGAGCCGGCTCGACCTCGGCTCGGATCAGCCGTTGGATGACGACGGTCGAGGGCAGGAGCTGGTCGGTCGCCTGGTACGACGACGACACGGTGTTCGAGGCGCCGACGTAGGCGTCGACCGACGTGGAGACGATGGCCATCAGCAACCCGAGCAGCGCCATGGCGACGAGCAGCTCGACGAGGGTCAGGCCGGCCTCGCCCACGCCTCGGTCGCGCAGCCGGCGGCGGAGCTCGCGGAGGTAGGTGGGACCGCGCCGTTCGGTCATACGACGATCACCGCCGGACCGGGGAGGGGGACGACCGCGCCGTTGACGGTGACCGCTGCCGAGGTCACCGTCACCGTGGCCGTCGCCGTGGTGGACCCCGAGGTGATCGTGAGCGTGTAGGTGCCGAACGGCACCGTCGTGCGGCTCAGGCCGTCGGGGCCGGTGGTCGGGAGGGTGTACGTGTCCGCTGCGCACCCGGCGGTCGTCGCCGTGAGGGTGAGCGTCGCACCGTCGGCGATGCCGCTCGTCGAGATGACGTCGAAGGCGACCATGCCGAGCGGCACGGTGACGGCCTGGCCGCCGGTGCTGCCCGGGACGGTGGGGGCGACCACGCTCGAGGCGTCCTTCGTCGAGCCGAGCTCGGCCGTGCAGTCGGCGGCGTAGAGGGAGTAGCCCGGGTTGAACGGGTAGAGCGGGCCGAGGGTCGTGGCGTCGCTCGACTGGGCGGCGCTCGCCGCCACGGCGTTCTCGGACGTCTGGGGGGCGAGCCCGGCGTTCTGGAGCTCGAGCGGGATGCCCGTGACGGTCATCCCCGTCAGGACGAGCGACGCCGGCGCGGCGGTCCAGGTGCCGCCCGGACCGCCCGACGACGTGAGCAGCACGGGCCCGACGGCGCTGGCACCGGTCGCCGCGCACGTGGACGTGCTCGACCCGGCGACGCACGAGATGCCGGTGAAGTAGCGGGCTTCGCCTGCCCCGGCAGTGGTCAACGTCGAAGGAAGGTCCGCAATGCTCCAGGTGCCGGACACCGTCGAGGACGTCCCGCTGCCCGAGGTGGCGAGCGAGCCGGCGAGCAGCAGCGCGTCGGCGCCACCGCTGGCGTCCGTCCCGCCTGCCACGAGCAGGCAGGCGCCGGCCGTCGGGCAGGCGAGCGACCCGACGGTGCGGATCTCCCCGCTCGACGGCGTCGGCAGGGTGTTCGCTGTCCAGGTGTCGGTCCCCGATCCGACCGCACCGGTCAGCACGAGCGGCGTGCCGGCGTTCGAGCCGGTGAGCACGCACGTCGTCGCGTCCGGGCAGGTCAGGTCGCTCACCGTCGAGATGGGCGCGGGCGTGGTGTCCACGGTGAGCTGCCCACCTGGGGCTCCTGACAGGACGACGGAGCCGGACGGTACCGGTGAGCTGCTCGACGTGGCCGTCTCGGCAGCCGTCACGAGGCACTCGGTCGCCGACGGGCACCTCACGACCCCGAGCGAGTCGATCGTCATGCCGGAAGGTGGCGAGATCGTGTCGACGGTCCATGCCAGGTTGGACACCTCACCGATGCCGTTCCCGTTGCCGGGGGTGGCCGACGACAGGACGAGGGGGCCGTTCGACCCTCCCGTCGACGTCGCACCGGACCCGATGGCCGTGCACGTCAGGTCGGTCTGGCAGGTGAGGCCCCAGATCGCCGCCACCGTCACGCCGCTCGGTGCCGCACCGACGGACCAGGTCCCGCCGACGGTGCCGGTGAGGACCAGACCGCCGCTCGCGTTCCCGCCACCGACCGCGCACTCGGTCGCCGTCGGGCACGCCAGGGTGCTGAGGAAGGAGACGCCCGCCGGCAGCGTCTGGGCCGTCCAGGTGTCGCCGCTGCCGATGTTGGTCGAGGCCTCGAGGACGCCACCGCTCGAGCCGTCGCCGATGGCCACGCACGTCGAGCTCGACGGGCACGCGACCGAGGAGAGCTCGGTGACGTTGGGGAAGGACTGGACGGTGACCGTCTGAGGCGTCCCGGTGGTCTGCGCCACGATCACGCCCTGGGTGCCCGTCCCGTTGGGCCCGAACCCGACGCCGATGCACTCGGCACCGCACGCCGCGTCCTCGAGCCGGGTGGTGCCGGCCAGCTCCGAGCCGGGCACGGCGGCCCAGTTGCTGCCGTCGAAGGTGGCGAGCGCCACCGTGCCGTTGCTCGCCTGGCCGCCGGCGAAGCAGGTCACGTGGCCGACCGACGGGCACTCGACGCCGTCGGCGACGGCGGTCGTGGCAGGGTAGGCGAGGTCGACCAGCGAGCCCTGGTCGTAGTTGACGCCGCCGGGGAAGAGCGACGTCGTCTCGCCGATGCCGATGACCTGGGGTGTCGACGTCGCCTGGGTCGCCGGTGGGGTCGCGTCGGTGACGTAGCTCGGCGAGACGGGGTCGGCCGGCTGGAGCTCCGAACCGGGGTCGCCGACGGTCGCCTGCCACGTCCCCGGCTCGACCTCGGCGAAGGCGCAGCCGTACTTGTTCGGGTGGACCACGAAGGAGGCCTGGGTCGGTCCCCCCGACACGAGCGGCGCCGACTGGGTGAACGTGACGGGGATCGACGTGACGCGGGAGCTCCACGACGCGCCCGAGGCGCTGGTCGCTTGCGTGTCACCGTCGATCTGGACCGCCACGTAGCCGTTGATCTGGATGCCGGGCGGCGGGTAGTCGAGCAGCACCGAATCTTGGACGGTCTGGCCGCCGTTGTGCCACGACACCTTGACGACGAGCTCGAGCACCTTGGGCTCGCTGACGTCGCTGCACAGGTTCGGCTGCACCGCGCCGCCCGTCGTGCCGTTCTGGTCGGCCGTCCAGAAGTAGTCGGCCGACAAGTGGTAGGTCATCGCTCCGACGGTCGCGGTCGGGACGGCGGTCCCCTGGGGCGCGACCTGGCCGCTCGTCGCCGTGCACTGGACAGGGGTCAAGGGCTCCCCGACGACGGGCTCGCCGGTGTTGGTGCCCGGGTTGGTGACGTTGCTGTAGACGCCGCACTGGTAGATGGCGTCCGTCGTCGTCAGGGTCGGCGGGGACTGGTTGGCCAGGACCTCGACCCACTTCTCGGCCAGCGCCAACGCGGCGACCTGGTTCCGGTCCTGCGCAGAGGCTCCGATCTGGGCGTCGAGCATGTACGAGAGCGGGAGCAGGGCGACCATCAGGACGGTGAACGCCACCAGGACCTCGACGAGGGTGAGCCCGTCGTCCCCCCGGCTCTGGCGGTCCCGTCGCCGGCACGCGAGGCACCACCGCCGGTGGTCGGCGCCGCCGCCGTGGCGGCTGGCCCGGGGCGCGACGCCCCCTGAACGTGGTGACCTGGTCATCGTGCTCGAGCCCAGGGTAGGACGAACACAATTAGTGGCCAATAAGTGATTCTACGTAGTCATCGGGGGCCGGAGTTGGGGCGCGGCCGGGGCCGGCGGCAGGTCTGGGGCGAGTGCCGAGCCCGCGGGTCGGTGCGGCTCGCCGGGCCCGAGGGTCAGCCCGACCTGGGCGTCAGTACGACTTGCCGAGCCCGAGAGAGTGCTGGGCCACGAAGTTGAGGACCATCTCGCGGCTCACCGGGGCGATGCGGAGCAGCCGGCACATCCCCCACAGGTCGGCCAGGCCGTACTCGGACGAGAGCCCGTTCCCCCCGAGGGTCTGGATGGCCTGGTCGAGGGCGGCGAGCGCCGCCTCGGCGGCCGCGTACTTGGCCATGTTCGCCGCCTCGCCGGCCTGGGCGACCCCCGCCTGGTCGGTGGCGTGGTCGTGGAGCCAGGCCGCCTTGGCCGTCATCAGCCGGGCCAGCTCGACCTCGACCTTGGCCTTGGCCAGCGGGTGGCTGAGGCCTTGGTGGTGGGCGATGGGCACGCCCCACACCGAGCGCTCGCGGGCGTACGCCGCCGCCTTGTCGAGGGCGTAGCGGGCCATGCCACACGCGATGGACGCCGACATGATGCGCTCGGGGTTGAGCCCGAGGAACACCTGGCGCAGGCCGTCGCCCTCGGTGCCGACGAGCCGGTCGGCACCGACGACGACGTCGTCGAAGAAGAGGGTGAACTGCTTCTCGGGGGCGGCGATCTCGACGGGCAGGACCTCGGCGGTGAGCCCGGGTGCGTCCGTGTCGACGACGAAGAGCGACAGCCGGCCGCGCCCGGTGCCGGGGTCGACGCCGGTCCGGGCGACGACCAGCATGGCCTCGGCCTCGTCGACCCCCGAGATGTAGTACTTCGTCCCGTTCAGCCGGTACACGTCCCCGTCGCGGGCAGCGGCGAGCGACAGGTTGTGGGAGTTCGACCCGGCGTCGGGCTCGGTGATCGCGAAGGCCATGCGCAGCTCGCCGGTGGCGAAGCGCGGCAGCCACTGCGCTCGCTGTGCCTCCGAGCCGTAGGCGGCGATGATCGTGGCGCAGATCGCCGGGGAGACGAGCATGAGGAGGAGCGGGCACCCCTGGGCTGCGACCTCCTCGGCGACGAGGGCGAGCTCGGCGATCCCGCCGCCGCCTCCGCCGTAGCTGGCCGGGACGTGCACACCCAGGTACCCGGCGGCGCCCACGGCGTCCCACAGCTCGGTGGAGCGTCCGCCGGCCCTGGCGCGCGCCGCGTAGTACGCGTGGCCGTACCCGCCGGCGATGGCGGCCACGGCCTCGCGCAGCAGGCGGTGCTCCTCGGGCTCGGTGAAGTCCACGGCGGGGCGCTCCCTGGTCCTGTTTCCTGGTCGGTGGTCGGTGGTCGGTGGTCGGTGGTCCCTCAGCCTCGCGGGCGAGGAGGCGGCGGTGCCGGCGGGAACGGCCCGAAGCGCGACGCCGGCACCCGGCGGGGACCACCGTCCGCGGCCTCGCCTTCCGTGCCGTCGTGGTGCCGGCGGCCCGTGCTCGCCGCGCCGCCGCGCCTGCCAGCGGCGCTCCTGTCGCCCTCCGGCGCTCCCGGCGGGGCGATGGGCGTACGTGCGTCGCCCGGCGGCCGCCGGTCCTCGGGGGCGAGGTCCAGCGGGACGTCCACCAGCCGGCTGCGCAGGTACTCGCCGAGCCCCTTGGCCTGTGGGTCGGGTCGGGTCGACGCG
>CAZSYT010000096.1:0-10052 GCA_964610905.1 uncultured Acidimicrobiaceae bacterium
TCGCCCTCATGTTCGCCCTGGCCCTCGGCATCGACTACGCGCTCTTCCTCGTCGTGCGCTTCCGGAGCGCCCTCCAGCGCCGACAGGTCACGCGGGGAGACCGCGTCGGTGTCGTCGAGTCGGTGGCCGAGACGATGAACACGGCCGGAAAGGCCGTCGCCTTCTCGGCCGTGACGGTCCTCCTGTCGCTCTCGGCCGTGCTGCTCGTCCCGAGCCCGGCCTTCCGGTCGATGGCGCTCGGCATCATGCTCTCGGTGGTCGCCGTCCTCGCCGCCACCCTCACCCTCCTCCCCGCCGTCCTCGGGGCCCTCGGGACGCGCGTCAACGCCGGAGCCGTCCGCCTCCGCCGTCACCGGAGCCAGGCGGTCCCCGCCGTCCCCGGCACACCGTCAGGGACGGGGCACCACCACCTCCATCACGGTGCCGCGCTCGACCGGCGCCTGCACGCCTGGGCGCGCCTCGTGTGGCGCCGTCCGGTCGCGGTGGCAGCGGTGGCCGGAGTCCTGCTGGCCCTGGCCATCGCACCGGTGTTCGGGCTGCGGACGTCGATGCCGTCGATCACGATCATCCCGGCGTCGTCGTCCGCCCGGATCGGCTACCAACAGGTGACGGAGGCCTTCGGTCCCGGGGCTCCGGGCACCCTCGAGGTCGTCGCCCCTGCGGGCTCTGGCGGGAAGGCGCTCGCAGTGGCCCGGTCCACCAGCGGGGTCGCCGCCGCCCTTCCCGGTCCGGTCTCGCACGGCTGGCAGCTGCTGCAGGTCGTGCCCACGACCGGCCCGTCGTCGCCGGCGACGGCGACCACCATCGACCACCTCCGGGCCGCGCTGCCCTCGGGCAGCCTGGTCGGCGGGGCCGCGGCCGAGAACGTCGACCTGCAGCACGCCCTCGCCGCAAAGACGCCTCTCGTCTTCGGCCTACTGGCCGCCGTCGGCTTCCTCATGCTCCTCGTGGCACTGGGGAGCCCCTGGCTGGCCCTCGTCGGCATGGTCGTGACCGGTCTGTCGGTGGCCGGGGCGTTCGGCGTCGCCCGCCTGATCTTCCAGGACGGCACCGGGGCCTCCCTGCTCGGGTTCGTCCCCCAGGGGTTCGTCGACGCTTGGGGCCCGATCTTCTTCGGCGCCATGGTGGCCGGGGTGGCCATGGACTACACGCTCTTCCTCCTGTCGTCGGCGAAGGAGAGCTACGAGCTCCACCGCGACCCCGAGCACGCCATGGTGTCGTCGGTCCGCTCCGCCGGTCGCGTGGTGGTGTCGGCCGCAGCCATCATGGTGGCGGTGTTCCTGACCTTCGCCCTGTCCGGTCCGCTCGCCCCGAAGGAGATGGGCGTCATCTTGGCTGCAGCCGTGGCCATCGACGCGCTCGTCGTCCGGATGGCGCTCCTGCCCGTCCTCTTGCGCTTCGGCGGCCATCGCATCTGGGGGAGCCCGGCCTGGCTCGAGCGGATCGTCCCGACCGTCCGTTTCGCCCACTGACCACCGTCCGGGCCCGCTGGCCCGGCCCCGACCCGTTCCCGAACGAGCAAGGAGGAGCGCCCATGCAGGGTCTCACCGCTACCGTCCATCGGCCCCTGGCCGAGGTGGACCCCGTCGTGCGCCAGGCCCTGTCGGAGCAGGGCTTCGGCGTGCTGACAGAGATCGACGTGGCGGCGACGCTCCGCGCCAAGCTGGGCGTGGAGCGCACGGGGCTCGTCATCCTCGGTGCCTGCAACCCCAACTTCGCTCACCAGGCCCTCCAGCAGGACCCCACGGTCGCCATGCTGCTCCCGTGCAACGTGGTCCTCGAGGCGGTCGCCGAGGGCACGCGGGTCAGCATCGCCGACCCACGCGAGCTGATGCCCGACCCGGCCTTCGCCGAGCTTGCCGCAGAGGCCGCCGAGCGGCTCACGGCGGCGCTCGCCGCGGTCACCGCGGCGGTCTGAGGGAAGCGGCCGGGACGCGGCCTCGGGCCCGCCCGACCGGCCGCCCTCAGCCGAGCCGCTCGAGCACGAGACCTCTCAGCCGAGCCGCTCGAGCACGGGACCTCCGGCGGCCAGGCAGTGCCCGAGGGAGGGGCACGACACGGCCGTGGGCGGCTCCGGCACGAGCTGGGTGCGCGCCGAGCCCCACGGCTGCGTGCTGGCGCCCGTGAGGACCAGGACGCCGGCAGGCCCGGTCGCCGAGGTGGTGCTCCCCGCGGCGACGCACGCGGTCGCCGTCGGGCACGACACGGAGCCGAGCGAGGCGACCGAGCTCGCAACCGGCTCCGGAGTCCAGGTCGTCCCGCCGTCGGCGGTCACGAGGAGCACGCCCGTGCCACTCCTCGGCGTCCCGAACGTCGCCGCCGTGGTGCCGACGACGACGCAGTCGCCGCCGGGGAGGGAGTGCGGCTGCGTCGACGGTGCCGGGGCCGTCGTGGTCGACGAGGTCGGTGCACCGACGGACGACGAGGTCGACGCCGGAGCAGTCGTGCTCGACGGGGCCGTGGTCGACGGGGCCGTGCTCGACGGGGCCGTGGTCGACGGGGCCGTGCTCGACGGGGCCGGGGCCGTGGTCGCCGACGGGTCCGAGCCAGTGCTGCTGCCCGCCGAGGAGGTCGCGCCCGCGACGCAGGCGATGCCGCCGAGGATGCCCGTTCCGGTGGGCACGGCTGCGGTCGGGGCCCACGTCCTCCCTCCGTCGCCGGACGCGAGCACCGATCCGGTGGCGTGGTCCGGGCCGGAGGACGCATAGGTGGTCACCCAGCAGTCGGCTCGGCTGACGCACGCGACCCCGGTCACCCCCACGGACCCGTTCAGCAAGGGGCCCTGCATCGACCACGTGCTCCCAGCGTCGGCGCTGGCCAGGGCCAGCGGCCCGTACCCGCTGGCACCGGTCGCCAGGCACCACCGGTCGGCCAGGCAGGTGACGGCCGTGACGTCGGTGACCCCGCTCGGAGCGGGGACGACCGACCACGTCCGCCCGCCGTTCGCGCTGACGACGAAGGCGCCGGCCGGACCGGACCCGGCGAGCTCCTGCCCACCAGCGACGCACCAGGTGGCCGGGCAGGAGACGCCCGCCAGGAACGAGATCGGCGACGGCGCAGGCGCGCTCGTCCAGTGGCTTCCCCCGTCGGTGGAGGTGAGCAGCAACGGCCCCGATGCTGCTCTGCTCGATGTGCTCGACGTGCTCGACGATGGCGCGCCGGGTGTCGAGCCGACGGCGACGGCGGTGCACCGGGTGGGCGTGGCACAGGAGAGCGCGGTGGACGTGGTCACCCCGGCGAGGAGCGACGAGCGGAACGAGCCGGGCCACGGCTGCGCAGGCGACGGCGACGGCGACCCCGACGTCCCCGTGGCCCCCGGGGCTGCGGGGGAGGTGCAGGCAGCGGCGCCGAGCACCAGCCCCGTGAGGGCGACGACGACGAGGGCCCGTCGCGGCCGGCGGGCCCCGGGCGTCCGCACGCGCTCGGACCCGGTCGACCGGGTCGTCGAGGTCAGCGGACCTTGACGACGTCCGAGGACGCCGCCTTGTCGTGCCACGCCTGGCGCCTCCGGTCCCACAGCGGCGACAGCGCGTTGAGCACCCCGGGGACGAAGAACAGCGCGAACAGGATGACGTAGAGGAAGCGCCTCAGCACGGCGCGCCCCGTCCCCACCGGACCGCCCGTGCGGGCGTCGCGCGTGGCGATGCCCAAGAGCCGCTTCCCGACCGTCTGGCCGCTCGGACTGCCGTCGAGCCAGCCGAAGTAGGCGAGGGTGATGACGAGCGACAGGAGCTCGCCGGCCACCCCCGCTCCAGGGTGCGCGGTCCCCGAACCGCTGCTCGTCGACCCCCCGCCCACGATGGCGAGCAGGATGAACGACGGGATCGACACGATGATCGAGTCGATGATGATGGCCACGGCTCGCTGCCACCAGTCCGCCAGCGGTCGCCCCAGTGGGTCGACGGGCCCGGGCACGAGGCCGTAGCCGCCCTGTGGTCCGTACGGCGGTGCTCCCGGTGGCGGGCCGTACTGGCCGTAGGGGGGGAGCGGTTGCCCAGGGGGAGCGGGCTGGCCGTAGGGGGGAGCGGGCTGGCCGTAGGGGGGAGCGGGCTGGCCGTAAGGGGAAGCGGGCTGGCCGTAAGGGGAAGCGGGCTGGCCGTCGGGGGGAGCGGGCTGGCCGTAGGGGGGGAGCGGTTGCCCAGGGGGAGCGGGCTGGCCGTAGGGCGGAGCGGGCTGGCCGTAGGGGGGGAGCGGTTGCCCCGGGGGTGGCGCAGGCGACTGCTCGCGCCCGTCGTCCGGTGTCGGTGGTGTCGTGTCGCTCATGGCCCCGCTCGCTCGTGGGTCTGGCGTCCGTGGTCGGAGGCCGGCGCGCCGTCCCTGCCGGACCGCGACGTCCGCGCGGGCACGACGACGCCCGCGATTGTGGCATGCGACCAGCACTCGGCGCGCGATGACCCCTCCGGGGGGCACCTCACGTCTACCGTGTCGGTTCGGTGCTGCTCGTTCGTCCCGACCGCCGTCGTGCCCACGGGGGACCCGCTCCGAGGAGCGGGTGACGGCCGTGAACTGGGTCGACGTCGCCGTCCTCGTCATCGTCGCCGCGGCAGCCGTCCACGGACTGCGGGTCGGCGCGTTGCTGCAGGTCTTCTCCTACGGGGGGTTCTGGGCCGGCCTGGTGCTCGGTGCCCTGCTCGCCTCGGTCACCGTTCGAGGCTTCCACACCTCGACGTCGCGGACCGTCGTCGGGATCAGCACCGTGCTCGGGGTCGCCCTCGTGCTCGGTGCGGTGGGGAGGTTCGCCGGCTCGCTGCTGTTCCGGCGCGTCCACCGGAGCGTGCTGGGCCCGTTCGACTCGGCTCTCGGCGTGGTGGTCTCGGTGGTGGCGTCGTTGCTGGCGGCCTGGCTGGTGGCGAGCCTGCTGATCAACACCCCCGACACGCAGCTGAACGCGGCGGTCTCGCAGTCGCGCATCATCCGCTCGCTCGACGCCGTCCTGCCACCCCCGCCCTCGCTCTTCTCGAAGGTCCAGTCCTTCCTCTCGGCCCAGGGCTTCCCGCTCGCCTTCGCCCAGCTCGCCCCGGCCTCGGCGGGGCCCGTCACCGTGGCGTCGGCTTCCGAGGTCGCCGCCGCCGTCACCGCCGACGGTGCCTCGACGGTGAAGGTGGTGGGACAGGGGTGCGGGCAGATCCAGGAGGGCTCGGGCTTCGTCGTGGCACCGGGCGTGGTCGTCACCAACGCCCACGTCGTCGCCGGCATGGCCCACCCGGTCGTCGAGGACCGCACGGGCACGCACCCAACCGAGGTCGTCTTCTTCGATCCCCGGTTCGACCTGGCCGTCATGCGGGTCGCCGGGCTCACCGAGCAACCGCTCGTGCTCGACCCGACCGACGTGGCGAGGGGGGCGCGGGCGGCCGTGCTGGGCTACCCGGGCGGCGGGCCCTTCGCCGCCGTGCCAGCCGGCGTGATGGCCTCCTTCGAGGCATCGGGTCGTGACATCTACGGGCAGGGCCTCACCGTCCGCAACATCTACGAGATCCAGGGCGTGGTCCGGCCGGGCAATTCGGGTGGACCGCTCGTGGCCAGCGACGGCCACGTGATCGGCGTCGTGTTCTCGCGCTCGACGACCAACGGCGACATCGGCTACGCGCTGACGTCCCCGGGCGTCCTCAGCCGGGTCCGCACCGCCGAGCAGGCCACGACGACCGTCGGGACCGGGCCGTGCACGAGCGGGTGAGCGAGCCGGCTGCCCCCGCGTGCAGGGGTTCGCAGGCTAGACATGGTGGGCATGGCGCTCCCCATCGAGGACTACGGGGTGATCGGCGACCTGCACACTGCGGCGCTTGTCGGCAGGGACGGGTCGATCGACTGGCTCTGCCTGCCCCGGTTCGACTCGGCGGCCTGCTTCGCCAAGCTGCTCGGCACGTCCGACCACGGGTCGTGGCGCATCGCCCCCAAGGGTGTCGAGCGGGCGACGCACCGTAGGTACCGGGGCGAGTCGCTCGTCCTCGAGTCCGAGTTCGTCACGCCCGACGGCACGGTCCGGGTCATCGACTGCATGCCGATCCGCCAACGCCACCCCGAGGTGGTCCGGCTCGTCGAGGGCGTCCGCGGCCGCGTCACGATGGAGATGACGCTGACCATCCGCTACGGCTACGGCCAGATCGTCCCGTGGGTGCGCCGACTCGACGGCACGCTGACCGCCATCGCCGGGCCCGACGCGCTCTCGTTGTGGACGCCCGTGCCCATCCACGGGGCCGACTACTCGACCGTCGCCGAGTTCACCGTGGCCGAGGGGCAGCGCGTCCCCTTCTCGCTCTCCTGGTTCCCGGCCAACGAGGAACCCCCCCGGCCGGTCGACGCCGTCTACGCCATCGACGACACCGAGACGTGGTGGCACGACTGGGCGATGCAGTGCACCTACGAGGGCGACTACCGCGAGGCGGTCGTCCGGTCGCTCATCACCCTGAAGGCGCTCACCTACCAGCCGACCGGCGGCATCGTGGCCGCCGCCACGACGTCCTTGCCCGAGGCCCTGGGCGGCAACCGCAACTGGGACTATCGCTTCTGCTGGTTGCGCGACGCCACGCTCACGCTCGAGTCGCTGATGCGGGGCGGGTTCTTCGAGGAGGCTCTCTCGTGGCGGGACTGGCTGCTCAGGGCCATCGCCGGGGACCCGTCCCAGATGCAGATCATGTACGGGGCAGCCGGCGAGCGCCGCCTCGACGAGTGGGAGGCCGACTGGCTGCCCGGCTACGAGGGGTCGGCACCGGTGCGGATCGGCAACGCCGCGGCCGGCCAGTACCAGCTGGACGTCTACGGCGAGGTGATGTCGGCGCTCTACGAGGCGTGCCGGGCGGGCGACCAGGTGCAGGACCCGGCGTGGGACGTCCAGCGGGCGTTGATGGACTTCCTCGAGACCGGGTGGCGCGATCCCGACGACGGTATATGGGAGGTCCGGGGGCCCCGGCGGCACTTCACCCATTCGAAGGTCATGGCGTGGGTGGCGATCGACCGGGCGATCAAGACCGTCGAGGAGTGCGGTACCGAGGGACCGGTCGACCGGTGGCGGGCGCTCCGCTCCGAGATCCACGACCAGGTCTGCGACGAGGGCTTCAACGCGACCAAGGGCTCGTTCACCCAGTACTACGGCTCGGACACGCTCGACGCCAGCCTCCTCATGATCCCGCTCGTCGGCTTCCTCCCCGCCCACGACCCCCGGGTGCGCGGCACCATCGAGGCGATCGAGCGCGAGCTGGTCGACGGCGGCTTCGTGCTCCGGTACCGGACCGCCGACGACGGCATGGTCGACGGGCTCTCCGGTCGCGAGGGCGCCTTCCTCGCGTGCTCGTTCTGGCTCGTCGACTGCCTCGCCATGCTCGGGCGTGACCACGACGCGCGCCAGCTGCTCGACCGGCTCCTCTCGCTGCGGAACGACCTCGGGCTCCTCGCCGAGGAGTACGACCCGGTCGCCGGGCGCCTGGTCGGCAACTTCCCCCAGGCCTTCTCTCACGTGTCCCTCGTCAACTCGGCGGCGAAGCTGGCCGGCGCCACGCTCCCCGAGGTCCGACCCGAGACGCTGGTCCGGGCGCGCCGGCTGATGGCCCGCTCGACCTCGGGGGCGGGGCGCATGCACCTGGCGGGGCAGGTATCGTCCCGTCTGGCGCAGCGTCGCACGCGCCGAGCCGCCGAGCCGAGGGCCCGTTGGGACGGGACCGATCGCCGACGTGGCAAGGACCGCCGTGGCGCGGCGAGCCCGGGCGCCGAGCGCCGGACCGGTTCCCCGCCTGTCGAGCGGGGCTAGCCCACCCGGGCTGGGCTCTACGCGACCGCACGGGCGCCACTCGACCGCAAGGAGGTCCACATGCAGGCACTGACCGTCGTCCCGCTCTCGAAGGGGTCGGCCCGCCTCGACGACGTGCCCGAGCCGCCCGAGGAGGACGGCCCCGTCCTGGTCGAGACGCTCGGCGTCGGCATCTGCGGGACCGACATCGAGATCCTCTCGGGTGAGTACGGCTGGGCTCCCCCCGGCCGCGAGCGCCTGGTGCTCGGGCACGAGTCCCTGGGTCGGGTCGTCGAGGCCCCGTCAGGCGGCGACCTGGCCGCCGGCGACCACGTGGTGGGCATCGTGCGGCGACCCGACCCGGTGCCGTGCAGCAACTGCGCGGTGGGCGAGTGGGACTTCTGCCGCAACGGCCAGTACACCGAGCGGGGCATCAAGGAGCACGACGGCTACCTCTCCGAGCGGTACCGCATCCAGCCCGACTTCGTGGTGAAGGTCGACCCCGGCCTCGGCATGCTCGGGGTCCTGCTCGAGCCGACCAGCGTGGTGGCGAAGGCGTGGGAGCAGGTCGACCGCATCGGCGGGCGGGCCCATTGGTCGCCGACGTCGGTCGTCGTCACCGGAGCCGGCCCCATCGGCCTCCTCGCCGCCATGATCGGCGTGCAGCGGGGGCTCGACGTGCACGTGATCGACCAGGTGACCGACGGGCTCAAGCCCCAGCTCGTCGCCGAGCTCGGTGCCACCTACCACACCGGCCCGATCGAGAAGGCGGTCACGTCGCCCGACGTCGTCCTCGAGTGCACCGGCGTGTCCTCCCTCGTCCTCGACGCCATGGAGCACGTCGGCCCGGGGGGTGTCGTGTGCCTGACGGGTGTGTCGTCGGGGGGGCGTCCCGTCGAGGTCGACGAGGGTGACCTCAACCGCTCGATGGTGCTGTCCAACGAGGCGGTCGTCGGCTCGGTCAACGCCAACCGCCGTCACTACGAGGCCGGCGCCGAGGCGTTGGCCGCCGCCGAGCGGGGCTGGTTGTCCAAGCTGGTCACGCGCCAGGTGCCGCTCGCCTCGTGGAAGGACGCCCTCGACCGCAAGCCCGACGACGTCAAGGTGGTCATCGAAGTGGCCAAGCCGTGAGCGGCGGCCACTCCCAGGGCGGCCACTCCCACGGCGGCCATTCCCACGCCTCGTCCGAGGCCGGCACGGCTTCGGGCCGGGTGATCGCAGAGGGCGTGATCGAGATCGACACCCTCCTCGGAGGGTGGGAGCGGGTGACCGCCGGCTACCTGATCGACGGGCCGGCACCGGTGCTGGTCGAGACGGGGAGCCAGAGCTCGGTTCCCGTGCTCCTCGAGGCGCTCGGTTCCCTGGGCATCGCCGCCTCGGACCTGGCCGGCGTGGCGGTCACCCACATCCACCTCGACCACGCCGGCGGGGTGGGGGACGTGGCCCGGGCGTTCCCGAAGGCCACGGTCTACGTCCACGCCAAGGGGGCTCGCCACCTCGCCGATCCCACCCGCCTCGTCGACTCGGCGGCCCGCGTCTACGGTCCGCTCCTCGACTCGCTCTACGGTCGCCTCGACCCCACGCCGGCCGAGCGGCTCCACGTGCTCGAGGACGGGGAGGCCATCCAGGTGGGCCCCGGTCGCGAGCTCGTCGCCGTCGACTCACCCGGGCATGCCAAGCACCACGTGGCCCTGCACGACTCGCTGTCGGGGGTCCTCTTCGCCGGTGACGCCGTCGGGGTCAAGCTCCCCGACGGAGGCGTGCTGCGGCCGTCGACGCCGCCACCCGACTTCGACCTCGACCAGGCGCTGCACTCGCTGAACCGCTTCGGGGAGCGCCGCCCGGCTGGCATCGCCCTCGCCCACTACGGTCTCCTCGGCGAGCCTGCCGACCTGCTCGCGGAGGCCGAAGGCACGCTGCGGCGGTGGGCGGAGGTCGCCGAGGCGGCGTTCCGCTCGGGCGCCGACGTCGCCGACGCGCTCGCCACCACCTTCGCCCACGACCTCGACGGGATGGCCGACGAGCACCGCCGGAAGCTCGAGGTCATGAACGGGGTGCACTCGAACGCCGCGGGCCTGACCCGATGGCTGTCGACACGCGCCGATCGCTCGTCCTCCAAGGACGAGGCCTGAGGGACCCGCGAACGCCGCCCGCCCGGGTCGCGCGCCTGAGCGCTACGGAGTGCTCCCCGTCACCTGCACGCGCACACCGGGGCTGACGGCGAACCGCCGGCTGTCGACGGCCACGCTCCGCAGCGTGTAGGTCCCCGGCGGGACGTGCGTCGCGTCCATGAAGGCGATCCAGCCGTAGGCCGTCAGCGTGCCGGTGCCCA
>CAZSYT010000097.1:0-10022 GCA_964610905.1 uncultured Acidimicrobiaceae bacterium
CGCCCGCCCGCCCGGGACCGCCCGCCCGCCCGGGACCGCCCGCCCGCCCGGGACCGCCCGCCCGCCCGGGACCTTGGACCCTGGTCCCCCCGGAGCGCCGGGTGCAGGCTTGGACCATGGCGCAGCCGCGAGGGCGCTCGACCCGCTGGGCGACCCTCGCGGTGCTGTGCGTGAGCTTGCTCATCGTCAGCCTCGACAACACGGTGCTGAACGTCGCCCTGCCCACCCTCGTGCGCGACCTCCACGCCTCGTCCAGCGGGCTCCAGTGGGTGATGGACGCCTACGCCGTGGTCTTCGCCGGGTTGCTGCTCGTCCAGGGAAGCCTCGGCGACCGGCTCGGCCGCAAGTGGATCTTCCTCGTCGGCCTCGTGGTCTTCGCCGCCGGATCGGCCGCCTCGGCGTTCTCGCACACGACGGGCATGCTGGTCGGCTCCCGGGCCTTCATGGGCATCGGGGCGGCGGCCATCATGCCGTCCACCCTGTCCATCCTCACCAACGTGTTCGTCGACGCCCGTGAACGGGCCCGGGCGATCGGCATCTGGTCGGGCACCACGGGCATCGGCCTCGCCGTCGGCCCGATCGTCGGGGGATGGCTGCTCACCCACTTCTGGTGGGGGTCGGTGTTCCTCATCAACGTCCCCATCGCCGCCGTCGGGCTCGTCGCCGCCGTGTGGCTGGTGCCCAACTCCCGCCAGAGCGACACCTCGTCACCCGACCCGCTCGGGGCAGGGCTCTCGATCGGCGGCATGGTGCTGCTCCTGTGGGGGATCATCGAGGCGCCGAACCGGTCGTGGACGTCCCCCCTCGTGCTCGCCGCCATCGCCGGGGGGCTCGCCCTGTTGACCGCGTTCGTGCGCTGGGAGCACCGCACGGCCCATCCCATGCTCGAGCTGGCGTTCTTCCGCTCCAGGCGGTTCTCGGTGGCCATGGTGGCCATGGCGCTCGTGATCTTCTCCCTGATGGGGTCGTTGTTCCTCCTCACCCAGTACCTGCAGTTCGCCCTCGGCTACAGCCCGCTCCAGGCCGGCGTGCGGATCATGCCCATCGCCGGCATCCTGCTCGTCGCCGCCCCGCTCTCGAGCGTCCTGGCCGAGCGGTTTGGGACGCGAGCGGTGGTGACCGTCGGCATGGCGCTGATCGCCGGTGGGCTCTTCGCGCTGGCCCGGACGACCGTGCACGGGACCTACGCCACCGCGTTCCCCGGCTTCGCGCTGCTGGGGCTCGGGACCGGGCTCGCCTTCGCCCCGTCCACCGAGTCGATCATGGGGTCCCTGCCGCCCGATCGTGCGGGCGTCGGCTCGGCCACCAACTCCGCGGGGCTCCAGATCGGAGGCGCCCTCGGAATCGGCGTGCTCGGCAGCCTGCTCGCCACCCGCTACCAGTCGCACCTCGCTCCGCTGCTGGCCAGGGCGGCGGCCCCGCACTCGGTGTCGGTGCTGGTGCTCGGCTCGCTCGGCGGCGCCCAGGCGGTGGCCCAGCACGTCGGCGGCGCGGTGGGGGAGGCGTTGCGCACGGCGGCCGTCTCCGCCTTCGTGAGCGGCCTGGACCTGGCCATGGTGGTCGGGGGCGCCGTGGTCGCGGCTGCCACGGTGGTGGTGGCGGTGGCACTGCCGGCGCGCGGCCTCGCCACGGCCGGCGGCACTGGCAACGAGGACGCCATCGCCGGCGGCACTGGCAACGAGGACGCCATCGCCGGCGGCGAGGCAGCCGGCGGCGGCGCTCGTGGCCGAGAGGAAGCCGCTGGCACCCGCTCCGTCGGTGGTTGCCTCGACGAGCTGGCGAGCGTGCCGGTCCCCGTGACGCCGGCGCCGTCCCCGTCTCGCTCCACGCCCGACCAGCCGGGCGGTCGGGAGCGCTGACCGGCGGCCCTGACCGGCGGCCCTGACCGGCGCCCCCCACGGCGGCCCCGCCCGGCGCCCCCCACGGCGGCGTGCGCCGTCGGCCGACGTCAGCGGGACAGGTGCCGGGTGTCGTCGAGCGGCGCGACCGGCGTGGCGGCGACCCGGAGCCGGGCGTCCACGACCACGGGTCGCTCCGCCGTCACGATGACGGGGTTGGCGTCCATCTCGACGAGCTCGGGGACCTCTTCGGCCAGTCGCCCCACCCGCAGCACCAGGTCGACCAAGCCGTCGACGTCGACTGACGCCGAGCCCCGGTAGCCCGTGAGCAAGGGGGACGAGCGGAGGCCGAGGACCATGGAGCGGGCGTCGCGATCGGTCAACGGCGCCAGGCGGGTGGCGTGGTCGCCCAGCAGCTCGACGGCGACGCCCCCCAGCCCGAAGAGGACCTGGGGACCGAAGGCCGGGTCCTGCACGAAGCCGGCGATCACCTCGACGCCCCCTTCGACCACGGGCTGCACGATGGCCCCCCGCATGCGTTCGCCCACGTGGGCGCGCATGTCCTCGTAGGCGCTCGCCACCTCGTCCTCGCTCGTGAGCCCGAGGCGCACGCCACCCACGTCGCTCTTGTGGACGATGCCGGCCCCCACGGCCTTCAGGGCGACCGGGAACCCGAGCTCGGCGGCGCGCGCTGCGGCCTCGGCCGCGTCGCCGACCGACGACGTGGGCTGGACGGGGATGCCGCAGGCGGCGAGCACGTCGAGCGCGTCGACCCCCGTCAGCCAGCCGTCGGCGTCGGCACCGTCCCGCTCCAGGACGGACCGCACGGCGCCCAGGTCGAAGCCATCGAGCTCGGGGACGTCCCCGGAGGGCTCGGCGCGCCAGTCGGCGTACTGGGTGGCACGCGCCAGTGCCCGCACCGCCGTCTCGGGGTAGGTGAAGCTCGGGATGGGGTGCCGTGCCGCCCGCAGGATGGCGCCTCCGCTCGTGCTCCCGAGCAGGCTGACCACGACCGGACGGGCCCGGCCGGCCTCGGTCGCGGCATCGGCCGCCCGGACCACCGCCCGTGCCACGTCGTCGGTCTGGGTGACGAGCGGCGGGGTGAAGACGACGACCACGCTGTCGACGTCGTCGTCGGCCAGGAGCACCTCGAGGCTCCGGCCGTAGGCGTCGGCCGACGCCTCGGCCCCGAGGTCGACGGGGTTGCGCACACCTCCTGCGCTCGGGGTGATCTGGCGGAGCCGGTGCTGGGTCGCCGGGGAGAGCTCGACGACGTCGAGCCCGTGGCCGCTCGCCGCGTCGGCGGCCAACACCCCGGGCCCACCCGAGTTGGTGAGGACGGCGACCCGGCGCCCGGCGGGCAGGGGCTGGTCGACCAGGGTCTCGGCGGTGTCGAAGAGCTCCTCGACGGTGTCGACGCGAAGCACGCCGGCTTGGGCGAAGAGGGCGTCGACGGCCGTCTCGGGACTGGCCATGGCTGCCGTGTGCGACGACGCGGCGCGCTGGCCGGCGCGCGAGCGTCCGGACTTGACCACCACGATCGGCTTGGCCCGTCCGATCCGCCGGGCCAAGCGGGCGAACTTCCGAGCGTTGCCGAGCGACTCGAGGTAGAGGAGGACCACCCGCGTCCGGTCGTCGGCCTCCCACCACGTGATCAGGTCGTTGCCGCTGACGTCCGCTTTGTTGCCGAGGGAGACGAAGCTCGAGAGCCCGAGCTTGCGGACCTTCGCCTCGGCGAGGATGGCGATGCCGAGCCCGCCCGACTGCGAGGCGAAGCCGACGTGGCCGGCCATCGGGACGTCCGCGGCAAAGGTGGCGTTCATCGACACCGCCGGGTCGGTGGAGAGGACCCCGAAGCAGTTGGGGCCCACCACGCGCATCCCGTGCCGGCGGGCCGTCCGCAGGACCTCGCGTTGGGAGGCCCGCCCGTCCTCGCTCGCCTCGGCGAACCCGGCGGAGACGATCACCAGGCTGCCGACGCCCTTGCGGCCGCACTCGTCGACGACACCCGGCACGGCCGAGGCCGGGACGGCCACCACTGCGAGGTCGACGGGGCCGGGCACGGCGCTCACGCTCGGCCAGCACGGCAGGCTGGCGACGTGGTCGGTGTGGGGGTTCACGGGGTACACGGGCCCTTCGAGGCCGCCGTCGACGAGGTTGCGCACCAGCTCGTAGCCGATGGTGCCCGGATGACGCGATGCCCCGACGACGGCCACCGAGCGGGGGCTCAGGAGGTGGCGGAGCGACTGGACGACGGCGACCCGGTCGCGTTCGTCGGCCGCCTCCTGGGCCTGGCGGGTCGGGGTGATGTCGAGCACGACGCCCACGACGTCGTGCTCGAGGGTCGATCGGCGCGCGAACCCGACGCTGGCGAACACGTCGAGCATGCGCCGGTTGTCGGCCAGAGTGCTCGCCACGAACCGCTTGACGCCGTTGCGCCGAGCGGCCGAGGCCAGGTGCTCGAGGAGGATCGTGCCGACGCCCTTGCCCTGGTGGTCGTCGCCGACGAGGAAGGCGACCTCGGCCTCGTCGCGGCCGATCTCGCGGTCGTACTGGGCGACGGCCACGAGGGTCTCGTCCTGTTCGACCACGAGCGCGAGATGGTCCGGGTCCCCCGTCCGGGTCAGGCGCTCCAGCTCGTGCTGGCTCAGGATGCGGTGGGCGTTGAAGTAGCGGAGCCGGATGGTCTCGAGCGACTGGGCCTCGTTGAAGGCGGCGATGCGGGCGGCGTCGTCGGGACGCACCTCGCGTACGTGCGCGAGGCTGCCGTCGGCGAGGACGACGTCGACCCCTGCGAGGACCGTTGCGTCCGGGTCGGTCACCGCTCTTGCATGTCGCTGCGGTGGACGAGCACGGGGCAGTGGGCGTGCGTCGCACAGTGCCCGCTCACCGAGCCGAGGAGCATGCCGGTGAACTCGCCGTGCCCTCGGCTTCCCACCACGAGCAGCGACGCCGTCTTCGACGCCTCGATGAGGAGGGGAGCGGGGTGGCCTTCGGTCACCGTCGTGTGGACGGTGACGTCGGGGTGCTCGGACACGGCCTCGGCCACGGCCTCCTCGAGGAGCCGCCGGGCGTCGGCCTCGGGGTCGTAGCCGGCGGGGATCGGCCCGGCCCAGCCGAAGCTCGCGGGCCACTCCCACGCGGTGATGGCCTCGACGTCGGCCCCGTTGAGGGCGGCCTGGCGGACGGCCCAGCGCAGCGCGGCGCCGGCGGAGTCCGAGCCGTCGTACCCGACGACGATGGGTCCGCTGTTCTCCATGGTCTCCATGGTGGCTCCTCTCGTGGGTCCAGCCTACGGGCCGGTGGACGGTGGTGAGGATTGGCGGGGGAGGCGACGGTTCGGTCCGGTGGCGACCGGGCTCGGCAACGGCCCCGCCTCCGGTCGCGCCGCTCCCCGCCTCCGGCCCGTGGGGCCGAGGGCGGGGAGAAGTGGTCGGGGCGAGCTGCTCACTCGCTCTTCGGGGAGAGCAGCTCCTGTTCGTAGGACACCCGGCGGTAGTGGACGATGCCGAGGATGGTCAGGACCAGCATGATGCCGGCGAGGATCCACACCACGATCGACGCCCACGTGGCGATCTCGCCGAAGACCGAGAAGGCGTACGCCTCGAGCAGCAGGCCGCGCAACGTGGTGCCCTGGAACACCGTCGACTCGAGTGTCTTCAGCTTGGCGTTGGTCGGGTCGGCCTGGGCCGCTGCGCTGACCTTCGAGTACACGCCGCCGTAGGGCATCTCGGAGAGGTGCACGGCGATGAAGTGGTCGGCGTAGGCCTTGGCGGCGGGCCCGGTGAGCACCTCCTGGCCGGCGTACTGGTTCAGGTACGGGCCGATCTTCGGGCTGGCGAGCGCCGCGCTGCCCTTGGCGGGGACGACGATGGCCTGCTTCTCGAGCTGGCTGCGCACGTTGGAGTTGGCGAAGTTGGCGCTCAGGGTGAGGAAGATCCCCGCCACGATGAGCACGACGGTCAACATCGCCCCGCCGGCTGTCAGGAGCCAATCGAACGTCTTGCGTCGCATGATCGAGGTACCTCGCTTCCTGTCCTCCGGCGCTCGCCGGATGCGGCCCCCGCATCTCTCATCGTCTGCCGTGGACAGGTCGTCCGCTAGGGTCCAACGTCCCGACCTGGGCTGTTGCACCGGATCGGCCGCATGCGACCGCGGTCGGCTCCGCGCCGCTCCCCACGGGGGTCCGGGCGCGGCGGGCAGGCGAGCCCGCAGTCCCCGGCCGACGCCTCAGGCGATCCGGTAGGTCTGCACGGCGTGCGCGACGACCTCGCCGGCTTCGTCGGCCGCCGTGACGTCGACGAAGACGAGCTCGCGGACGCGGCGCACAGTCCGGGCCGTGCACACGAGGTCCGAGCTCGCGCACGCCCGCACGTACTGCAGGGCAAGGGAGACCGTCGACGCCCGCGTGCCGCGTGTGAAGTCGTGCCCGGACCACGCCGCCGCTGCCCCGGCGGTATCGACCACCGCGGCCACGACGCCGCCGTGGTAGCGCTCCCCGTCGTTGGTGAGGTCGGCCCGGAAGGGCAGGCGGACGACGACGTCGTCGGGCTCGTAGCGCTCGATGACGACGCCGAGCCCCGCGAGGTAGGGCGTCCGGGTCATCAGGTCGGCCACCAGCTGTCGGCGGGCGTGCTGCTCCTCGTCGCTCAAGGTGGGCCTCCCGCCCGCCCGGCCGCCCGCATCCTCGCTGCTGCCCATGGGTTCCTCCCCTGCTCGCCCTGCTCGCCCTGCTCGACCCGAGGCTCCGGCTCGGTGCCTCCCGCCGTCGGCAGACCACGTTACCGATTGACGGATCAGTCTGGTGTTCCTACCATGACGGCTCATGCCGAGGAGCAGTGCCGCGCCGCCCATCGCCGCGGCATCGCCGCGGGTCCGGGCGGTGGGGGACGAGCAGAAGGCGGCGCGGCGACGCCAGATCCTCGACGCGGCGAGGCGTGTCTTCGCCGGCGAGGGGTTCCACGCCGCCACCATGGCGGACGTGGCGAGAGCGGCAGGGCTCTCCTACGGTGCCGTCTACTGGTACTTCGCCTCGAAGGACGAGCTCTTCCACGCCCTCGTGGTCGCCGAGGAGGCGTCCCTCAGGCACCACATCGACGAGGCGCTTGCCGCCTCGACCGCCGAGGACGCCGTCGAGGCGCTCGTTGACGCGGTGCGCGCCACCTTCGAGTTCTTCGAAGAGGACCGTGCGACCGCCACGTTCCTCTTCCGCGACGTCTGGGCCATGGGCGACCGGTTCGAGGCCCACGTGGCCGGCGTCTACGAGCGCTTCGTGGACGACCTGGCCGACCTCATCGCCGCCGGGCAGCGGCGGGGGGCCATCGTGGACGTGCCGCCGCGGGTCGCCGCCCTCAGTGCCGCCGCGCTCATCGGCCAGCTGGCCCTGCGGCGGCTGGTGACCGACGACGGGCTGGAGGCGGGCGTCGTGGCCGACGTCGCCGTCCGTCTCCTGCTCGACGGCTTGCGTCCCCGTGACGGCGGGACGGGCCGGCGGGCGCAGGACGGGCGTACCGAGCGCAAGCAGGGACCGGGGCGCGCGAGGCGTCCCGCCGACGAGGAGGAGCACGCGTGATCCGGACCAGACTGACCGAGCTGCTCGGGGTGCCGAACCCAGTCATGTTGGCCGGCATGGGCGGCGTGTCCTACCACCGCCTGGTGGCCGCCGTCTCCGAGGCGGGTGGGTTCGGCTGCCTGGGTGCCTCGACCATGTCGAGCGACCAGATGGTCGAGGAGATCCGCGCCGTGCGGGCCCGCACCGAGCGGCCCTTCGGCGTCGACCTGTTGACGGCGGCGCCGGGCAACCTGGTCGAGCAAGTGCGCCAGCTGATCGACGAGGGGGCGTCCGTCTTCGTCGCCGGGCTCGGCGTGCCGTCCGAGGCCGTCGAGCTGTGCCACCGCAACGGCGTGCTGGTGGCCAACATGTGCGGCAAGGTCGCCCACGCCCGCCGGGCCGTCGACGCCGGCTGCGACCTCGTCGTCGCCCAGGGCACCGAGGCCGGCGGTCACACGGGACAGGTGGCGACGATGCCGCTCGTGCCCCAGATCGTCGACGCCGTCGGCGGGAAGGTGCCCGTGGCGGCCGCCGGCGGGATCGTCGACGGCCGGGGGCTCGCTGCCGCGCTGTCGCTCGGAGCGGACGGCGTCTGGGTGGGCACCCGCTTCATCGCCACGCCCGAGGCGCGTGCCCAGCGGTACTACAAGGACACGCTGCTGTCGACGGCCGAGGACGGCACCGTCGTCTCGCGAGCGTTCACCGGCAAGACGTGCCGGGTCGTCCGAAACGACTTCACCGGGTACTACGAAGAGCACCCCGAGGAGCTCCAGCCGTTCCCGCAGCAGGTCCTCGCATCGATCCAGGCCGGGGCCAACCACCTCGGGGCACCCGAGGACGCCGAGGTCGACCCCCGGCGCGAGTTCTACCCCTGCGGGCAGGGCGTCGGCGCGGTCGACTCGCTGGTACCAGCCGGCGAGCTCGTCGAGCGCTTCGTGTCCGAGGCCGAGGCGGTGCTCGCACGGGTCGGCTCCTTCGTCGAGGCCGGGTTGCCGGGGTGAGCGCGTCCGGGCCCCGGGCCCGGTCGTGGTGGGGGTGGGGGTGGGCCGACGAGGCCCTCGCCGACACCGACCTCGAGGGCGTCGGTGCCGCCCTCGCCCGCCGGTTCCCGTCGGGACCGGTGCCGGTGCTGGCCCCGGTGCCGGCGGTGGGCGACCTCGAGCTGCCTTCCGTGCGGGTCGAGCCACCGGACTCGCTCGCCGAGCTGTGCTCGCGCACGCCGGGCGATCGGGCTGCCCGCACCTACGGCAAGTCCTTCCGCGACGTGGTGCGGGCCCTCGCCGGTGACCTCGCCGCCGCTCCCGACCTCGTGGTGCGGCCACGGCGCGAGCAGGACGTCGTGGACGTCCTCGAGTGGTGCGCGGGCGCAGGCATCGCCGTCGTCCCCTTCGGCGGAGGCTCGTCGGTAGTCGGCGGCGTCGAGGGCGGTGCGGCCCGGGACCGGTTCGCCGGGGTCGTCTCCCTCGACCTCCAGCTGTTGGCGGGCGTCGTCGACGTCGACCGGACGAGCCGGGCCGCCCGCGTGCGGGCCGGCACCTTCGGCCCCGACCTCGAAGACGCCCTGCGCCCGCACGGGCTCACCCTCCGTCACTTCCCCCAGTCCTTCGAGCACAGCACCCTGGGCGGCTGGGTGGCCACCCGGGCCGGCGGCCACTTCGCCACGAACTACACCCACATCGACGACTTCGTCGAGTCCCTCCGGACCGTGACGCCGGTAGGCGTCCTCGAGTCGCGGCGACTGCCGGGCTCCGGGGCGGGCCCGGCGCCAGATCGCCTGGTGCTCGGGTCCGAGGGCATCCTCGGCGTCGTCACCGAGGCGTGGGTCCGCCTGCAGGACCGCCCCGTCCACAAGGCGACCGCTGCGCTCCGCTTCCCGACCTTCGCCGCCGGCGCCGAGGCGGCCCGGGCGGTCGTCCAGGCGGGGCTCTTCCCCTCCAACTGCCGCCTGCTCGACCCCGAGGAGGCGGCAGGGTCCGGGGGCGGGGGCTCGGCGCTCCTCCTGCTCGGCTTCGAGTCGGCCACGTTCCCGGTCGACGGCCTGTGCCGGTCGGCCCTCGAGCGATGCCTCGACCACGGCGGTGAAGCCCCCGACGGCATCCGGTCGTCGTCGACCGAGGGCGCGTCGGGGGCGTGGCGCTCCTCGTTCTTCCGGGCGCCCTACCTGCGCGACGGCGTGGCGCGGCTGGGCTGGATCGCCGAGACCTTCGAGACCGCCGTCACCTGGGAGCGGTTCCCCGCGTTGCACGCCGCGGTCACCGACGCCGTCCACGCTGCCTTCGGCGCGGGCGGTGGCAGCCTGACCTGTCGGTTCACCCACGTCTACCCCGACGGCCCGGCCCCGTACTTCACCGTGGTGGCACCCAGCGAGCGCGGCCGCCAGCTCGGCCACTGGCAGGAAGTCAAGGACGCGGCCAGCGACGCGATCCTGTCGACGGGCGGCACGATCACCCACCACCACGCCGTGGGCCGTGACCATCGGCCCTGGTACGACCGGCAGCGCCCGGACCTCTTCGCCGAGGCGCTCGCCGCCGCCAAGGCCCGGCTCGACCCCGCCGGCGTGCTCAACCCCGGCGTGCTCCTCGGCTAGGAGCGTGGGTCCGTATCCGCCAGTGACCTGGCCGTGTTCGTCACGG
>CAZSYT010000098.1:0-9927 GCA_964610905.1 uncultured Acidimicrobiaceae bacterium
CTCCGGGCCGCCGCCGCCCGCCGCCGGGCGGGACGAGCCCGGACACGAAAACGACCTCCCGCGAGGGAGGTCGAAGGGCGCACGCGGCAGGGCTCGTCGCGTGCGCTACGAGACGAGTACCTCTTCGGTGCGGCGGGTGGTGGCGCGGGACATGGTGACCGATATCGTGGCACGTCCGCGCCCCTCCCGGCAAGGGGGCGCGGCGGGCGGCGGTCCGGGGCGGCCCACGACCGCACCGGCAGCACCTCGTCGGCAGACGCCGCGGGCGCGGCGGGCGCGTCGTGCCGGTCGCCGTCGCCCCCGGACGGACCGACGGCGGACGCGGTCACCCCGCTGCCGACGAGCCGACTGCCCGGCGCTCCGCCCGCCGAGGGTCACGGCTCGGTGACTGCCCCTCGTTCCGCCCCGGTGACCAGCCGGGCGTACTTGGCCAGCGCCCCCGTCGTGTACCGGGGGGCAGGGTGGGCGAGCGAGGCGCGCCGGCGGTCGAGCTCCGCCTCGTCGACCAGGAGGTCGATCGAGTGGCGCTCGACGTCGACCACGATGCGGTCGCCGTCGGCCACGAGGGCGATCGGCCCCCCGTCGACCGCCTCGGGGGCGACGTGGCCGATGCAGAAGCCGTGGGTGCCCCCCGAGAAGCGGCCGTCGGTGACCAGGGCGCAGTCGCCCCCCCGCCCGACGCCCTTCATCGCACCGGTGACGGCGAGCATCTCGCGCATGCCGGGGCCGCCCCGGGGTCCCTCGTAGCGGATCACGACCACCGTCCCGGGCTCGATCGAGCCGGACAGGATGGCCTCCATCGCTGCGTCCTCGCCGTCGAACACCCTGGCCGTCCCGTCGAAGGTGAGCTGGTCGATGCCGGCCACCTTGACGACCGAGCCGGCCGGGGCGAGCGAGCCGGTGAGCACGGCGATCCCCCCTTGGGCGTGGATCGGGTCGTCGATCCGGTGGACGACGTCCCCGTCGGGCCCGGGCGGGGACAACGCGGCCAGGTTGTCGGCGACCGTCCGGCCGGTGACGGTGAGGCAGTCGCCGTCGACGAGGCCGGCCTCGAGCAGCTCGCGCATCACCACGGGGACGCCGCCGATGCGGTCGAGGTCGCTCATGTGGTACTTGCCGTGGGGCTTCGTGTCGGCGAGATGGGGGACGCGTGCCGCCACCGCGTTGAAGTCGTCGAGGGACAGGTCGACCCTCGCCTCGTTGGCCACGGCGAGGAGGTGCAGGACGGCGTTCGTCGACCCGCCGAGGGCCATCACGACGGCGATGGCGTTGCGGAATGCCTCGACCGTCAGGATGTCGCGGGGGCGGATTCCCCGGCGGAGGAGCTCCACCACGGCCTGTCCGGAGGCGAAGGCGAAGTCGTCGCGTCGCCGGTCGACCGCCGGTGCGGACGAGCTGCCCGGCAGGGACATGCCCAGCGCCTCGGCGACCGAGGCCATCGTGTTGGCGGTGAACATGCCGGCGCACGAGCCCTCGGTCGGGCAGGCGTTGTGCTCGATGAGGGCGAGCTCCTCGTCGCTCAGGGCGTCGACGGCGTGGGCGCCCACCGCCTCGAACACCGACGTGATGTCGAGGGCCCGGTCGCGCAGGCGCCCCGGCAGGATCGTCCCCCCGTAGAGGAACACGGTCGGCAGGTTCAGCCGTGCCGCCGCCATGAGCATGCCGGGCAGCGACTTGTCGCAGCCGGCGAGCGTCACCATGGCGTCGAAGCGCTCGGCGTGCATCATCGTCTCGACCGAGTCGGCGATCAGCTCACGGCTCACCAGCGACGCCCGCATGCCCTCGTGGCCCATCGAGATGCCGTCCGAGACGGCGATCGTCACGAACTCGAGCGGGAAGCCGCCGGCATCCGAGACGCCGACCTTCGCCCGGGCGGCCAACCGGCTGAGGGGCATGTTGCAGGGGGTGACCTCGTTCCACGACGAGGCCACGCCGACCTGTGGCTTGTCCCAGTCGGCATCCGTCATCCCGACGGCGCGCAGCATGGCTCGTTGGGGTGCGCGAGTCGGCCCGTCGGTGACCTCGTAGCTGCGGGGCTTCATCCCCACGAGGGGCTGCTCCGACGGATCGGGGGCGTGGGCGTCGGTCATGGCGTGCATGGTACGACGCCCGGGGACCGTGACACGAGCTCGGGTCCACGACGCGACGGTGCGCCCGCCTCCGCGGCGGGCGGGTCGGTGCGCTGTAGATTCGAGGGCCGCGCCCGCACCGCGCCCCGGCTGCGGTCACCGATGCGACGGCGCGGGACCCGTGAGGGGTGGACGTGGGCAGACCCGGAGGCTGGAGGGCCCGCTATCGGGACGACTGGACCCTTCGCCGAAAGGGGCTGGCGGCCCTGGCGCTCCCCATGGTCGTCCTCGTCGGGGTCGCGCTGAGCCTGTCGGTGCTCTCGAGCGCCCGCGACCGCGACCTCGCCACCGAGCGCAACGCGCTCATCGTCCAACGCGACGCGACGGCGGTCGAGGGCCGGGCCGTCACCGCTGTCAGCGACGTGCGCGAGCTGTTCCTCGCCCCGGGGCCGTCCACGGTCACACCCGCCGGCTCCGTGACGGTGGCGTCGGACGAGCTGCGTTCGAGCCTCGACACCCTCGCCCGCGGCGTCGCCACGCTCGGCCGCGACACCCCAGCTCGGGCGGCGCTCGTCCGCGTGCGGGCAGCGGTGGCCGGGGAGCTCGCCACCCTCGCCACCGTCGGCGCTGCCGGCTCCCCGGGCTCCCCTGCGGCCGAGCAGCTGCTCGAAGGTCGTGCCGCGGCTGCGCTCGCCGACCTCCGGGACGGCGTCGACGGCCTCGTCTCGGCTGCGGGCGCTCGAGCGGCAGCCTCCGGCGGGGCCGTGTCCCGTGCGGACGGATGGCTCGAGGTCGTGCTGGTGGCGGGCGGTTCGCTCGGGCTCGTCGGCATGGCGGTGGCGGTGGCGGTGACCAACCAGTCGGTGGCCCGGCGCGTCGACCGGCTCCGCGAGGCCGTCGACCTGCTCGAGCGCGCCGAGCCGCTCGACGACCTGCCGGCCGGCTCGGACGAGATCGGCCGGGTGGCCGCCGGGCTGGCCCGCGCCGCCTCCCTCCTGAACGAGCAGCGCCAGGTGCTGGAGGAGAGCCGGTCGTTCATGGAGGCGCTGCTCGAGCGCTCGCCGGTCGTCGCCTGGCGCATCGACCTCGACACCGGCGACATCGCCTACGTGAGCCCCAACTGCTCCGACCTGCTGGGCCTCGACACGACGGAGGCCTCGTCCTCGTACCAGGCCGTCACCGACCGGCTCGACCACGAGGACGTCGAGGTGGTCCGGGCCACCATCGAGCGGATCGGGCGGACGGGCACCCGGGCCACCTTCGGCGTGCGCTACCACCACCCCGACGGCCGCCCGCGCTCGTTCCGGGTCGACATCCTGCCAGTCGGCCGCCAGCCCGACGGCTCGAACGCGCTGTGCTTCTACACCGACGTGACCGAGGTCCGTGCGGCGCGGGAGCGGCTGCTCGAGCAGAAGAACCTCCTCGAGGCGGTGCTCGACGCGTCGCCCGACATCTACGTCGTGCGCGACCTCGACCTCCACGTCATCGACGTGCACGGCGCCGTCCAGCGACTGCTCGGCTGGGACCGCCACCAGTACGCCGAGCACGGCGAGAACGTCGACGTGCTCGTGGGCGAGGACCGGACACGGTTCCTCGACACGCTCGTCGCCGTGGGGTCGGCCCGCGCCGGTGTCACCGAGCTGCGCTTCGAGGTCGTCGACCGCGACGGCGCCCGGCACGTCTTCGACATGCTGGTCAGCCCGGTTCGCGACCACGAGGGGAACGTGATCGGGACCCTGACGGCCAGTCGCGACATCACCGCCCGCCTCGCCCTCGAGGCCGAGCTCGACCGGGCCCGGGTCGAGGCCGAGCGGGCCAACCAGGCGAAGAGCGAGTTCCTGTCGCGCATGAGCCACGAGCTGCGCACGCCGCTCAACGCCATCCTCGGGTTCACCCAGCTGCTCGAGCTCGACGAACTGCCTGGTGAGCAGGCCGAGCAGCTCGCCCACATCCGACGGGCCGGCACCCACCTGCTCTCGCTGATCAACGAGGTGCTCGACGTGACCCGCATCGAGGCGGGCAAGCTCGAGCTGACGCTCGAGCCGGTCGAGGTGGGGTCGGCCGTCCGCGAGGCGGTCGACCTGCTCGCCCCCCTTTCGGACGCGCGCGAGCTGACCGTCTCGGTGGAGGTGGAGCCCGGCCTCCCCCCCGTCGTCGCCGACCGCACCCGCCTCGCCCAGGTGCTCTTGAACCTCGTGACGAACGCCGTGAAGTACAACCGCCCCGGCGGTGGGGTCACGGTGCTGGCAACCGTCGCGGCGGCGACCACGGCGGGCGTCCCGTGCGGGAGCGTCCGCATCGCCGTCGCCGACACCGGCCCGGGGATCGCCCCCCACCTCGTCGACCGGCTCTTCGTCCCGTTCGACCGCCTGGGCGCCGAACAGACCGGGGTCGAGGGCACGGGGATGGGGCTCACCCTCACGCGCGCCCTCACCTTGTCGATGGGCGGGGCGATCGACGTGGCGAGCGAGCCCGGGGTCGGCTCGACCTTCGCGGTGACCTTCCCGGCCGCCGGCAGTGCCGCTGCCACCGACACGGCACCAGGCCGGCCCCTCGTCGATGCGACGGACCCGACGGCGGTGCCCGCCGTCGGGTCGGGGGCGCCGGCGCCACCTGCCGGGGCCACCGACACCGGCGACACCCCCGTCGCCGACGCCGACGGCGGGCGGAGCCGGCAGGTGACCGTGCTCTACGTCGAGGACAACGCGTCGAACGTCGAGCTGATGGCCGAAGTCCTCCGCCGCCACGGTGGCACCCGGCTGATCGTCGCCGCCGACGGCCGGACCGGGCTCGACCTCGCGGCCCGGCACTGCCCCGACCTCGTCCTCCTCGACCTCCACCTCCCCGACCTCACCGGGGAGGAGGTGCTCGACCGGCTCCGACGCTCCCCGGTGACCGCCGGCGTGACCGTCGTGGCGGTGAGCGCGGACGCCACGAGGGCCCAGATCGACCGGATGCTCGCCCTCGGTGCTGCCACGTACGTGACGAAGCCGTTCGACGTGTCGGTCATCGGTCGCCTGGTCGACGACTGCCGGGCACCCACCCGGCCACCACCCGCACGCCGCTGACCCAGCCACCCCGAGGGCACCCGGTGACGAGGGCTCGGCGCGAGCCGGAACGGGCAGCGCATGCAGGGCGCCGCCCACGAGCGCAGCGACGACCGCGGCGCCTCGGCGGGCGCACGGGCGCATGGCACAATGGCCATCGGTCCACCTCGGACCCCGACGACCGTTCGGCAGCCAGCTCGGCGGCCTCCGGTTCGGCGCCGGCCCGCCGGACCGCCGGCCCAGCGCCCCGGTCGTCGTCGAACGGCTGTCGGATGGCGGAGGTGTCCCGTCACCGGCTGGCGGAGCCCCACCGTGCCGAGACCCCTCGAAGGATCGAACCGCTACCACCCCGGCCTCGACGGACTGCGGGCCGTCGCCGTGCTGGCCGTCATCGCCTACCACCTCGGCTTCGGCTGGGCGGCGGGAGGCCTGCTGGGGGTCGAGGTCTTCTTCGTGCTGTCGGGCTACCTCATCACCGACCTGCTGGTAAGCGAACGCCGGAGGAGCGGTCGCGTGGACCTCGGCCAGTTCTGGCTGCGCCGGGCCAAGCGCCTGCTGCCGGCGCTCTTCGTGATGCTGGCGGCCGTCGTGGTCTGGGCGACGCTCGTCGACCCGGCTCGCCTGTCCGCCGTCCGGAGCGACCTTCCGGCGGCCGTGCTCTACGTCAGCAACTGGTGGTTCATCTTCCACCACGTCTCGTACTTCGCCCGGTTCGGCCCGCCGTCGCCGCTCGGCCATCTCTGGTCGCTGGCCATCGAGGAGCAGTTCTACCTGGTGTGGCCGCTGGTCGTCGTGGCCGCCTTCCTCCTGCCCCGGTGGCGGAGGCTCCTCGTGGCGCTGAGCGTCCTCGGGGCGGTCGCCTCCGCTGTCGAGATGGCCGTCCTCTACGTCCCCGGCGGAAACCCGACGCGGGTCTACGACGGCACCGACACACGTGCGTTCGCGCTCCTCGTCGGGGCCACTCTCGCCCTCGTCCTGCCGCGGGCCCGGGCGTTCGGCCCGGTTCGGAACGGGGCACGCCACCTGCTCGAGGGGGTGGGAGGCGCGGCGCTCGCCGGCATCTTCGTGCTCCTGTGGCGGACGAGCGAGTACTCGACCTTCCTCTACCGCGGCGGCATGGTCGTGCTCTCGGTCCTCACCGCGCTCGTCATCGCCGTGGCCATCCACCCCGGTGCACGGCTCGGCCGCCTCCTCGGCGTCGAGCCGCTCCGATGGTTCGGCGAGCGCTCGTACGCCGTCTACCTCTGGCACTACCCGGTGATCGTGCTCACGACCCCCGTCGGTGCGCGGCCCAGCCTGGCGCGGGCCACGCTCCAGCTCGGCAGCAGCGTGGCGCTGGCCGCGGCGTCGTGGCGCCTCGTCGAGCAGCCCGTCCGCACCGGTGCGCTCGGGCGCCTGTGGGCCCGGGCGCGCCAGCACGACTGGCGGTCGCTCCCCCGGCTCCGTCCGGGCCGGGTCGCCGTGGCAGGCGGGGCCGCCGCCACCCTGTCGGTGTGCGTCGTCGGCCTCGCCGGTCTCGTGGCGCCGACGCCGGCGGCGGTGCCGACGAGCGTCGGCAGCGTGGCGACGGCGCCGCGCCGACCGCCCGCGAGCAGCCGCCCGTCCGCTCCGACGGCCGACCGGAGCTCCGGGACCTCGACGACCACCACGACCACCGCGCCGCCCCCGGCCGGGCAGGGCGTGACCGCCATCGGGGACTCGATCATGGTGGACGCCGCCCCCTACCTCGAGCAGCTCCTCCCCGGCATCGCCATCGACGCGAAGGTGGGCCAGCAGCTCGTCCAGGTCCAGGCCGACGTGGCCCAGCTCCGGGCGGAGGGGCTGATCGGCGACCGGGTGATCGTCGAGCTGGGGACGAACGGGCCGTTCACCGCCCAGCAGTTGGAGGACCTCCTGGCGTCGCTCGGGCCGATGCGGCGCATCGTGCTCGTGAACACCCGCGTCCCCCGGCCGTGGGAGCAGCCGGTGAACGCCACGATCGACGCCGTGGCCGCGCGCACCCCCCACGCCCGCCTCGTGGACTGGTACGACGCGAGCGCGACCACGCCCCAGTACTTCTACCCCGACGGCGTCCACCTCGACCCGGCGGGGGCGCGGTACTACGCCTCGCTGCTCGCCCAGGCCGTCGAAGCTCCCTGATGGTCCAGTCGTCCGGTCGAGCCTCGTCCGGCGACGTCCGCACGGCGGACGGACGACGCGTCCTGGTCGCCCTTCCGCCGTCGCCCTCCGCACGCGCTCGAAGGAGCGGCATGGTGTGGCGCTCCCCGCTGCAGGCTGTCAGACTGATGCGTCATGGCGTCCCCTGGCCACGGAACGTGGTCCGCCCACCAACGACATCACGATGAGTGACAGCGAAACGACGAGCCGCAGTGCCGCTCCGGCGACCGGCGAGAGCGCCGGCCCGGTGCGCTTGTTGGTCGCCGAGGACGACGCGTCGAGCCGCCTGGCCACGCGCCGCTACTTCGAGCGCATGGGCTACCTCGTCGACGAGGCCTCCGACGGTCCAGGGGCGCTCCAGGTGATCTCGAGGGGCGAGACGGACCTCGTGCTGCTCGACCTCGGGCTGCCGGGGATCGACGGCGACGAGGTCCTCGTGAAGACCCGCCGCGACAGCGGCGTGCCGGTGATCGTCTGCACCGGGCGGGACTCGGAGGACGAGCGTATCCGGGTCCTCGACCTGGGTGCCGACGACTACCTGGTCAAGCCGTTGTCCTTCCCCGAGCTCGAGGCGCGCGTGCGCGCCGTCCTGCGACGGGGCCAGTCGGCCTCGGGCGCTGCCGTCCTCGACCACGGTGACCTGCGCATCGACCGCGGCACCCGGACCGTGACGCTGCACGGCGGGCCCGTCGAGCTGACCCGGCGCGAGTTCGACCTGCTGGCCTTCCTGGCGGCCGCACCCGGGCAAGTCTTCACCCGCGAGGACCTGCTCGAGCACGTCTGGGGCTCGACGGAGTCGTGGCAGGTGCCGGCGACCGTCACCGAGCACATCCGCCGGATCCGGGCCAAGGTGGAGGCCGATCCCGACCGGCCGGGCTGGATCGAGACCGTGCGGGGCGTCGGCTACCGCTTCGTCCCGAGGAGCGCCTGAGCGGAGCGGACGGGAGGCGAACCCGACCCTGCCCGACGAGCCGCACTAGCCTCGGCCGGCATGTCCTCGCCGATCACGACCGCCGCCGTCACCCCCCACGCGCTCGACCTCGCCCTCCTCGTCCTGCGCGTGGCGGTCGGCGGTGTCTTCGTGGCACACGGGGTCAACCACGTCGTGGGGGGCGGCAAGATCGCCGGCACGGCTCGGTGGTTCGAGAGCCTCGGCATGCGCCCCGGTTGGCTCCACGCCTGGACGGCCAGCCTCACCGAGGTGGGAGCGGGCGCCCTGCTCGTCGTGGGACTGCTCACCCCGCTGGCCGGGGCCGGGGTGGTCGGCGTGATGGCCGTGGCCTGGGTCACCAACCACTTGAAGAACGGCTTCTTCATCTTCCGCCCGGGCGAGGGCTGGGAGTACGTCATGGTCCTCACGGTCGCCGGGCTCGTCCTGGCCGACCTCGGGCCCGGCGCCTGGAGCCTCGACCGGGCGGCGGGGCTCACGAGCCTGTGGGGGTGGACCGGCCTCGTCATCGCTGCGGCCGGCGGGTTCGGTGGCGCCGCACTCCTGCTGGCGACGTCGTGGCGGCCCGGATCGACGTCCTGACGACGCCCGACGCCCGACGGCCCGTGCGCCCGTCGGGTCCTCCTCCGTCCGGGGCCCCGCACCGCCCTGCCCGCACCGCCCTGCCCGCATCGCCCTGCCCGCATCGACCGGTTGCCGGGGTGCCCCCGTCAGTGGACGGCGGACCGGGTGGCGAGGAACGACGTGATGCCGGCAGCGAGGGCGCGGGCCATCGCCTGCTGCCACGACGGCTGCACGAGCAGCGAGGCGTCGAGGGCGTTGCGCATGTTGGCGCACTCGACGAACACCTTCGGCACGGTCGAGAGGTTGGTCCCGGCGAGGTCGTTGCGGGGCTGGATGCCGTCGATGCCGTCGTAGGTGCTGACCGGCTCGATGCCGCTCGCCACGATGGCGTCGCGGATGGCGCCACCGAGGACCGCCGACGGGCCGACGATGGCGTCGTTGACCCCGTCGGCGACGGGCTCGAGGACGGTGAAGCCGCGCCCGCCGGGCGGACCGCCGTCGGCGTGGATGGACACGGCGGCGTCCGAGCCGAAGGCGTTCCCGATGGCAGCGCGCTGGGTGACACACGGCCCCACCCCGGTGTTCGAGCTCCGCGTCAGCATGACGGCGGCGCCCTCGGCCTCGAGGTCGGCCCGCAGGTCGAGCGCCACGTTCCAGTTGAACTGGGCCTCGGTGTAGCCCCCGTCGGTCGCCGTCCCCGTCGTGTCGCACGCCTCGAGCGAGCGCCCGTTCCAGACGAGCTGGTCGATGACGCCCGCCGCGGCGAAGTTGCCCCCGTTGTGGCCCGGGTCGATCGTGACGCGCGTGCCGGCCAGCACCGGGCCGGGGGCCGTGCCCTCGAAGGAGGCGTCCCCGAAGGTGAAGATGCCACCGTCGGCCGCCAGCAGCAGGTAGCCGTGCCCGGTGGGCGTAGCCTGCATCGAGACCACGCCACGGAGCAGCGCGTGGCCGCCCATCGAGCCGTAGAACTGGGCGTCGCCGAAGGTGAAGATGCCGCCGTCGGCCGCCACCTCCCAGTACCCCCTGCCGTCGGGGGAAGCCGCCATCCCCACGATCGGCTCGTTCAGGGGCCTGCCGCCCATGGAGCCGATGAACTGGGCGTCGCCGAAGGAGAAGATGCCGCCGTCGGCCGCCACCTCCC
>CAZSYT010000099.1:0-9800 GCA_964610905.1 uncultured Acidimicrobiaceae bacterium
GGTCCCGTCGTCGGTCCCGTCGTCGGTCCCGTCGTCGGTCCCGTCGTCGGTCCCCGCGAGGTCGAGCCCCTCGACCTCGCCGCGCCCGACGGACTCGAGGCGGGGGACGAGCTCCTCGACGCGCAGGCGCGTGCCGCGCAACCGACGGTCGAGCTCGTCGACGATGTCGGTCGCCCGCTGGAGCCGTTCGACCAACAGGTCGACGTCGACGAGACCGTTCTCGAGCTCGGCGATGATCTCGTCGAGCTGCCGGCTGGCGTCCGAGTACGAGAGCTCGGCGACGGGCGCGCTCGCGGTGGACGGGGCGTCCGGTCTTGTCGAGCCCTTGTCGGTCCCGGCGGTGGTGCGCTTCGTCCCTGCGGCCATCACTCCGTCCTTTCCTCCATGTCCTCCATGGCGTCGTCTCGGTCGCCCCCGACCCTGGCGGGCGACCGGTGACGGACTTCGGTCTCCTCGACCAGCGAGCGCACCGAACCGTCGACCACCTCGGTGACGACCAGCGCTCCGGGCTGGAGGTCGGCGACCGACCGCACGACCACGCCCGAGGCATCGCGGGTGACCGAGTAGCCCCGCTCGAGCTGGCGCTGGTAGTCGTAGGCGGCGAGGAGCCGGCGCCACTGGTCGACTCGGCGGACCTCGGCCTCCACCCGGTACGTCGTGCCGGTCGCCACGCGAGCCGTCGCAGCGGCAAGGTGGCGCTCGTGGTCTCGGAGCGACCTCCGCACCTCCCGAACGAGCGCGGGGACGCGGGCCCCGAGCTCGTGCCGGCTGGCGTCGACCTGGCGGAGCGCCGTGGCCCGCAAGGTCCACGCCCGGTGGACCAGGCGCTCCGCGTGCCGCTCGGTCTGGCTGCGGGCGGCGACCACCACGCCACGACGTCGCCGCACGAGCGACTTCGCGGCGTCCTCCGACAGCGCCGTCGCCAGGCGGGCCACCCGACGACCGGCCCCGATCGCGCGCTCCCACGCCAACTGGGCGCGCCCGGCGAGCTCCTGACCGCACTCGGTCGGCGTGATGAAGCTGTGGTTGGCCACCTCGTCCGCCACCGACTGGTCGCCCGTGTGACCGATTCCGGTCCACACCGGCACCGCAGAGCCCACGATCGCCCGCGCCACCGGCTCGGTGTCGAACGTGGCGAGGTCGGCCTTCGACCCGCCTCCCCGGACCACGACCAGGACGTCGCACCCTTCGCCCTGCAGCTGCGCGATGGCCCGGGCGACGGAAACGGGTGCCTCGCGGCCCTGCACCTGGGAGGGGACGACGCGGAGGTCGAACGCCATCCCCGACGCAGCGAGGGTCCCGACGAAGTCCCGGTACCCCTCGGTGCCGGGGCTGGTCACGAGCCCGATCCGCAGCGGGACCTCCGGCACGGGGAGCTGCCGGTTCCGGTCGAAGACCCCCTCGTCGACGAGCGCCTTGACCAGGCGGGCCCGCTCCGCCGCCACCCGTCCGAGCAGTGCCTCGGTGTCGAGCTCGGTGAGGATGAAGCTGAGGTCGCCCCGGGGCTTGTAGAGCTGGACCTCGCCACGGACGCGGACGACGAGGCCCGCGTCGAGGGAGATCCCCAGCTGGTCGAGCGACCCACGGACCCGGACCCACCGGCTCGACCAGCACACGACCTTCAGGACGGGAGCGCCCATGTCGTGCGACCCGATGGGGTCCACCAGGTTGAGGTAGCAATGGCCGCGCGAGCTGACGTTGAACGAGCGCACCTCCCCCGACACCCACACCTGTCCGGGGAGCGCCTGGCGGAGCGCCTGGTCGACCCGCGCGTACAGGTCGCCGATGGAGAGCGACGCCCTCGGGTCGTCCCCTCCGGCGGGCACGCCGAAGGGCCGGGGATCGCCCGCATCGCCCAGGGCGGACCCGACGCGCCGGCCGGCGGCGGGAGGCTCACGTACGGCAGGCACGGTCCCAGGTTAGGAGCCAGCTGTCACCGGGGGCGCCGACGGGCCCGGCCGGGGCGCCGGCTGGGCAAGACTGGCGGCATGGAGACCCGCCCCGACCCGACCGGCACCGGCACCGGCACCGGCACCGGCACCGGCACCGGCACCGGCACCGGCACCACCGGTTCCGAGCCTGACGCAGCGCCGGGGGCGGTCGTCTCCGTCGAGGACGACGGCCTCGTGCGGGTCGTGACCCTCTCCCGCCCCGAGCGGCGCAACGCCGTCGACGGCCCCACCGCCGCCGCCCTCCTCGGAGCGTTCACCGACTTCGACGCAGACGACGCCGTGTCGGTGGCCGTGCTGACGGGCGCCGGTGGCACGTTCTGTGCCGGTGCCGACCTCCACGCGGTCGCCGAGGGTCGCGGGAACCGGGTGGCGGAGGTCGGCCCGGGGCCGATGGGACCGACGCGGCTCCGCCTCACGAAGCCCGTGGTCGCAGCCATCGAGGGTCACGCCGTGGCCGGGGGCCTCGAGCTCGCGCTCTGGTGCGACCTGCGCGTCGCCGGACGCGACGCCACGCTCGGCGTGTACTGCCGGCGCTTCGGCGTCCCCCTCGTCGACCTCGGGACCGTCCGGCTGCCCCGGTTGATCGGGCACAGCCGGGCGCTCGACCTGATCCTCACCGGCCGTGGCGTGGGCGCCGAGGAGGCGCTGACCATGGGCCTGGTCAACCGGGTGGTCGAGCCCGGCCAGGCCCTGGACCGAGCCGTCGAGCTCGCCCACCAGCTGGCGGCGTTCCCACAGGCCTGCCTCCGGGGCGACCGCCTGTCGGCCATCGAGCAGTGGGACCGCTCCGAGGAGGAGGCGCTGGTCAACGAGGTCCACCACGGGCTCGCCACGCTCCGCTCGGGTGAGACGGTGGCCGGCGCTGCCCGCTTCGCAGCCGGCCACGGACGCCACGGCCGGTTCGAGACCCCACCCGGGCCCGGCCCGGTCGGGCGCCGAGGGAGCTGACGGTCCTCGCCGCAGGCCCCGGCGAGCGAGCATCGAGGCCGGTGCCCGGCCGGGGCGCCCCCGGTCGCAGCGCGATCCGACCGGCGAGCGCCCGTGACGCCGACGCGGCGCCACGAGGGTGGCGACCGCTAGAAGCTCAGCACCGTGTAGCCGAGCCGGTGGTACTCCTCGACCTCCGCGCCGGCGGCGAGCAGCTCGACGGGACGCGAGCCGATCTGCTCGCCGACGCCGTACTGCTCAACGTTCGCCGCGCAGGCCTTGGGCAGCACGCCGACCTCCCGCAGCACCTGCAGCTGCTCGTCCACCGCTCCGCTGGCCACCAGCCTGACGCCCGGACCGAAGAACAGGACGCGGACGTCCGCTCCCCGGTTGGCCTTCATCCGGCTGGCCATGACCAGTCCGGGCACGGCACGCGCGGGGTCGTCGCTCAGGATCAGGAACGCCACCTTGGCTGGCTCGTCGTGGGACATCGGGCACACTCCTCGTGACCGCGGCGGATCGTCGAGACGAGCTTGCCACCACGGGCACGAACGCGGGCACGCGTGACCGGACGTGCGCTCGCGCTCCGGCGTCCCCGTGGCGAGGGCGCCGCCCGTCGCTCCCCCGCCGGCACGCGACCCGTGCGGTCTGGTTGACTTGGCACCGGGCACGCTGCTGGCGTGCTCAGCCGGCACGACCGGGGGGTACTCACCATGACACCAGCGCGCAAGGTCGACGTCGTCGTCGTCGGGGCCGGCTTCTCGGGCCTGTACCTGCTGCACAAGCTGCGCACCAGGGGTCTCACCGTCCGCGTCTTCGACGCGGGCGATGACGTGGGAGGCACGTGGTACTGGAACCGCTACCCCGGGGCCCGCTGCGACATCCCGACCACCGACTACACGTACAGCTTCGACCCCGACCTCGACCGGGAGTGGACCTGGTCGGAGAAGTACGCGACCCAGCCCGAGATCCTCCGCTACCTCCAGCACGTTGCCGAGCGCTTCGACCTCCGGCGCGACATCACCTTCGGGACGCGGGTGACGAGGGCAACGTGGGACGGCTCGGCTCGCGCCTGGCACGTGGAGACCGACGGCGGCGAGACCGTCACCGCCCGGTGGTACGTGATGGCCACCGGCTGCTTGTCGGTCCCGAAGGAGCTCGACATCGCCGGGGCCGGCTCCTTCACCGGTGAGACCTACTTCACCAGCCGGTGGCCCCACGAAGGCGTGGACTTCACCGGGAAGCACGTGGCGGTCGTCGGGACGGGTTCCTCAGGCATCCAGTCCATCCCGCTCATCGCCAAGCAGGCGGCCAGCCTCACGGTGTTCCAGCGCACCCCGAACTTCTCCGTTCCCGCCCACAACGGCCCGGCCGACCCCGAGCGCCTCGGTCGGCTCGCCGGCGAGCGCGAGAGCTACCGGCAGGACGCCAAGTGGTCCCGCGGTGGCGTGCCGATGCCCGCGATCACCGAGGTCCCGATGGCATCCGCGCTGACGGAGGCGGAGCAGCGAGCGCGATTCGAGGAGGCCTGGGACAAGGGGGAGCTCTTCGCCATCCTGGGGGTCTTCGGCGACCAGGGCGTGAACCCGGCGGCGAACGACGTCGTCGCCGAGTCGATCCGAGAGCGAATCCGCTCCATCGTCACCGACCCGGAGACCGCCGAGGCCCTCTGTCCGAAGGACCACTTCTTCGGGACGAAGCGGCCCTGCCTCGACACCGACTACTACGCGACCTTCAACCTGCCCCACGTCCGGCTCGTCGACCTGCGCCGCACGCCGATCACCACGGTGACCCGCTGTGGCATCGACACGTCGGAGGAGTCGCTCACCTTCGACGCCATCGTCTATGCCACCGGGTTCGACGCCATGACCGGTGCGCTCCTCGGCGTCGACGTCGAGGGCCGCGACGGGGTCACGCTGGCCGAGCAGTGGGCCGACGGCCCGACGACCTACCTGGGGCTGACGACGGTGGGGTTCCCCAACCTGTTCATGGTGACCGGACCGGGGAGCCCGTCGGTGCTGTCCAACATGGCGGTCTCGATCGAGCAGCACGTCGACTGGATCACCGAGTGCGTCGGCCACATGGTCGCGAACGGCTACGAGACGATCGAGCCGACCCCGACCGCGCAGGCCGGGTGGGACCGCCACGTGACCGATTGCGGCGCGATCACCCTGCACCCGACGGCCGACTCGTGGTACATGGGGGCCAACGTGCCGGGCAAGCCCAGGCTCCTCCTGCCCTACATCGGCGGCGTCGACGCCTACCGGGCCGCCTGCGACGACGTGGTCGCGAAGGGCTATCTCGGCTTCCGGCTGGCCGGTCCCTCGGGTGAGCAGTGCAACGACGGGCTCGTCCGCGAGCTGCAGCCGGACGTGTCCATGGTGCTCGAGCTGATGGCCAGCCTCGAGCTGCCCCCGCTCGAGTCCTTGCCGCCGGCCGACGCCCGTGCCTTCATGGACGCAGCCAACGCCGCACGACCGCCGGGGCCCGAGGTGGGCGAGGTCGTCGACGGGCAGCTGCCCGGCCCGACGGGGCCCCTCGCCTACCGGCTGTACCGACCGACGGGCTGCGGGCCCCACCCCGTCGTCGTCTACTGGCACGGGGGCGGCTGGGTGCTCGGCAGCGCCACCTCCGACGATCCCCTCTGCCGGGACCTGTGCGCTCGGTCCGGCGCGCTCATCGTCTCCGTCGACTACCGCCATGCCCCCGAGCATCGCTTCCCCGCTGCCCACGACGACGCCCTCGCCACGCTCGAGTGGGTGGCGGCGCACGCCGCCGAGCTCGGAGGGATGCCCGGACAGCTGGCCGTCGCCGGCTGGTCGGCCGGCGCGAACCTGGCGGCCGAGGTCGCCCTGGCGAGCCGGGACGCAGGTGGCCCGGCGCTGTCGGGGCAGCTGCTGATCGACCCGGTCACCGACGGGACCACGGAGCGACCCTCCTACACCGACAACGCGGACGGCTACGTGCTGACGGCGGCGCTGATGCGCTGGTTCTGGGACCACTACGTGCCCGACCGGGCGCAGCGGTCCGACCGCCGCTGCTCACCGCTCCTCGCCGGCGACCTGTCCGGGCTGCCCCCCGCCGTGGTGGTGACGGCGCAGTTCGACCCCCTGCGCGACGAGGGCGACGCCTACGCCGCGGCGCTGGCCGCCGCCGGCAACGAGGTGCACCACGTCGTCGCCCGGGGCCACACCCACACGTCGCTCACCATGGTCGACGTCGTGCTGTCCGGCGCACCGGTGCGTGCCGAGCTGGCCGACGCCCTCGGCGGCTTCTTCCGGGTGCCGGTCGGCGCCACCGACGAGCACTGAGCAGCCGCCCACGCGCCCACGGTGGCCGACCGTCGACGGCGCCTGAGGAGCTCCCGACCCTCACGACCGCCGGTGGGCGACGAGGAGCAGGTACTCCCAGTCCATGACCGTCGCTGACGCTCCCCGATCGAAGCGGCGCGCGAGGTCGGCGAGGTCGCGGTCGAGGGCGGCGGCCCGCGTCGGCTCGTCGGAGAGAGCCCGGTAGGCGGCGACCATCGGCCCGTACCGTGCCTTGAAGTACTCCCGGAAGGCCTCGGGGGAGGCGAACCTGTCGACCGTGACGACCCGCCGGACGGCGGTGACGTCCTCCACGCGGTCGCCCAGGAGGTCCGCGACGTACGGTTCGGAGCCCCACAGCGACGGCGGCTGGGTCCCCGCCGGCGGCGGAGCGAGGTACGGCCGCATGGTGGCGAGCAGCTCGCCGACGAACCCCTGCGGCGTCCAGTTGACGAGGCCGATGGTGCCGCCCGGGCGGCACACCCGGACCAGCTCGTCGGCTGCCGCCTGGTGCCGCGGGGCGAACATGACCCCGACGCACGAGAGCACGACGTCGAACGCGCCGTCGGCGAACGGCAGCGCCTGGGCGTCGCCCTCGCGCCACTCGACGGTGACGCCGTGCGCCGACGCCTGTCGCCGTCCCGCCTCGAACAGCTCCGGGGCGAGGTCGCACGCCACCACGCGTGCTCCGGCCACGGCTGCCGGTATCGCCGCGTTGCCCGATCCGGCCGCCACGTCGAGGACACGGTGGTGGCCGCGCACCCCGCACGCCCCGACCAGCACCGCCCCGAGGTCGGGGATGACCTCGGCCGCGACGGTCGGGTAGTCCCCCAGGGCCCACACGGCCCGCTGCTGCGCCCTGCGCGCGGCCTCGGCCGCACGTACGTCTCCGACGGTGGTCATGGTCGGGTCCCTCCCTCGTCCGATGCCGAAAGCGCCTCGGCCGTGCGCCGAGCGCCCTCGAGAGCACGGTAAGGAGGCGCCGCCGGGCGATCCAGTACGAGATCTGTACCTCCCGCGCCCTCGGGACGCCGCAGCCCGGGCCGCTCCACGCCGTGCCGACCGGCGGCGCAGCCCGACCGTGCCGGCCGTACAGTGCAGCCATGGGGTCGTCGTACCACCAGTTCTGTCCCGTCTCGAAGGCGATGGAGCTGCTGGACGAGCGCTGGACGCTCCTCGTCGTCCGGGAGCTCGGCTGCGGGAGCCGGCGCTTCAACGAGCTGCGGCGCGGCCTGCCGCGCATGTCGCCCACCCTGCTCTCGAAGCGGCTCGCCCACCTGGTGCGCGCCGGCGTCGTGGAGCGACGGGTCGAGGGAGCGGAGACGCAGTACCTCCTCACCCGAGCCGGTCGGGAGCTGCGGCCGGTCGTCGAGGCGCTCGGCGCCTGGGGCGTCCGCTGGATCGGCGAGCTCGGCGACGAGGACCTCGACCCCCAGCTGCTGCTCTGGGACATGCACCGCAACGTCGACGTCGCCAGACTCCCACCGGGTCGCACGGTCGTGCAGTTCGACTTCCCGGACGCGGCGCCGGGGGCTCGTCACTGGTGGCTCGTGATGAGCCACGAGGAGGTCGACGTCTGCGACGTCGACCCCGGGCACGAGGTGTCGGTGACGGTGTCGGGGTCGCTGCGGGCTCTGACCGAGGTCTGGCGCGGTGACCGGACGTGGTCGGAGGTGGTAGGGGCCGGCGTCATCGACGTGCAGGGGCCGCAGCACCGCCGTCGGGACCTGCCGACGTGGTTCACGCTCCCGGTGTTCGCCGCCGTCCCGCGGCCCGACGCGGCCGAGCCGTGAGGGCACCGGTGGCCACCGCGCCCCGCCGCTCCGCAGCGGTCAGGACCCGGGGACCGAGACGGGCACTCCGAGGCTCACCGCCACCTCGCCCCGCCGGTCGACGGCGACGCTGCGGAGCTCGTAGGAGCCGGGGCGCACGCCCGCGAGGTGGGCGAGGGCGATCCAGCCGTAGAGGGTGAGCTGACCACGGCCGACGGTCTCCCACCGCCGCCCGCCGGCACGGCCGAGCTCGAAGCGCACGGCTGCGACCGGGCCCCGGCCGACTGCCGACGCATCGAGGACCGATCCCTGGTGCAGCGCAGCCCCGGCTCCCGGCACGAGGACCGCCGTCGTGAGGCGGTGGTTGTCGACGACGACGTCGACCGGCGCGCTCACCGCCGTCACACCGGCGTCGTCCGTCGCCACGGAGCGCAGCTGGTAGTCGCCGTTGGGCACGCTGGTCGTGTCGAAGGCGGCGAGCTCGCCGACCGAGGTGGGCGTGCCCGTCGCCACCACGCGCGTCCCGATCGACGGGCCCGAGAGCACGAACCTGGTGGACCGGATCCCGAGCGGGCTCGCCGCCGAGGCGTCGAGCCACGCCGATCCGGTGAGCGTCGTGCCGGCCGGGGGCACGCCGACCGTCGTCGTCGGGGGCGTCCGGTAGTAGTCGGCGATCAGCCGTCCGATGAGGGCGTAACCCGTCGAGTTGGCGTGGATGTTGCCGAGGGAGCAGAAGTAGGTGAGCTCGCACACCTGGGCGACGGCGACCGGGATGGTGCCGTAGGGGGCGAGCGACACCGTGTCGGTGAGCGGCGTGTAGGCACCGGTGTCCGCGGTCACGTCGACGAACCCGCCACCGACGGCGGCGTACGCGGCCTCGAGCGTCGGGTTGATGAACGACTCGAAGGCCACCACGGAGAGCTCGGCGAGGCTCTTGTCGGGGCTGCCCGGCGGGAACACCCAGTCACCGAGGATGACGTCGGGGTACGTGAGGCCGATGATCGGCACGTGCGGTCCGGCGGCCGTTCGCAGGTCGCTCGTGAGCACCGCCAGGTTGGCCTTGACCTTGGCCAGGGCGGCGAGGAGGCAGTTCACCACCGAGGCGGCCGAGGCGCAGGCGGTGACGTCGTTGCCGCCGATCGACACCGTCACGAGCCCCACGTGCCTCCGGTGGGCACGCAGGAAAGCGTCGGCCGCGGCGACCTGGGTCGTGTCGGCATAGGGGACGGCGTCGCTGGTCGCCGGGCCGGCACAGCCGACCTGTTCGAGGATCGACGTGGTGGTGGCGCCGGCGCAGCCGAAGTTCTCGAGGCGCATGCCCAGGCGCTGGGCGACCGTGGCGGTGTAGCCCGGCGTCGACCCGATGCCCGGCTGGTAGCCGGTCGAGTAGGAGTCCCCGAGGGACACGTAGTAGGGGCGCGCTCCCGGCTCGCCCGCGGAGGCGGTGCGGGCCGTGGCGGCGACCACGGTCACCGACACGGCCACGGCGAGGATGCCGGCGAGGACGGCTGTGGCGCTCCGCCGCAGACGGGAGGTCCCCGTCGAGGCCTCGATCCCGGATGTCCGACGGCCTGCCCGGTCCATGGCGTCCCTCCCTCGTCGCTCCCACCCGTTGCTAGCGCCCGCCGAGCCCGGCGGTCAACTCCTGCCCGTCGCGGCCACGGCTGTCCCGGCGGCGCCGGTCGCTACGCTGTGCAACGATGGCGGTGACGGTGAGCCGGCCGGGTGGCCGCGGGCCGCTCGCGTGCGGGGCGTGCCCCGCACGGCGGCTCGAGGAAGGTCGGGACTCCGCAGGGCAGGGTGCTGGCTAACGGCCAGTCGGGGCGACCCGCAGGACAGTG
>CAZSYT010000100.1:0-9717 GCA_964610905.1 uncultured Acidimicrobiaceae bacterium
CCGGCACCGAGGGGAGCCGGCACCGAGGGGAGCCGGCACCGAGGGGAGCCGGCACCGAGGGAGAGAGGAGAGACGTCGTGGATGGCGTCGTCGACACCGACACCGGGCGCGTCGCCGGGGTCCTGCGCTCGGGGGTGTGGAGCTTCTCCGGCATCCCGTACGCCGCACCGCCGACGGGCCGACGGAGGTTCCGTCCGCCCATCGGGCCCGAGCCGTGGTCGGGGGTCCGCCAGTGCGACGCCTTCGGCCCCATCGCGCCCCAGCCCCCGCCGGTCGGCGGCCTGTCCATGACCGGTGAGCCCGAGGAGCAGGACGAGGGCTGCCTCACCCTCAACGTGTGGACGCCGGCGCTCGACGACGCTCGGCGCCCCGTGCTCGTGTGGATCCACGGCGGCGGCTTCACCTCGGGGTCGGGGGCCGGCGCGCTCTACCGCAGCGGGTTGCTCGCCCGCGATGCGGATGCCGTCGTCGTCACCTTCAACTACCGGTTGGGGGCGCTCGGGTTCCTGGCCCACCCCGCGCTCGCCGACGACGTGGCCGGTGAGCCGTGGCGCGGCGGTCCGGCGTGGCGGGGGTGGGGGAACTGGGGACTGGCCGACCAGGTCGCCGTCCTCGCGTGGGTGCGAGACAACGTGGTGGGCTTCGGCGGCGACCCGGGCAACGTGACGGTCTTCGGCGAGTCGGCCGGCGGCATGAGCGTCTCGGCGCTGCTCGCCGTTCCCGAGGCCCGTGGCCTCTTCCACCGGGCGGTCGTCCAGAGCGGCCCGCCGTACGTCCACGACGTGCCGACCGCCGTCGAGCGAGCCGAGCGGGTGGCCGCAGCGGCAGGCCTGCCCCTCGAGCGCAGCACGCTCCTCGACGCGCCCGTGGACGCCCTCGTCGCCGCCACGACCGAGGTGGGCACGGGCCTCCGGCCCGGTGAGGGGATCCCCCTGGCCCTCCTCCCCGTCGTCGACGGTGGGCTCCTCGTCGACCGGCCCGAGGACGCCGTGGCGGCAGGCTCCGCAGCCGGGGTCCCGCTGCTCGTCGGCACCAACCGCGACGAGTCGGCGTTCTTCGCCGTCGGCAACGCCACGCTGCAGGCGATCGACGACGCCGGTGTCGTGCGGTGGGCCACGGCCGTGCTCGGCAGCCCCGACGCGGCCGACGCGACGGTCGCGGCCTACCGGCTCGCGCGCGAGCGGCGTCGGGAGCCGACCTCCCCGCTCGACCTCTGGGTGGCGCTGGCGTCCGACGTCGTCTTCCGCCTGCCGTCGGTGCGCCTGGCCGACGCCCATGCTCGGGAGGCCGACGAGCGCACGGGCACCTTCGTGTACTACTTCACCTGGGCGTCGCCGCTCCTGGGCGGCGCGCTCGGGGCGTGCCATGCCCTTGAGATCCCGTTCGTCTTCGGCACCGTGGCGAACCCCGCCGTGCAGCTGTTCACCGGCGGCGGGGACGACGCGCTCGAGCTCTCGGGGGCGATGCGGCGCGCCTGGGGGACCTTCGCGCGGGGCGGCACCCCCGACCCAGGAGGCCCGGCGTGGCCGCGCTGGTCGCCGGCGGGGCGCCCGAACATGGTGCTCGGCCCGTGGGACGACGACCCCGGCTCGTTGTGGCGCCCGGTCGACTGCCCGCGGGCCGAGGAGCTCGCCGCCCTCGCCGCGGCGCTCGGCGGCCCGGCGCCCGGGTGACCGCTCCGTTCGCCCGCTGCCTCGATCCCGCCGACCTGCCGCCGTCGCGAAAGCCGAGCCACCGGTCGGTGCCACGTGGGCCGCTACGGTGGCGGGCACCTGTGAGCGCACGGGGACGTAGCCCAACTGGCAGAGGCAGGGCGCTTAAACCGCCCCGAGTGAGGGTTCGACTCCCTCCGTCCCCACCCGTGCACGTCGTCGAGCGGCGCTGGGACCGGGACACCCCGGTCGTACCCTTTCGCTCGGATAGTGTCGGCGAGGGAGGGCTGGTGGATCGACGGCGCACGGCAACGTCCAATTTCGGAGTCGGTCGGCGCGAGAACCACGATGCCACCGCGTTCTACGGACGGTTCCGTGCCCCCGACCTGAGCGACGACGACCGGGTCGTGGCGCCCGCGCCCGTCGCCGAGCCGTTCGTGTGCGGCGACGCTCGGCACATGGACGCCGTCGCCGACGGCTCGGTCGCGCTGGTCGTGACCTCACCCCCCTACTTCGCCGGCAAGGCCTACGAGGAGGAGCTCGACCGCGAAGGCGTGCCCGGTTCGTACCTCGAGTACCTCCAGCTCTTGACCGACGTCTTCGCCGAGTGCGTCGCCAAGCTCGAGCCCGGCGGGCGCATCGCCGTCAACGTGGCCAACCTCGGCCGCAAGCCGTACCGCAGCCTGTCGGCAGACGTCGTCCGCATCCTCCAGGACGACCTCGGCCTGCTCCTACGAGGCGAGCTTGTCTGGCAGAAGGGCGAGGGCGCCAACGGCTCCTGCGCCTGGGGCTCGTTCCGGAGCGCCGCCAACCCGGTGCTCCGCGACGTCACCGAGCGGGTCGTCGTGGCCAGCAAGGGACGCTTCGACCGGGCCCGGTCCGTCAAGCGACGTGCCGCAGAGGGTCTCCCCCACGAGAGCACCCTGCTGACCGAGGACTTCCTCGCGCTGACGCTCGACCTGTGGAGCATCCCGCCCGAGAGCGCCCGGCGGGTCGGCCATCCGGCCCCGTTCCCGGTCGAGCTGCCCGAACAGCTCATCCGGCTCTACACGTTCCGGGACGACCTGGTCCTCGACCCGTTCATGGGCAGCGGGTCGGCGCTCGTCGCCGCTTCGCGGCTGGGCCGTCGCTACGTCGGGTACGACCTCGACGCCGCCTACGTCGAGATCGCCCGCAGTCGCGTCGCCGAGGCACTGGGGGAGGCGGCGGGCGACCTGCCTCCCGCCCCGCCTCCCGCGCCGGGCGACGGGCGCGCTGCGTCCGGAGCCCGGCGCCGGCGAGCGGGCGAGACGGCGCCTCCTGGGGCTGGCGCCGTCGGCGAGGACGTACGTAGCCGGGCCGTGCGCGAGGGGAAGGCGGCGACCAGGCTGGCCGCGGAGGTCCTCGTCGACGCCGGGTTCGCCGTGGTGCGACGCGACCACCGGGTGCCCCGGACGGGCGTGACGGTCGACTTCGTCGTGGAGGACGCCACCGGGGGCCGGTGGCACGTGGACGTCCCGGGCCCTTTCGCGAGCCGCCGGGGAGGTCTGCTCCGCGCCGACGTGCTGTGGAAGGCGCTGGGGCGAGCCCACGCCTTGCGGGGTGGCGACCCGGACGGTCGACCTCTGCTCGTGCTCACCTCCGACCTGCCCCGACGTCCGAGCGAGGGCGACACCGCGCTGCGGGCAGCCGGTCCCGGGGCCTTCTTCGACGCCGTGGACATGCTCGACGTGGACGGCCGCTCCCGCCTTCGCCAGTACGCCTCCGCCGGCGTCGCGGTCGGCCCGCTGCCGGGGTTCTGGACGTCGGCCGACCTCGAGGGTGCTCCGGCCGGCGTGCCGTGGCTCGACGTCAGGCGGTCGGACGTGGGGGCGCCCTCGCCGCGCACGGCCGCTGCCGGAGGTTGACCGGCGGTCGGGTGCCGGGGCGGGGCATCGGCTTGCCCGGGCGACCGACCGGGCCCACGCTTGCGCTATGACGAGCGACCGGTACACCCACGGCCACCACGAGAGCGTCCTGCGCTCGCACACCTGGCGGACGGCCGAGAACTCCGCGGCCTACCTCCTCGGTGACCTGCGGCCCGGCCTCGACCTGCTCGACGTCGGGTGCGGGCCGGCGACGCTCACCGCGGACCTGGCCGCTCGCGTCGCCCCGGGCCGCGTGGTGGCCGTCGACAACGCGCCGGCCGTCCTCGACGTGGCCCGCCGGACGCTCGCCGAACGGGGCCTGGCGTCCGTCGAGGTGCGCGAGGCCGACGTCTACGCCCTGCCGTTCCCCGACGACAGCTTCGACGTGGTCCACGCCCACCAGCTGCTCCAGCACCTGGGCGACCCGGTCGCCGCGCTGGTCGAGCTGCTCCGGGTGTGCCGGCCGAGCGGCGTGGTCGCGGCACGCGACGCCGACTACCCGGCGATGGCGTGGTACCCGGAGGAGCCGGCGCTCGAGCGGTGGCGGTCGTTGTACCTGGCCGTCGCCCGGGCGAACGGGGCCGAGCCCGGGGCGGGCCGGCGCCTGCTCGCCTGGGCGCACCTCGCCGGCTTCGCCGAGGTCGAGCCGTCGGCCAGTGCGTGGTGCCACGCCTCGCCAGACGACCGCCTGTGGTGGGGGGGCCTGTGGGCCGAGCGGATCACCACCTCGGCCGTCGCCGACCAGGCGCTCGCCCTCGGCCTCGCTCGGCGTGGCGACCTCGAGGAGCTCGCCGCCGGGTGGCGGCGGTGGGCGGCGTCGCCGGACGGGTGGTTCGCCGTGCTCCACGGCGAAGTCCGGTGCCGGCCGTAGCCGGTAGCCTCGCCGGCGTGGACGACGACCTGGTCCCCGCCGACGCCGACGCCCTCCGTCCCCTGGTGGGCCGGTGGGAGGGTGAGGGGACGGGCTTCCTCGCCGGCCGGGCGCCGTTCCACTATCGCGAGGAGACGACATTCACGGCGACCGGCCGCCCGTTCCTCGCCTACCGCCAGCAGACCTGGTCGCTCTCCGACGGTTCGCCCATGCACGGCGAGGTCGGCTACGTGCGGGCCACCGGCCGTGGCGTCGAGCTCGTCGTGGCGCAGCCCACGGGGGTCGCCGAGGTGCACGTCGGCGCGTGGTCGAGCGGCACGCTCACCCTCGTCCCAGCGGGGCTGCTCGTCACGCCGACGGCCCGCGCCGTCCGGGTGGTCGAGCGGTCGTTCTCGCTCGGTGACCACGGCTCGGTCCTGCGGGTGGCCGTACGCCTCGGCGTCGGCGACGAGCCGGTCGGCGACCACCTCGACGTCGTCCTCCAGCGAGCACCTGCGCGCTGAGCGGACGTAGTGGCGGGGCGAACGGACGCCTCCGTCGCCCCGACGCCTGCCGGTGCGCCGGAGGGAGCCACGGGGCCCGCCGCCGTCGCCCCGACGCCTGCCGGTGCGCCGGAGGGAGCCACGGGGCCCGCCGCCGCCGCACGCGCCGCCGTGGTCTTGCCGCTCACGTGCTCGCCGTCCCCGACCCGGAGCACCCGCACTACGCTGGGTCGAGCAATCCGACGAAGCACCGAGAGCGAAGAGGAGTGACGATGGCTGCGTACGTCCTGCCCGACCTGCCTTACGACCCCGGCGCCCTAGAGCCGCACTATTCCGGCGAGATCATCGAGCTCCACCACGGCAAGCACCACGCTGCCTACGTGGCCGGCGCCAACACGACGCTGGACAAGCTGGCCGAGGCGCGCGAGAAGGAGGAGTACGGCGCCATCGTCGGCCTCGAGAAGACGCTCGCCTTCAACATCTCGGGCCACGTGCTGCACTCCATCTTCTGGCGGAACCTCTCGCCCGACGGCGGCGACAAGCCCGACGGCGGGCTGGGCTCGGCCATCGACGAGCACTTCGGCTCCTTCGACGCGTTCCGCGCCCAGATGACCCAGACCTCCACCACAGTGCAGGGCTCCGGATGGGGCGTGCTCGCCTGGGAGCCGCTGGGGAAGCGGCTCGTCGTCGAGCAGGTCTACGACCACCAGGGCAACATCGGCAACGGCTCGGTTCCCCTGCTCGTGTTCGACGTCTGGGAGCACGCCTTCTACCTGCAGTACAAGAACGTGAAGGCCGACTTCATCGGCGCCCTGTGGAACCTCGTCAACTGGGCCGACGTGGCCGAGCGGTTCACGGCCGCGCAGGGGCTCACCATCGGCTGACGGGCGCACCCCGGCGAGCCGGGGCTGCCGCTTCCGACCTCGGTCAGGGGGCCCGGTGCACCGGCGCCGGGCCCCCTGTGCGTCCAACGAGCGCCGAGGTCGGCGTCGTCACTCCCGTTCGGTCGTCACTCCCACTCGATGGTTCCCGGTGGCTTGCTCGTGATGTCGAGCACCACCCGGTTGACGGCGTCGACCTCGTTGGTCACTCGGTTCGAGATGCGGGCGAGGACGTCGTCGGGGAGCCGCGACCAGTCGGCGGTCATGGCGTCCTCGCTGCTGACCGGGCGCAGGACGATCGGGTGCCCGTAGGTGCGGCCGTCGCCCTGGACGCCCACCGAGCGGACGTCGGCGAGCAGGACGACCGGGCACTGCCAGACCGTCCGGTCGACACCTGCCGCGGTCAGCTCCTCGCGGACGATGGCGTCGGCCCGGCGGAGGATGGCGAGACGCTCCTCGGTTACCCGGCCCAGGATGCGGATGGCGAGCCCCGGACCGGGGAACGGCTGGCGCCAGACGAGCTCCTCGGGAAGCCCGAGCTCGAGGCCGACCGCCCGGACCTCGTCCTTGAAGAGCTTGCGCAGCGGCTCGATCAGCTCGAAGGAGAGGTCCTCGGGAAGCCCCCCCACGTTGTGGTGGGTCTTGATGACCGAGGCACCCTCCCCGCCCCCCGACTCGACGACGTCGGGGTAGAGCGTCCCCTGCACGAGCAGTTCGATGTCCCCGGCGTGGCCCTGCTCGCGGATGACCCGCGACGCGGTCTCCTCGAAGACCCGGATGAACTCGTGGCCGATGGCCTTGCGCTTGGCCTCGGGGTCGGTGGGGTCGTCGAGGGCGTCGAGGGCGTCGAGGAAGCGCTGGCGGGCGTCCACCGAGACGAGGGTGACCCCCGTCGCCCGGACGAAGTCGCGCTCGACCTGCGCGACCTCGCCGGCCCGGAGGAACCCGTGGTCCACGAACACGCAGGTGAGCTGTGACCCGACGGCACGGTGGACGAGCGCCGCGGCGACGGCCGAGTCGACGCCTCCGGAGAGGGCGCACAGCACGTGGCGTCCGCCCACCCGCTCGGCGATGGAGGTCACGGCCTCGTCGATGATCGACTCGGTCGTCCACGTCGGCTCGATGCCCGCTGCCTCGTGGAGGAAGCGGGCGATCACGTCCTGGCCGTGCTCGGTGTGGGCGACCTCGGGGTGCCACTGGACGCCGTAGAGGCGAGCGTCGGGCCGCTCGAAGGCGGCGATGGGAGCCCCGGGCGACGAGGCGGCGACCCGGAGCTCCGGCGGCAGCCCCGTCACGGCGTCGCGGTGCGACATCCAGACGTGGTGACGCCCCGGGAGCCCGGCGAGCAGCTGCGAGCCCGGCACGACGTCGACGGGCGTCCGACCGAACTCGGAGCCCTCGGTCCGCTCGACGGTGCCCCCGAGCGCAGCGGCCATGGCCTGGAACCCATAGCAGATGCCGAGGACGGGGACGCCGGCGGCGAACAGCGCCGGATCGGGGCGCGGGGCGCCTTCGGCGTACACGCTCGCCGGTCCGCCCGACAGCACGACGGCGGCGGGGTTCCTGGCGAGGAGGTCGGCGACCTGCAGCGTGTGGGGGACGATCTCGCTGTAGACGCCTGCTTCGCGCACACGGCGGGCGATCAGCTGCGCGTACTGCGCGCCGTAGTCGACGACCAGCACGGGACCGGGCGCCGGGCGGAGCGGCTCACCCATCGGCGACCCGGGCGGCGTGGGAGCGGAGCGAGCGGTCCATCGGTCGAGCGTACACCGCACCTCCTCGGGGACCGACCACGGGACCGCCGCTGCCCGTCCGTGCCCGGCGAGGTGGAGGACCCGTCGGAGCCTCCCGCCGGAGCCCGCCGGAGCCTCCCGCCGGAGCCCACCGGAGCCTCCCGCCGGAGCCCCTGCCGGTCCTGCCCAAACCCGGCGGGGACGTCGGGGTAGCCTCCGCCCATGGCGCTCCACCGCAACGTCCGGGCCGAGCACGCCGATGCCACGGTCAGCTACCGGCCCCAGTTCGCACAGCCGGGTGAGACGGCCGAGCTCGCTCGCTACCGCCTTCCCGCCGGCGGCATGGACCCGGACACCGCGTTCCAGATCGTCCACGACGAGCTCATGCTCGACGGCAACGCCCGGCTCAACCTGGCCACGTTCGTCACGACCTGGATGGAGCCGCAGGCCCGTGCCCTCATCGACGAGTGCGCCGACAAGAACATGGTCGACAAGGACGAGTACCCCCAGACGGCCGAGCTCGAGCAGCGGTGCGTCGCCATGCTCGCCGACCTCTGGCACGCGGAGGAGGCCGAGGAGGCGACCGGCACGTCGACCACCGGCTCGAGCGAGGCGTGCATGCTCGGCGGTCTCGCCCTGCTCCACCGCTGGCGGTCCCGTCGCGCCGCGGCGGGCGAGCCGAGCGACCGGCCCAATCTCGTCATGGGGGCGAACGTGCAGGTCTGCTGGGAGAAGTTCTGCCGCTACTGGGACGTGGAGGCGAGGCTCGTCCCCGTCAGCGCGGCGTGCAGCCACCTGACACCCGAGGGCGCGCTCGCCCACTGCGACGAGCGGACCATCGGCGTCGTGGCCGTGCTGGGGTCGACCTTCGACGGCACCTTCGAGCCCGTGGCCGACATCGCCGCTGCCCTCGACGAGCTCGAGGCGACGTCGGGTGTCGGCGTCCCGCTCCACGTGGACGCAGCGTCGGGTGGCTTCGTCGCCCCGTTCCTCGATCCGGACCTGGCGTGGGACTTCCGCGTGCCGAGGGTCCAGTCGATCAACGCGTCCGGGCACAAGTACGGTCTCGTCTACCCGGGCGTCGGGTGGGCCGTGTGGCGCTCGTCCACCGCGCTGCCCCGCGAGCTCGTCTTCGACGTGGACTACCTCGGTGGCTCGATGCCCACCTTCGGGCTCAACTTCTCGCGCCCCGGCGCGCAGGTGGTCGCGCAGTACTACAACTTCGTGCGGCTCGGTGTCGACGGCTACACCCGCGTCCAGCAGGCATGCCGCGACACGGCTCGGTGGATCGCCCACGAGGTCGCCCACCTCGGGCCCTTCACCCTCCTCTCCGACGGCTCGGAGCTCCCCGTCGTCGCCTTCCGCACGACAGGGGGCGAGGAGCGCTTCTCGGTCTACGACGTCTCCGACGCCCTGCGGGCCCACGGGTGGCAGGTACCCGCCTACGCCATGCCGGCCGGTCAGGAGGACGTGTCGGTGCTGCGCGTCGTCGTCCGCAACGGCTTCAGTCGGAACCTGGCCGAGCTATTGGTCGCCGACCTCGCCGCCGTCGTCGCCGAGCTCGGCGACCGCGCGACGGGCACGGTGCCGGCCGACGGTCGCCGCCGGAGCGCGTTCCACCACTGACGACCGCCGTCGAGACGCCCACGGGGGAGCGTCGCCGGTCAGGGCGTCCGTCCCCGGTCGCAGGCTAAGGTGACGACCCAGGCAGCAGGGGACGTCGGGCGGCCAGCGCGGGCGCACCGGTCGGACAAGGGGCGAAGGACGGCGATGGGCGAAGAGATCGCACCGCGCGCGCCGCGTGGCACGCAGCGCTCGAGGCGGCGTGGGGGTGGGCGCGGTGCGGGCGGGCTCGTGCGGGGTGGGGCGTGGGCCCTCGGTCTTGCCGCGGGCACGCTGCTCGCCAGCACGGGGAGCGCCGCCGCGACCGTGCTGCCGCTGCCGTCGACGCCGCGGTCCGAGGCGGCGCCTGGCGTCGTCGACGCTCCACCTCCGCCGGTCGAGGTCGGCGCACCGGCGAGCGGGGGCCCGGAGGGGGAGGGCGGCGCGGCGGGCCTGCCGTTCACCGGAGCACCCGTGCTCGTCGCGCCGGTCGTCGGCATGGCGGCGACCCCCGACGGCACGGGGTACTGGGAGGTCGCCGCCGACGGCGGCGTGTTCTCCTTCGGCGACGCCAGCTTCTACGGCTCGATGGGCGGCAAGCCCCTGAACA
>CAZSYT010000101.1:0-9472 GCA_964610905.1 uncultured Acidimicrobiaceae bacterium
CGACGGGGGCGTGTTCGCCTTCGGCGACGCCCGGTTCTCGGGCTCGATGGGCGGCTCACCGCTCAGTGCTCCGATGGTCGGGATGGCGCCGACCGCCGACGGCTTCGGGTACTGGGAGGTCGAGGCCGACGGCACGGTGACGACCTTCGGCGACGCCCGCTTCTACGGGTCGGTCGGCTGAACCTGCACGGCTCGGCGCTCGCCGAGCCGACGCCGCGTCACGCCGTCGCGCCGAACCCCGGCGCCACGGCCTCGAAGCCGAGCGCCTCCTCGAGGGCCGCAGCGGCCCGCAGGACGACCACATCGCCGTGCTGGGGCCCGACCAGCTGCAGCCCCACGGGCAGCCCGGCCTCCGTCAGCCCGACGCAGACCGACGCGGCCGGCGACCGGGTCAGGTTGAACGGGTAGGTGAACTTCACCCAGTTGACGTCGACGGCGCCGTTGACGAGGCCCGACCCGTCGAGCGACCGTGGCGGAGCGGCAGCCGCCGTGGTGGGCGTGACGAGCAGGCGGGCCGTGCGGAAGACGCTGACGAGCCGCACGTTGAGCTCGTGGCACCGGTCCTCGACCCGGACCAGGTCGAGGGCGCTCATGGATGCGGCACCGTCGGCAATCATGGCCAGCACCGGGTCGACCTCGCCCCAGGCTGGCGTCCCCCGCACCTCGGCCAGCGTGCGCAGGTTGTACGCCCCGGCCATCGACAGCCAGTCGTCGACGGGGTCCGACGGGAAGACCTCGTCGACGACGGTCACGTCCGCCCCGAGCGAGCCGAGCACCGCCACGGCGCGCTCGCAGATCGCCAGCACCTCGGCGTCGACCTCGGCGTAGCCGAGCGTCGGCGACCAGGCGACCTGTTGGGGGACGCGTGCGTCGACGAGGGCGGCCCGCCACGACTCCTCGGGCTTGGGCAACGAACGTAGGTCGGTGGGATCGGGGCCCACCACCACCTCGAGCGCCTCCACCACGTCGGCCAGGCGCCGGGCGATGGGGCCCTTGGTCGAGAGGTGGTGCCAGTCGGGCGCGGTCGGCCCACCCGAGGGCACCCTGCCGAGCGACGGCTTGACCCCGGTCAGCCCGCAGCACGCCGCGGGGATCCGGATCGACCCGCCACCGTCCGAGCCGGTGGCCAGCGGGACCATCCCGGAAGCGACGGCCGCTGCGCTCCCCCCCGAGGACCCCCCCGGCGTGTGCTCGAGGTTCCACGGGTTGGCGGTCGCGCCGAACAGCCGGTTGTCCGTCACGGCCTTCCACCCGAGCTCGGGCGTGTTGGTCTTCCCGACGACCACACAGCCGGCGGCCACCAGGCGGGAGACGAGCACCGAGCTCTCGGTCGCCGGCCGGCGCCCGGTGGCGAGGGCGGCCGACCCGAGCGTGGTGACGAACCCCGCCGCGTCCTCGAGGTCCTTCACGCCGATAGGGATCCCGGCGAGCGGTCCGGGGTCGGTTCCGGCGGCCACCGCCTCGTCGATGGCGCCGGCTGCGTCGAGCGCACGCGCTCCGTCGACCGCCACGAATGCGTTGAGCGTCGGGTTGTGGGCGTCGATCCGCGCCAGGGCCTCGCCGACGAGCTCGCGAGCCGACTGCTCGCCTGCGCGCACACGTCGGGCCAGCTCGGAGAGAGGCTCGGTACGGAAGTCCACCGTGCGACGGTACCGCCGGCACGGCTCCTGCTCAAGCCGTCGGCACGCCGCCGGCCGCGCCGTGCCGGTTCGACGGCGACGGGCCCGACCGGCAAAGGTGTGGCATGACGACGACCGGGCGCCATCGGGGTCACCACCGCACGGAGCGGTCCGTCGAAGGCGTGGTCCTCGACCACGTCGCCCATTCGGTGCCGCGCTGGCAGGACGCCTGGGCGCGCTACGCCGTCGACCTCGGCGCCCGCTGGAAGTCGGGCGGGCCCGGCCTCGGCTTCTCGCCCGCACAGCTCCGGTTCGGCAACGACGCCCGCCTCGAGCTCCTCATGCCCGCCCGGGTCGACGAGAGCGACTTCCTCGCCCGCTTCCTCGCCCGCCACGGCCCCGGGGCGCACCACCTGACCTTCAAGGTCCCCGACCTCGACACCGCGCTCGCGGCCGCGACGGCGGCGGGGTACACGCCGCTCGACGTCGACCGGAGCGATCCCGGCTGGCTCGAGGCGTTCCTTTCCCCTCGCGAGGCCACCGGGGTCGTCGTCCAGCTGGCGCAGGCCGCCGGGGACTGGGTCAACGATCCCCCCGGCGACTTCCCGACCGGCGCACGGGCAGCGCGAGACGGCGCCCTTCTGCCGCCCGCCCGGCTCGAGCTCGTGGTCCACGCCGTGGCACACCTCTCCGAGGGTCTCGCGCTCTTCGCCGGGCTCCTCGGCGGCACCGAGGTGGCCAGCGGAGATGCCGACGGCATCGCGTGGGCGGAGCTCCGCTGGCCCGGTCCCCTCGGTCTCCGTCTGGTCGCTCCGGCGGACGGAGCCCCCGCTCCCGCCGTCCGCTCGTGGCTGGGCAGCCGGGCGGGCCGCGTCCACCACCTGCACCTGCGCGTGGCCGAGCCCGCCGGCGTGGCCGGCGCACGGCCGACCGCGCTGCCGGGCGTGCTCGTGGCCCCGCCCGCGCCGACCGGCGGAGCTGCGGCCGGCCCCCTTCGGCACCAGCAGGCTGCGGCTCCCGTGGAGGTCCCCCCCGAGGACAACCACGGCCTCCGTCTCGTCCTCTGCGACGCACCCGGCTGACCCGGGCGGCACCGCCGGGGACGCCGGTCCGTCCGCTCGGCGGCCGGCGGTGGGCCCGTCGGGCGGCGACGCCGTTTCGTCCCCGCCCGCCCCCGGTTCGTCGCCTCCCCCTTGAACCGGTAGCCTCGTCCCATGACGCCCGGACGCGAGCACGCCGACGACGAGGCGCCGGGGGCACGACGCCCCGCGGCCCGTCGGTGGAGCCGGCCCCGTGCGGGCGTGCCGTCGGCCAGCGCCGGCGGCCGGTCCGACTTCTCGGTCAAGTGGGCCATCGACCGCCTCGACGACCGCGAGAAGCGCTTCTCGTTCGCGGCGGCCGGCGGGGCTGCGCTGTTCGCGGTGATGATCTACTTCACCGAGACCTCCAACAAGTCGTTCCGGCTGGCCAAGGGCCAGCTCACGCCACAGGGGACGCTCACCGTCGGGCTGATCGCCGCCGGGCTGCTGCTGGTGGTCACCCTCCTGGGTCGCCGGGCCCCGGTCGGCTTCGTGGCGCTCTTCACCGGCGCGGCCTTCGGCACCTACCTCTTCCTCGGCCTGCCGTTCTTCGCCCTGGCCGTCTGGCTGCTCTACCGCTCCTACAAGATCCAGCGACAGGCGGCGGCCGACCGACGGGCCGAAGCCGCCAGCAGTCCCGGGGGGGCCCCGGCGCGGAGCTCACGTGCCCCGGCGGGGGGTCGGGCCCACGGGGCGAAGGCACCCTCGGGCCCCGTCGCCAACAAGCGCTACACGCCCAAGGCTCCCAAGCGACCGCTGCCGCCACCTCCCAAGCCGTCCCGCTGGGAGCGGCGGCAGCGAGAGTCCACCCCCTGACGCCCCCGACGAGGCGTCCCGGTCACCCCGGACACGTCACGGCTCCCCCGTCCCGCTCACCCCGGACACGTCACGGCTCCCCCGTCCCGCTCACCCCGGACACGTCACGGCTCCCCCGTCCCGGACGACCCGGTCGGCAGACGGCGCCTCGGGCCCTCCGAGCCATCGGCGACGAGCGCCGAGCGCAGCAGGTCGAGCAGCTCGCGACGGCGGCGCACCAGGGAGCGGGCCGTGGGCTCCTCGCCGAGCGCCCGAAGCACGTCGACCTCGGTGAGCATGCCGATCACCGTCGAGTAGATCGCCACCAGCAGCAGCCTCGGCTCGTGCCGTCGCAGGTGGCCGGCGTCCATCTCGGCCTCGAGGAACGCCGACGCCCCCTCCACCAGGGGCCCGAGCGCGGTAAGGAACCGCGTCGACGCCGGGGGCCCGAGCCGCCCGGTCTCCCTGACCAGGCCGAGCACCTCCGGTCGTCGGGCCGCCAGACGGAAGACCGAGCGCACCACTGCCTCGACCTTGGCCCAGCCGTCGCCGGCACCCCGGAGGGACGCCTCGAGGACGGTCGAGAGCTCGAGCGCGCACTGGTCGACCACTGCTTCGAGGAGGACCTCCTTCGACGGGTACCAGTAGAGGATGGTCTGCTTGCGCACGTCGAGGCCGGCAGCGAGGGCGTCGAGCGACGTCGCGTCGTAACCGCGGCCGGCGAACGAGGCGAGGGCGGCCTGGAGGATCCGCGCCGCGGTCCCCGGCGGGGCCGCGCCCGAGGACGCGCCCCCCACGGATCGGGCCTCCGACGAGCCGCCTGCCGCTGTGCCTGCCGTCCGTGTCGCCCGAGCCACTTACCATATGGTAGACAGACGCGGTGACCAACGTGGACGAGGCCCTCGCCGGGTCCCGCTTCTTCGTCACCGGTGCGACCGGCTTCCTCGGCACCGCCCTCGTCGAACGGATCCTGCGCACCGTCCCCGACAGCGAGGTCGTGCTGCTGGTCCGGCCCGGGCGCCGCGCCGGCCCGCTGGACCGGGTCCGACGCGAGGTGCTGAAGAACGACTGCTTCGACCGCTTGCGCGACGAGCACGGTCCGGCCTTCGACGACGTCGTGGGCGGCCGGGTCGCCGCCGTCGCCGGCGACGTCGGCACCGACGGGCTCGGGCTCGACGGCGACGGCCTCACCGCCCTCTCGCACTGCGACGTCGTCGTGCACTCCGCCGCCACCGTGAGCTTCGACGCGCCGCTCGACGCCGCGGTCGAGGTCAACCTCCTCGGCCCCTCCCGAGTCGCCTCGGCCGTCGTCGAGGCCCGAGCCCTCGCGGAGCAGGAGGGACGGCGCGGTCCCCGGCACCTCCTCGCCGTCTCCACGGCCTACGTCGCCGCCACCCACCAGGGCGAGGTCGCCGAGGAGCTGCTCGGCGAGAGCCGCTTCGCCGTCGACGTCGACTGGCGCGCCGAGGTCGCCGCGGCCAGGCGCCAGCGGGGTGACCTCGACGCCGAGTCACGGCGTCCCGAACGGCTCGTCACCTTCACGGAGGAGGCCCGCCGCGAGCTCGGTGCCGCCGGGGTCCACCTGCTGGCCGCCCGCGCCGAGCGCCAACGCGTCGAGTGGGTCCGGCGCCGGATGGTCGAAGCGGGCCAGGCGCGCGCCGTGTCGCTCGGGTGGCCGGACGCCTATCCCTACACGAAGGCGCTCGGCGAGCGCGCCCTGGTCGAGCAGTTCGCCGGCGAGCTCGCCCTCACGATCGTCCGACCCTCCATCATCGAGTCGGCCCTGGCCGAGCCCCGACCCGGCTGGATCCGGGGCTTCCGCATGGCCGAGCCGATCATCGTCTCCTACGCCCGTGGGCTCCTGAAGGAGTTCCCCGGGGTCCCCGAGGGCGTCATCGACGTGATCCCCGTGGACCTCGTGGTCGCCGCCATCATCGCAGCGGCGGCACGTGGCCCCGCCGGTGCCCCTCTCGCACGCGACGTGCCTGCCCCGGAGCGCCCCGAGGTGCTCCACGTCGCCTCGGGAGTCCGCAACCCCCTTCGCTACGGTCGCCTCGTCGAGCTCGTCCAGGCCTGGTTCTCCGAGCACCCCCTCTACGACGCCGACGGCCAGCCGATCGTGGTGCCCGAGTGGTCCTTCCCGGGGCGCGGGCGCGTCCAGCGCCAGCTCGCTCGGGCCGGCCGGCTGATGGAGCTGGCCGAGCGGGCCGTCGGTGCCCTCCCCCTCCGAGGCCGCCAGGCCGCGTGGGTCGCCGCCCTCGAGGAGCGCCACCTGCTCGCCGACCGGGCGCTGGGCTACGTCGAGCTCTACGGTTCCTACACCGAGACCGAGGCCCGCTACCGGGTCGACCGCCTGCTCGACCTGTGGGACACCCTCGACGAGGACGACCGGGCCCGGTACTGCTTCGACCCCGCCGTCGTCGACTGGGGACGCTACGTCCACGACGTCCACCTCCCCTCGGTCGTCCTCCACGCCCGGGTGCGGACCGCTCCGGGGCGCTCGACGCAGGCACCTCGCTCGGAACGCGCCCTGAACGCCATCCTGTCGCCGGAACGGCACCTCGCCGCGTTCGACCTCGAGAACACCCTGGTGGCGTCCAACGTCGTCGACGCGTACGCCTGGCTGGCCTCACGCCACCTCGGCCCGCGCCGACGAGCCGCCTTCGTCGCCCAGCTCGTCCTCGAGGCACCGTCGCTCCTCGCCCTCGACCGGCGAGACCGGGGCGACTTCCTCCGCTCCTTCTACCGCCGCTACGAGGACGCGTCGGCCTCGGCGCTGCGGGACGACAGCTGGGAGCTCTTCTACGACCTCCTCCTCGCCAAGGCGTTCCCAGCGGCGATCGCCCGCGTGCGCCGCCATCGGGCGCTCGGGCACCGGACCGTCCTCATCACCGGCGCCCTCGACCTCGTCGTCGAGCCCCTCCGGCCCCTCTTCGACGACATCGTGTGCTCCCGTCTCGACGAGCGCGACGGCCGCTTCACCGGACGCCTCAGCGAGCTTCCCCCCATCGGCGAAGCCCGTGCGCACGTGCTCGCCGAGTACGCGTCGGCCGAGGGGCTGCGCCTCGAGGAGTCGATGGCCTACGCCGACTCGGCGAGCGACCTGCCCCTCCTCGAGGCCGTCGGCTTCCCCGTAGCCGTCAACCCCGAGGCCAAGCTCGCCGCCATCGCCCGCCGACGTGGCTGGCACGTCGAGCACTGGGCGAAGGCGGAGGGCGGGGCACGCCCGCTGCTCCCGCTCGGGCCACGATCCACGCGGGAGTCGGCCGGGCCGAGCCAGGCCGCGCTGGTCGGCGCACGCCGCCGGCGAGCCGACGGGCGCGGCGGGGTCGACGCGTGAGGGCGCTCGTCTTCGAGCGCAACCTGCCGCGCTTCGCCGCCGCTCGCCTTGCGTCGGCTGTGGCATCGGGCCGAGGCGCCCACGTCGGACCGCTGCGTCTGGTGGACGCCGATCCCCCGGCCCTGCCCGGCGAGGACTGGCACCGCCTCCGCCCGACGCTGTCCGGCATCTGCGGATCGGACCTCGCCACCGTCGACGGCCGAAGCTCGCGCTACTTCGAGGACATCGTGAGCTTCCCGTTCGTCCCCGGGCACGAGGTCGTCGGGGTCCTCGACGAGGGCGGCGTCGACCACGCCGGCAGGGAGCTCGCCCCCGGGACGCGCGCCGTCGTCGAGCCCGTCCTCGGCTGTGCCACCCGCCACGTGCGCCCTCCGTGCCCGTCGTGCGCGTCGGGTCGCACCGGACGCTGCAGCCACCTGACCGACGGTCCGCTCGCCCCCGGCCTGCAGACGGGCTTCTGCGCGGACACCGGCGGTGGCTGGTCGACCGCGGGCATCGTCGCCCACGCGTCGCAGCTCCACCCCGTACCGGACGCCCTCGACGACGAGGAGGCCGTCGTCGTCGAGCCCACCGCCTGTGCCGTGCACGCCGCTCTCGCCGCCTCGGTGCCGTCCGGGGCGACCGTCGTCGTCCTCGGCGCGGGGACCCTCGGCCTCGCCACGGTCGCCGCGCTCACCCACCTCGTCCGCCCGACGAGCCCCCACACGGTCGTCGTCGGGGCCAAGCACCCGGTCCAGCGACGGATGGCCGAAGGGTTCGGCGCCGACGTGGTCGTGCCGCCGGCCCAACTGGCCCGCACCGTCCGACGTGCCACCGGCTCGCTGGCCGTCGGCGGACGGCTCTCGGACGGTGCCGACGTGGTCTTCGACTGCGTCGGCTCGGCCGAGTCGCTCACCGCGTCGCTCGGCCTGGCCCGGCCCGGTGGGACCGTCGTGCTGGTGGGCATGCCGGGCCGCACGACCGTCGACCTGGCCGTGCTGTGGCACCGCGAGCTGCGCCTGGTGGGCGCCTACGCCTACGGCACCGAACCGGCGAGCGGCGACCTGCCGGCGCCTCGCACCTTCGACCTCGCCTTCTCCCTCGTCGCCACCGCCGGCCTGGGTTCCCTCGTCTCTGCCGCCTACCCGCTCGAGCGCTTCGAGGAGGCGATCGTCCACGCTGGCGCCGCCGGGCGGCGCGGTGCCGTGAAGATCGTCTTCGACCTCCGCACCCGGAAAGGAACGACTCGATGAGTCCCAGGCCCGGCTTCGTGCTCGACGTCGACCGCTCGACCCCGCCCACCCTCTTCTGGCACGGGGAGCGGTTCCGGCTCGAGCGCCTCCCCGAGGGGAGCCGTGTCGTCTACGCCCCGGAGCCCCTCGAGCCGCTCTCCGACCCGCGAGCCGCCGTCCGCCATTCCCTCACCCACCCGCTCGGAGACCGCGACCCGCTCCCGGCGCTGCTGCGCCCGGGCATGAGGCTGACCATCGCCTTCGACGACGTGTCGCTGCCGCTGCCTCCGATGGAGCGCCCGGACGTCCGACAGCTCGTCGTCGAGGAGGTGCTGGAGCTCGCCGCCGCGGCGGGGGTCGACGACGTCGTGCTCCTCGCCGCCCTCGCACTGCATCGCCGGATGACCGAGCCCGAGCTCCGCCACGCCCTCGGGGACCGCGTCTACGACGCCTTCGCCCCTCACGGGCTCCTGCTCCAGCACGACGCCGAGGACCCCGACCAGCTCGTCCACCTCGGGACCACAGAGAAGGGCGAGGACGTCGAGATCAACCGCCGTGCCGCCGAGAGCGACCTCCTCGTCTACGTCAACATCAACCTCGTGGCGATGGACGGGGGTCACAAGAGCGTGGCGACCGGGCTCGCCAGCTACCGCAGCCTTCGCCATCACCACAATCCGGTCACCATGCAGCACAGCCGGTCGTTCATGGACCAGACGCGCTCGGAGCTGCACTCGTCGAACTGGCGGATGGGCCGGCTCATCGCGGCGAGCGGCGTCACCGTCTTCCAGATCGAGACGACGCTCAACACCGACACCTTCCCCGCCCAGTTCGGCTTCTTGCAGCGCCGCGAGTGGGAGTGGAGCGCCCGCGACCGGCTCACCTACCTCGGCGTCGCCGGGGCCCTCGATCGTACCCCTGCCCGCCTGGCCCGCCGCATCTTCCACACCGTGCGCGCGCCCCACCGCATGACCTCCGTGCAGGCGGGCGAGGTCGAGGCCGTCCACGCGGTGACCACCGACAACGTGCTCGCCCAGCAGTCCGTCGTGGTCGAGGGGCAGACCGACATCGTGACCATGGGGCTGCCCTACATCAGCCCGTACAACGTCAACTCGATCCTCAACCCGATCCTCGTGGCGTGCCTGGGGCTCGGGTACTTCTTCAACCTCTACCGCAACAAGCCGCTCGTGCGCACGGGCGGTTTGGCCATCATCGGCCACCCCACGACGCCCGCGTTCGACCCCGTGCACCACCCCAGCTACATCGACTTCTTCGAGGAGGTCCTGCCCCAGACGACCGACCCCGTCGAGATGGCCGCCCGCTTCGAGGAGTCCTTCGCCACCGACCCGTGGTACGTGCACCTGTACCGGACCGGTCACGCCTACCACGGCGTCCACCCCTTCTACATGTGGTACTGGTGCGCGCACGCCC
>CAZSYT010000102.1:0-9205 GCA_964610905.1 uncultured Acidimicrobiaceae bacterium
TCTTGTCGAGGGTGACGGCGAGCAGCTCGGCCCTGGCCGCCTTGGCCTCGTAGACACCGCTCTGCCACGCCGCGACCTTGGCGCCGGTGCCCACGCCCATGGCGGCGAGGACCTCGATGCGGGTGTAGCGGGCGTGGACCTGCAGCGGAGCGTCGGGGTGCGTCCGGAGCGGCTCGTGGAGGTGGTCCACGCGGTGGCGGAGCACGGCGAGGAGCTGACGGAGCTCGTCTCGCACCTGCGGGTGCGCCCACAGAAGGTCGACCGCCCGCTGCAGGGGGTCGCCCTTGGCGAGTGCCCGGTCGCCGACCTGGGCGGCGAGCATGTGCAGCAGCCGCCGCTCGCGCACGGCGAGCTCGTCGACGTCGGGGGCGAGCGGGCGGGCGAGCAGGCGCGACCACGTCTCGATCCGCTCGTGGTCGTCGACGTGGAGGAGGCGCCCGACCGCCCGGCGCAGCACCGGCTCGTCGGGCCCGGCCGGGGCCACCGGCGCGCCGGCGGCGGCGAGGAGGTCCGACCAGCTCCTGTCGCCGTCGTACACGTCGTCGAGGTCGAGCCCGGACTCGTGGAGGAAGCGGGCGAGGTCGACGTCCGGGACGGCCCGGAGGACGGAGCGGAGCTCGTCGACCTTGGCGGGCCAGCGCGTCGGGATGGCGTCCCGCAGGCTGCGGAGCACGATGTCGGAAGCCTTCTCGTCGAGCTGCATGCTGCAGCCGGCGGGGAGGAAGGGGAACTGCTGGTGGACGGCGTGCTCGACGTCCCGGCGCGTCCCGCCGAGGAGGGCCCGGAAGCGCCGGTCGAACCGGAACTCCCTGCGGTGGAGGCCGACGAAGTCGAGGACGGTGCAGGACGCCTTGCCCTCGGCCTTGCGGAGGCCCCGCCCGAGCTGTTGGAGGAAGAGGGTCGGGCTCTCCGTCGGGCGGAGCAGGAGGACGGTGTCCACGGCCGGCACGTCGACGCCCTCGTTGAACAGGTCGACCGAGAACACGACGCGCACGGTGCCGGCGGCCAGGCTTCGCAGTGCCTGCTCGCGCTCGCCACGCGGGCTGTCGCCGGACACGGCGACGGCGGGGATGCCGTGCCGGGTGAAGTGCGCGGCCATGAAGCGGGCGTGGTCGACGCTCACGCAGAAGCCGAGGCACCGCATGGCCGCGGCGTCCACGTGCTCGTCCACCTGGTGGACGACGAGCCGGGCCCACGCGTCCGAGCTCGTGTAGACGTCGCTCAGGGCGCGCTCGTCGTAGCCGCGGCCCCGGCGCCACGGCACCTGGCGGAGGTCGAGCCCGTCGTGGACGCCGTAGTAGGAGAACGGGGCGAGGAGCTGTTGGTCGACGGCGTCCCACAGGCGCAGCTCGGCGGCGATGCGGTCGCCGAACCACTGCAGGACGGGCAGTCCGTCGCTCCGTTCGGGCGTGGCGGTGAGGCCGAGGAGCTCGACGGGCTCGAGGTGGTCGAGCAGCCGGGCGTAGGACGGCGCGGCGGCGTGGTGGAACTCGTCGACCACGACGACGTCGAAGTGGTCGGCCGGGACCTCGGCGAGCCTGTCCGCGTGCAGGCTCTGGACCGACGCGAACACGTGCTCGAAGCGTGCCGGCCTGGTGCCGCCCACCCACTTCTCGCCGAAGGACGCGTCGCGCAGCGCGTGGCGGAACGTGGCGAGGCTCTGGTCGAGGATCTCCTCGCGGTGGGCGACGAACAACAGACGGGCCCGGGGGAGGCGTGCACGCAGCCGGCCGTAGTCGAGCGCGGCCATCACGGTCTTGCCGGTGCCGGTCGCGGCCACGAGCAGGTTGCGGTGGTGGCCCTGCCGGCGGGAGAGCTCGACGAGCTCGAGGAGCCGCTCCTGGAAGGGCAGCGGTCGGACCTCGAGCGGGCTCAAGACGACGAGCGGTCCGTGGTCGGCGCCGCCGGCCCGGAGGCGCTCGCGCGCGAATTCCGCTGCCTGGTACGGGACGAAGTCGCCACTGTCCCAGTAGCCGTCGAAGACGGCGTCGAACTTGGCCACGGCGTCGCGGTTGCGCGCCGCGGAGAGCCGGACGTTCCACTCGAGCCCGGTGACCTGCGCGGACTGGGTCAGGTTCGACGACCCCACGTAGGCGGTGGAGAAGCCCGAGCTGCGGTGGAAGAGCCAGGCCTTGGCGTGCAGCCGGGTGGTCGTGAGGTCGTAGGAGACGCGCACCTCGGCGCCGAGGGCGGCGAGCTCGTCGAGGGCGCGCTGCTCGGTCGAGCCGGTGTAGGTCGTCGTCAGGACCCGCAACGGCTTGCCGTCCTCGCAGTGCCGGCGCAGCGCCGGCAGCAGCGGGGTGATCCCGCTGCGGCGGATGAAGGCCATCACGACGTCGACGGCGTCGGAAGACTCGACTTCGGAGCGCAGCTGGCTCCACAGCGTCGGTTCGCCGGGCGCGTTGGTCAGGAGCGTCGTGTCGAGCAGGGGGACGAGCGGCTCGCCGAGCTCCGCCGGCTCCCCGTCGGGGCGCCTGGCGAGGATCGCGTGCAGCACGGTCGCAGGCTCGACGGGCGCGGCCGTCGCGTCCGCGCCCGCGACCAGCTCGACGAGGTGCCCGAGGAGCGCGCGGGCGACCCGGGCGCCGGTCGTGACCCGCTCGCCGTCGTCGAGGCCGGCGAGCGCCAGCTCGACCTGCCGGCCAAGGTGCCACGCGATGCGGTCGGCTGCCTCGGACGAGCGCAGCGGGCGCGTGCGCGCCACCTGCCGGGCACCGCCGCCGTCGCCGTCGCCGCCGCCGTCGCCGAGCGCGGCCCGCAGGCCCTCGGTGACCAGCACCTCGTAGAGACCCGGGGGCGGCTCCGCCACGGCACGACCGTACCCGGAGCGTGCCGAGGGGGGTGGAGAGCAGTGCGCTGAACCGGTCCCGGCGCCCAGGGGGGTCCGGCGCCAAGGGGAGGGGGACATCCGGGTGTAATTCGACCCCGGGGCTCGGTCAGGAGCTCACGGTCCGGATCGAGTTCGGTTGCCGGGGTCCCCGCTACCAGCAGGTCGCAAGCCCGTCATCGCCGCGTCGCTCCACCCGAGTGGTCGGGACCGGCGTCGATCCGGTGACCTCGCGCTTTTCAGGCGCGCGCTCTGCCAACTGAGCTACCCGACCCTGGCGCCCGAGCCCCGGAGGGACCGGCCGACAGCTCGACCTCGGCGGACCGAGGTGGCGGACCTGACGGGATTTGAACCCGCGACCTCCGGCTTGACAGGCCGGCGTGCACTCCAAACTGCACCACAGGTCCCCAACCAGCACTGCCGCTGGGGCATCGCACCCCCAACGGGATTCGAACCCGTGCTACCGCCTTGAAAGGGCGGCGTCCTCGGCCGCTAGACGATGGGGGCTCGACCCGTTCAGGGCCGCGTCAGCCTAGCAGAGGCGTCAGAGGGCTCCCTCGGGCCGGCCGTCGTCGGGGAGCTCGGCGGCCAGGGCGTCGATGATGGCCGTCTGCACGGCCCCGAGCAGCTCGTAGACGGCGAACTCGGGCGCCGTCGGGTCGCTCGGGTGGGGCGCCTGGAGGTCTTCGCTGACGTCGAGGCGGGTGCCGAGGGTGAGGCGCATCGTCTCGACGGCGGACAGCCACGCGCCGAGCTCCTCGGCGGTGAGCGCGTCGTGCTCGGCCGTCGCCACTACCAGGTCGAGCGCTTGGTGGTGGTGGGTGCGCAGGGCGGTGTCGACGAGCTCGCGGTACGAGCGCTCGTGGGCCGCCGCCTCGGCGTCGTCCCCGATGTAGGCCGGCGGGAACACCCGCACGGTAGAGGCTCGGTCGTGCTCCAGCATGGTGGCCACCTGGGTGGCCACCGCCGCGAGCACGGCGCGCACCCCCGGGTCGATGCGGACGTCGTAGCGGCCGTCGCGCCGGCGGGAGATCGGCTCCCTCGACCGGCTCACCCCGACTGCTCCATGGTGGCCCACAGCCCGTGCTCGTGGAGCCGGTAGACGTCGAGCTCGGCCCGCTCGCGGGTCCCCGTCGACACGACGGCCCGCCCCTTCAGGTGCACGTCCATCATCAGCTTGGTCGCCTTCTCGCGCGAGTAGCCGAACAGCTTCTGGAACACGTAGGTGACGAACGACATCAGGTTGATCGGGTCGTTCCACACGATGACGAGCCACGGGCGCTCGGTCGTCGTGTCCTCGCCGGCCTCGGGCCGCTCGACCTCCACCGGGGCGGTTCCCGCTCCGGTCGTGGCCCAGGCGCCGAAAGCCACCCGGGCTCCCACGGTGTTCACGGGGCCCCGACCAGGGGGCTCGCCGGCATGGGCTCTTCGGCCGACCCCGGCTCGTCGGGCGCGCCGTCGGGTGCCGGCTCGGGCCGGTGCCGAGAGAGGCCGTGGTGGAACCAGAGCAGCGTCGAGAACACCACCGAGGCCCCGAAGACGTGGATGCCCACCAGCACGGCAGGCAGATGCGTGAAGTACTGCGTGTAGCCGACGAGCCCCTGGAAGACCATCACGGCGAGGAGCGCATGGCCCCGCTGCTGGATGTCGGCGGGGGCGTCGTGGCGCCACAGCCACCACAGCACGACGAGCAGGAACGCCCCGGTGGTGAGGACGATCTCGGCGTGGGTGCGGGTCATGTCGACCAGGTTGACGGGAATGCGCTTCGCCCCCGGCCCGCCGGCGTGCGGGCCCGCCCCGGTCGTTGCCGTGCCGGCCACCATGGCCACGACGAGGAGAGCGATCAGCACCCGGACCAGGACGAGCGCCTGGTGGGGGACGGCGGGCGCCCCCCGCCCCGCCGCGTGCCCGGCCCGCATGGCCAGGATGAGGGCCACCCCGAGCAGGCCGACCCCCACCATGAAGTGGCCCATCACCACGTAGGGGTTGAGCTTCGAGTAGACGACGAGGGCGCCCACCCCGGCCTCGGCGAAGACCCCGATGATCAGCCCGATCGACAGCCAGGTGAGGTCGCGTCGATAGGGGCGGCGGCGCCACGCCGCCAGCACGGTCGCCCCGCACAGGACGACGAGGAGGACCACCACCATGCGGTTGCCGAACTCGATCAGGGCGTGGAACCGCAGCGGCGGGGTGACCTGCGTCCGGGTGCAGTTCGGCCAGTCGGGGCAGCCGAGGCCCGAGTCGGAGAGCCGCACCGAGGCCCCGCTCACGATGTTGAGCAGGATGACGATCGCCGTCGCCCGACTGAGCTGCAAGAAGGCCCGGGGGCCGACACGCGTGGAGAGCACCGGGCGACCATGGTACCGGCGCCCGCAACCGGGGTGCCCTCGGCGGAGCGCGGGCCCGCGGGCGCCGGAGCGCCCCGTCTCGGGGACGGGGCCGCCCGCTTTGTCGCCCCCCCGGGGCGCGCCGTAGGCTGGGGAAGTGACGACCCCGGCCGTAGTCCTCGAGGGCGCCCGCGTTCGCAGCGCGCGCCTCGCCGCCTACGTCGCCCTCACCAAGCCCCGGATCATCGAGCTCCTGCTCGTGACCACCCTGCCCACCATGTTCGTGGCCAAGCGGGGCCTTCCCTCGGTGTGGCTGATGGTCGCCACGCTGGCCGGCGGGGCCCTCGCCGCCGGCGGGGCCAACGCCCTCAACATGGTGATCGACCGGGACATCGACCGGGTCATGCACCGGACCCGCAACCGCCCCCTCGTCACCGGGGTGCTCACCCCCCGCCAGGCCCTCGTCTTCGCGCTCGCCCTCGAGGTGGTGGCCTTCGCCGAGCTGTGGGCCGCGGTCAACCTGCTCTCCGCCTGCCTGGCTGTCTCGGCGACCCTCTTCTACGTCTTCGTCTACACGCTGTGGCTCAAGCGCTCGAGCAGCCAGAACATCGTCATCGGCGGGGCGGCGGGGGCCGTGCCCGTCCTCGTCGGGTGGTCGGCGGTCACCGGAACGCTCGACTGGACCCCGCTCGCCCTCTTCGCCCTCATCTTCATCTGGACCCCGCCCCACTTCTGGGCGCTCGCCGTCAAGTACCAGGACGACTACCGGGCCGCCAACGTGCCGATGCTCCCGGCCGTCGCCCCGTTCCGGCGGACGGCGACCTCCATCGTCGCCTACACGGTCGCCCTGGTCGCCGTGTCCTTCGTCGTCGCCGCCGTCGGCCACCTGGGTGTCGTCTACGTGGCGAGCGCAGCGGTCCTCGGGGCGATCTTCCTCGTCCTCGTCGTCCAGCTCCGGGCTCGGGCCACGCCCAAGGCGGCCATGCGGGTGTTCGGCTACTCGATCACCTACCTGACGCTGCTCTTCGTGGCGATGGCCGTCTGCGTCCTGTCGCGGTAGTGACCGACCGGCCGGCGACCACCGACGCCGCTCGCCCGGCGACCCTTGGCACCCCGGCCCCTGAAGCTCCCGGCACCCCGCCCCCGGGCGGCTCGAGCGCCGGGCAGCCACCGGTGACCGAGGCCAGCCGTCCCCGCCGCCACCCCCGGCGTCTCCGCGCCGTCCTCGTCGGCACCGTCGTCGCCGCGGGGCTCGCCGTCTACCTCTTCGTCGGCGTGGGCACGAGGAGCGCAGCGCCCGTCGCCGCCGTCGGGACGCGGGCCCCCGACTTCACGCTCCCTTCGGTCCGGGGCGGTGCCCCGGTCAACCTCGACGCCCTCGGGGTCGACCGCCACCGCCCGGTGGTCCTCAACTTCTTCGCCTCGTGGTGCCCACCGTGCGTGCGCGAGACGCCGCTGCTGGCCCGGACGGCCCGGGCCGCCGCGGCCGCCCACAGCCCCGTCCAGTTCGTCGGGGTCGACGTCGCCGACGCCGCCGGCGGGCCGGCCTTCGTGGCCAAGGCGGGGACCCCCTACCCGGTGGGGGCCGACACGACGCTCGCCGTCTTCGCCCGCAAGTACGGGCTGAGCGGGGAGCCCGACACCTTCTTCATCGCCGCCGACGGCCGCATCCTCGGGCGCCACCTCGGCGCCCTCGACGCCGCCGAACTCGACCACTGGGTGTCGGTCCTCTCCCGTACGGCCGCCTAGCCCGTCCGACCGGAGCGCTCAGCCCTCGAGGTAGCGCAGGACCGCCAGCACGCGTCGGTGGTCGCTGGGCGAGACGGGCAGGTCGAGCTTGAGGAAGATGTTGGCGATGTGCTTCTCGACGGCACCTTCCGAGACGACCAGCTCGGTGGCGATGGCGGCGTTGGTGCGGCCCTCGGCCATCAGGGAGAGCACCTCGCGCTCGCGCGCGCTCAGGCGGGCGAGCGAGTCGGTCCGCCGCGACGCCCCGAGAAGCTGGGTGACCACCTCGGGGTCGAGGGCGGTCCCGCCCGACGCCACGCGCACGAGTGCGTCGACGAAGTCCCGCACGTCGGCGACCCGGTCCTTCAGCAGGTAGCCGATGCCCGTCGCCCCTCCTGCCAGCAGCTGGGCGGCGTAGCGAGTCTCGACGTACTGCGAGAACAGGAGGATCCCCACGTCCGGGTGGGTGTCGCGCAGCGAGATGGCGGCGCGCAGGCCCTCGTCCGTGAAGCTCGGGGGCAGACGGATGTCCACGACGGCGACGTCGGTCTTGCCGCCGCGGACCAGCTCCTCGAGCGCAGCCGCGTCGGCCACCGCCCCGACGACCTCGAACCCCCGGTCGACCAGCAGCTGCACGAGCCCGTCGCGGAGGACGGCCGAGTCCTCGACGATCGCCACGCGGATGGTCTCGCTCACGCGGTCCTCACGCGTGCAGGGGCAGGTCGAGGGTCACGACGGTCGGCCCGCCGGCGGGGCTGGCGACGACCAGGTGCCCGTCGACGGAGCCCACCCGGTCCGTCAGGCCGGCCAGCCCGCTCGACCTCGTCCCCACGCGGTTCACGGCTGCTCCCCCGTGCCCGTCGTCCCGCACCACGATCCGGAGCCACGGCCCGTGCTCGACGCAGCTGACCTGTGCCCGGGACGCCTGCGCGTGCTGCGCCACGTTGGCGAGCAGCTCGGCGACGCAGAAGTATGAGATCGCCTCGATCGCCGGCGTCGGGCGCGCCTGCATGGACACCTCCAAGGTGGTCGCCACCGGGCTGCGGGCGACGAGCGTGGCGAGCGCGCCCTCGAGGCCGGTGTCGAGCACCGGCGGGTGGATGCCCCGCGCCAGGTCGCGCAGCTCGACGATCGCCTCCTTGGCGCCTCGGTGGGCCTCGGACACCAGGCGCCGGACGGCGTCGAGGTCTGGCTCGTCGCCCTCGGCGAGCTTCTCCTTCGCCTGGCCGAGCCGCATGGCCAGGGCCACCAGCTGCGCCTGGGTGCCGTCGTGGAGGTTGCGCTCGATGCGCCGCAGCGTCGCCGCCGAGGCGTCGACGGTCTGCGCCCGCGACTGCTCGAGGCTGCGGACCCGGGCGGTCATCGGGTCGGGCCCGAGGAACATCCTCACCAGCACCCGGTCGAGCGCGACCATCAGCCGCACGAGCCAGGGCGTGCCGACGAGCACGACGGCACTGGCCAGCAGCAGGGTGGCCCGGTCGACGAAGCCGAGGTGGCCGCCGTAGAGGGAGCCGGCCGGGCCGAACGGGCGGAACGGCGACGCCAGACCGGTGACGACGCCGAGCACCGCGGCGAGCGCCTCGAACCAGACCCGGACCGTGAACCAGGTGCCGAAGACGACGAGCGGCAGCTTGGCGACCGTGTAGCCGAGCGACCGCCAGGCGGCCCGGTCGCGGAGAGCGCCGCTCAGCCAGCCGAGGAACCCGGGTCGTGCCTGGAACGGCTCGGGCTCGGGGACCGCTTCGCCGAGGAGGTTGCGGGCCAGCGCCCGCTGCCATGCCCCGATGCCCCTCGACGCCCGCAGGCCGGCGGCGATGAGGGCCACCCCGACGAAGGTGATCGCCAGCACGGAACCGGCGACGAACGTCACGACCGCCACGACAAGGCCGAGCACCGCGACGAGCCCGCTCGAGATCTCGAACGCCGCCTCGGAGACGGAGCGCGACGTGAACGGCTCACCGAGGACGCCGCGTGCCACCCGGCGCACCCGTGCCACCCGGTCCTCGGACAGGAGGACGCGGAGGCGGCTCTCGGCGCCCGGGGCCGGGGAGCTCACGCGTCCCGCCGCACGGCTCGCACCGCTCCGACAGCCGCGGGGGCGGGGGCAGCGGTCACCATCGGCGTCAACCCTAGGAGCGGCGAGCGCCCGGTGCCCGTTGCCGCCGCGCCGCGTCGCGCCGTCGGTCCCTGCGCCGTGCGCCCCATGCCGGTCAGGGTACGGGCACGCCCTCCCCGTGGAACTACCGCCAGTCGGTGTTCGCTCCCTGGGGCTAGGAGCGTGGGTCCGTATCCGCCAGTGACCTGGCCGTGTTCGTCACGGGTG
>CAZSYT010000103.1:0-9133 GCA_964610905.1 uncultured Acidimicrobiaceae bacterium
GAGCTGAAGGAGATGGACGAGGCCAACCCCGAGATGTCGACGGCCGACGTCGCCCTCGTGGTGGGAGCCAACGACACGGTGAACCCCGCCGCCCAGACGTCGCCGGGCAGCCCCATCTACGGCATGCCCATCATCCACGCCGACCAGGCCGAGCACGTGGTCTTCCTGAAGCGCTCGATGCGGCCGGGCTTCGCCGGCATCGACAACGAGCTGCTCTTCGACCCGAAGACGACGCTGCTCTTCGGGGACGCCAAGGACTCGCTCACCAAGCTGGTGAACGTCGTCAAGTCCGCCTGAGCCCCGGCTGCGGCGCGCCGACGCGAGGCACCGCTCGGCTCAGCCGCGACGTTCCGCCCGTCCCCGGTCCCACGACCGGTGCGTGACGACCATCACGGCCACGTCGACGGGTCCCCTCCGGTCGGTCGCAGGAGCGGTCTCGGTGCGATCGAGCCGCATGCCGATGCGCTCGGCCACCGCGACCGAGCGCGGGTTGTCGACCTGGGGCAGCGAGACCACGCGGTCGAGCCCGAGCGTCTGGAAGGCGTGGTCGAGGGCGGCGGTGGCCGCCTCGATGGCGTAGCCGCGTCCCCACGCGTCCGGGTCGAGCCGCCACCCCACCTCGACCGCTGGGAGGACGCTCGGGAGGAAGGTCGGCACGGAGAGCCCGACGAACCCGATGCACGTCCCCTCGGCGCGGGTGGTCGCCAGCCAGAGCCCGAACCCGAGGGCCTCCCAGTGGCCGACCTGGTGGTGCACGAACGCCTCGGTCTCGTCGCGGCCGAGACCGCGCCCGAACGGGTACGCCCAGACCTCGCGCTTGGCGAACACCGGGACGAGGGGCTCCACGGCGCTCGCGTCGACCGGGGCCAGGTCGAGGCGGGCGGTCCTCGCCGCTCCGAGCCGGCCGGACGTCCGCGGCGCCGACGACGCGAGGCGCTCGTCCACGGGGGCCATCGTAGGACCCTGTGGCCCGTCGCCGTCGCTGTCGCCGACGACGGCGCCCACGGCCCGCTGCGAGTGCGAAGACGCACCCGATGGTGTAGACGGTGTGGTCGTGACGACGGATCCGCGCCCGTCCTCCTCTCGGCCCGGGGACCGGGGGACTGCCACTGCGCCGGCGACCCTCAGGTTGACGCGGCGGGGAGCCGGGATCGAGCTGCGACGCGGACCCTTCGACGCGGCGCTGGACGGTGAGGTGGTCGCCACGATCGAGCGGGGTCGCACGATCGAGGTCCAGATCGTGCCGGGACGCCACACGTTGCAGGTCCGGAAGGGCCGCTACTCGAGCCGGTCCCGCACCTTCGACGCCACTGGCGGTGAGGTCGTCGACTTCCGCTGCCACGGAGCGATGGTGTGGCCCCGCTACGTCGCTTCCTTGGTCAAGCCGGACGTGGCGCTGTCGCTGCGTCGGGAGTAGACGGGCCGGTCGACGGCGGGCGTCGTCGCCACGGCCGGACCGCAGGGTCCCTGGGGGCCGGCGGGGCCGGCGGGGCCGTTCTCACCTGGCGAAGGTGAACATCCGGTCGGCCTCGATCCGGGCGTAGACCGGCCCCGCGTCGAGGAAGGCCTCCCACGCTGCTCCGTAGCGCGGGACGTACACGTCGAGCAGCGCCTGTCGCAACCCCGCGTGTTCGCCTGCCCCGACGTCGAGGGGCACGGCGCGACCGTGGACCGTGACGGCGAACGACTCGGCGGGCAGGTGGGTGGCGCTCACCTGCGGACGCAGCCGGATGTGACGGAAGCGGACCGAGCTCGACGACGACCCGAAGTGGAAGGCTCCCCGGTAGAAGATGCCGTCGACCGGTCCGGCGAGCGGCCGGCAGTCGGCGGTGACTGTGGCCAACGTCAGCAACGACATGCCCTCCAGCCTCGCCGCCAGGGCCTCGGCCGACACCCGGCACTCCGGCGTGATGACGCTGCGCAGGTGCAGCCCGGCGCTCCGGTAGCTCCGGTCGAGCAGGCGTTGGAGCGCTGCCAGGTCTTCGGTCGTCTCGTGCATGCGCCCACTCCACCACGGGTGCGCTCACCGGCACTCCGAACGGCATCGGCCAGGCGGTCCCGATCGCGTCACGCCCACCGCCGTCCCAGGAGCGGGACGCCGTGCAGGGCCGCTCCCGCGGCCTACTGCCGGATGGGGCCGCCTCGCCCGGTGCTCGTCTTCCGGTGGTCGGTCTGCGAGGTGCCCTCGAGCCGCCGGCGGATCGCCGACCGGAGGGCGGTGATGTCTTCCTCCGACCGGTGGAACGAGGCGATGCGCGGGTCTACCGGCCCTCCGGCGTAGGGATCCTCGCGGTGCCGTGGGAAGAGGTGTAGATGAAGGTGCGGGACGGTGTTCCCGTGCACCTCGTAGTTCATCTTGACGGGATCGTCGACGGTTGCGACCGCAGCGGCCACCGCCATGGCGTCGAGCCAGAACCTCGCCTGCGCGTCTGGCGGCAGCTCGAACGGTTCACAGGCGTGCGTCTTGCTCACGACGCACACGTACCCACGAAGCGGCGCATCCGGCGGCGCGGTCACCCAGACGGAGCTCGTGCCCGCGATGACATCGAGCGGGGCTCCAGAGGTGCAGATGCCGCAGCCGGAAGGGGTCCGTCGGCGCTCCCACTCGGCTTCGTCAGCCCACACTGCGCCGGCCGCGCCCCGATCGGGCTCCGCTCCCGCCGCGCCCCGGTCGGGCTCCTCCGCCACGGCCACCGATTGTACGATCCGTCGACGGAGAGGCGCATCCGGTGGCGCCACCGAGCGCCCCGTGGCGGCCGCGCGAGCGGGACCTGGTCCGCCGGGGGAGACGACGTCGGTCGGGCCCGTGCTCGCACCGGGCGCCGCCGCACCCCGGCCGGGGTCGGTGCCGACCCCGGTGACGTGGGCAGCGACGCTCTGCCGTCGGGGCTCTTCCGTCGGGCCCGTCCCGGAACGTCCTGGACGATACTGGGCGCGTGGAGCCCGAACGCGACCTCCTCGACAGGATCCGGGCCGCGCGCCGCCGCCTCGCCGACGAGGGTCCACGCTCGGCTCGCTCCGAAGGGGACTTCGAGCGCGTGTCGCTCCCGGTAGTCGACGCGGACATCCTGCGGGACGTCGTCCTCGCCGAACGCCCGACGACCGTCATCGAGATCGGCCTGGCCTACGGCAGCTCGGCGCTCGCCATCGCCGAGGCGCTGGTCGCCGCAGGCACGCACGACGTCCGGCACCTCATCATCGACGCCCATCAGGACCACTTCGCCCGGGCGGGGTGGGACGAGGTCGTCGGCGTCGGTCTGGGCGGCGTGTGCTCGCTGCTCGAGGAGCGCTCCCAGCTTGCCCTGCCGCAGCTCGTCGCCGACGGCGTCACCGCCGACGCCGCGTTCGTCGACGGCAGCCACGTCTTCCACAACGTGTTCGTCGACCTCTGCTTCCTGTGCGAGGTGGTCCGCCCCGGCGGGCTCGTCGTCATGGACGACTGCGGCTGGCCGTCCGTGGCCACGGCAGCCCGCTACTACGAGCGGAACGTCGGCTGGGAACGGCTGCCGATGCCGCAGCCGACGCGTCTCTGCGCTTTCCGGCTGCCCGATCCCCGCCGAGACCCCGACTTCCGGAGCTTCACGCCGTTCGGTACCGACGAGGTGACCGGAGCGCGGAGCCGGCCCGACTGACCACCTCGAGGGCGCGCCGCCACCGTGGGGGAGCCCTGAGACCGATCGTCAGTCCCGTGCATCGCCGTCCCGGCGGTCCCCGTCTCGGCGGTCGCCGGGACCCCCGGCACCCCCGGCACCGCCGGGACGTGCGGGGGTCGAGTGGATCGAACGGGTCCACGACGGGCACCGCTGACGCGAGCGCCGTCGTCGCGGCGACCCGGCCGGGGGTCGAGACGCGGGAGGCTCCGACGGCTCGGACGGGGTGGAGGTCTGGCCCGAGCGGGCGCCCGTCGGTCGAGCCTGCTCGTAGATGCTCAGGACGATCGGTGAGGTCGCCAGCAAGGCGATCCCGACGAGCGCGACCAGCGCCGCACCGACCTCGAGGGCCAGCGAAGCGCCGACGAGGTGAGCCTGCTCGTCGAACAGCATGTCGCCGATGGTGACCGCCGTGACGGGCTCGACGGTGTCGACCGCCGGCATCGACAGGGCGAGCGGACCTGACTGGTACGCGCTCTGCGAGATGACGAGCGCCGCGACGCCGAACCCCACCAGGACGTAGATCTGCCAGCTCGTGAGCGTTGAGACCACCCCGTTGCCCAGCTGGTGGGTGACCGCCTTGGTCAACACCGCCAGCAGGGCGTACGACACCCCTGCCGCCACGCCGAGCAGGGGGGCCCGCTGGGGGCCCTTGCGCACCCTCGCGACGGAGACGGCGGTGAGGACGACGAACCCGGCCGGCACCATGGTCCGCGCCCAGTTCGCCAGGCCGGGCGCCGCGATCCCGGCCGCCGGCGACGCTACGACCAAGAAGACCGAGACCCCGCAGAGCACCAACGAGATGCCGACCCATTCGCGCGGACCGGCTCGACGGTGACGACGCCAGATGGCGATCGGGATGGCGAACACGAGCTCGGTGGCGATGATGGGCTGCACCAGCGCAACCGGACCGTTGGCGAGCGCGACCGCCTGCAGCGAGAACCCCGCGACGAGCACGGTCACGCCGGCCACCCAACGGGGATGGTGCAGCAGGTCGAGCAGCAGTCGGAGGTGCAGCGTCTCGCTCGGGTCGACGGTCTGCGCCGCCTCTTGCTGCAGGATGGCGGCCGTCGCGAAGGTGCACGCCGCCGACAGGGCCGCGGCGATCGCCGCTGCCGACATGGGGCTCCCTTCTGCGAGCAGGGCATTCGGATCCCGTCGCCGCAGACACCATCCCTCCCCGCACCCGGCCTCCGGCAGGGCCAAGAGTCACGACTGCCGAGCCAGCCCCCGCGTGGTGGGCGGTGGTCCGAGCCGCGGGCCCGTGACCGGGGCGAGCGCGCCGATCAGGCGTCGAGGCCGCGGGTGACAGCCAACGAGCCATCCGGCACGCACGCAGCGCGTCCTCGCCGCGTACGTCGCCCGTCGGCTCGTGGAGGCGATGCACGACGCAGGGGGCTCGAACACGACGTCTTCGGCGTCGTGGGCGAGGACCCGGTCGACGTCGTGCGAGTCCCAGGCCGCCAGCCACACCTCGACGAACGCGTTGGCAGGCTCGGCGTCCATGGTGGAGAGGCCCGTCCGCCGTCGGGAGGTGTCCCCGAGCGTCGAGCAGCTGGCAGCGGCACAGGCCCCCACCTGGCCGAGCGACACCCGCTCTGCCGCCGACGCGACGGCGGCAGAGCCCGACCGTGGCGGCTCGGCGAGTCGGCCCCGAGGACCGTCCGTGACCCGTGCGTGCCCCCGATGCCCGGTCGACAGGGTGCGGCGCCCCCCGCGAGTGCCCGCCCACGCGTCGCCGTCACGTCGCCCGGACGACCCCCTGGGTGGCGGTGGCGCCCGTGCGCCGCTCGGCGGGCGGGGCAGCGGCGTCGGCCGCCAGCCTGGCGAAGAGGAGCAGCCCCTGGTTTGTGGGCCGGGTCGAGAGCACGACGACCTCGACGTCGGACGCGCCGACGAGGTGCGAGGCGTCGTTGACGACGACCATGTCGCCGTCGGGCAGGTAGCCCACCGCCTGGCGGGGCTGGCGGCCCTCCTTCACGAGGTCGACGGTGAGACGCTCGCCCGGGGGGTGGTCGGGTGTGAGCTCGGCGGTCATCCGGCGCAGGTCGACGGCGGGCAGGTCCCAGTCGCCGGCCCGGGCGACGACCTCCGACGAGCACGTCCCGATGCGGAGCCCGAGCCGCCGGGCCACGGTGAGCAGCTTGACGGTCGCGTCGTCCGCCTCGGGGACCTCCTCGGTCGACACGTGCACCGGCACCCCGAGGCCGCGGAGGGCGTCGAGGGACTCGAGGCCTCGCCGGGCCCGGCGCGACGACACGAGGTCGGGCGCGTCGGCGAGGGTCTGCACCTGGTCGAGCACGAACTGGGGGACCACGACGCCGGCGGGGAGGAGGCCGGAGCGTCCCAGCACGAGCACGAAGCGGTCGAGGACGGCGGAGGCATCGACGAGGAGCGCGTAGCCCGGCGGCGGCTCGAGCGGTGGAGCGAGGAGCCGGGACAGCCCGGCGGCGGCGACGACCTGGCGGCCCTTGGCCGCGCCGATGCGCCACCCCAACGTGGCGAGCACCCAGGCGAACGCGGCGGCGACGAGGAGCTCGATGCCCGAGCGGAAGACGAAGAAGAACGGCAGGCCGACGACCACGCCGAGCAGGAGGCCCGAGGTGGCCACGACGGTGGCGGCGAACACTTCGCCCGGGGGCATCGTCCGCAGCTGGCGCACTGCGAACTGGAGCCCGCGGTCGAGGAGCCGGCCCACGACGCCGCCGAGCACGTAGGAGACGCCGGCTCCGAGCACCATGCCGATGAGGGGGCCGTGGCCGCCCGGCGCGACGTGGTGGCCGAGCTCGAGGCCGCCGATGGCGGCGGCCATGACCAGCAGGAACCGGAAGATCTCGACGAAGAACACGGCTCAGCCGCTACCGGGTACGCCCGGGTGCACCCCTGACCCGAGGGCTCGATCTCGCTTCATTCCTCAACTCCCTGCCCGCCTGGTCCGATGGAGTCAACAGGGCCCGGTTACCGGGAGCGACGGCCACGGGCCCTCGTCCCCGGACCCGACGCCGACCGGGCGTGGTCGGAACCGGACTGCAGACTTCGTCGCACAACTTATCACTGAGAGTAGTTATATCACCACTCATCTTGCCCATGGGGGATGGTTGCACCAGACTGTTCGGCTGTTGAACGGAGCCCGCTCGACAGTGTCGGCGGTGGCGGCACGGCTCACGAGTCGGGCCCGCCCGGACCGGAGGCGTGCGCCCGCCGGCGCGGCGGTCGCCGTCTCCGCGCGGGCTCTCGGCCGCGGTGAGCCCGGCGGCCCGGTCTCGCCCGAACGGACGGGCGACGCTTCGTTGAGCGGGATGAAGGTCGACGCCGAGCCGCTCGTCCTCGGGCTCGCCGAGCCGGGCCTCGTGATCGCCCCGGAAGGTGCCGCCTGGGCCGAGGTGCCCACCCTCGTGCCGTGGGAGCGTCTGCTCGGCTTCGGAGCCGAGGACCTCGCCGATCCGGAGGACGCCCGAGCCGGGCAGCTGTTGGAGGTGACCGAGGCGTCGGCCGGCGGCACTGGCCGTACCGAGGTCCACCGCTTCGCCGTGGCCGCGCCGGACCTCGTCGTCTTCTTCCGCGCCCTCGCCGAGTGGTCGCGACGGTGGGCCGAGGCGCTGGCCCCCGAACCGCCGGGGCTGGCCACCCGGGCGGGCCGAGCGGCAGCGTCCGGCTGGCTCGCGGCGAGCGGCTGGGCGGTGCGCACGAGGGCGCTCGTGAGGGCACGCGTCCCGTCGCCGCCCGCCCCTCGGCACGGACAGGGGTCGCGTCGGCTGGCGCCCCTCGCCCTCGGGTGCGCGACCCTCGCGCTCGCCGTCGGCGGGGCGACGACGACGCTCGCTGCCGCTCCCAGACCGGCGCACCGACCGCCGGTGGCCCGTTTCGCCGGCGGCAACCGGGCCGCCGTCATCGCCCTGGCCGACATGCCGGTGGTCCACCTCGCCCCGGCGACCACCACGCCGGCCCCGACACCGCCGTCGCTGGCCGGAGCGCCGCCGCTCCGGCCGCACGAGATCTTCGGGTACGCGCCCTACTGGACGCTCCCGAGCTCGGGCGGCTTCGACGTCGCCGACCTCACGACCATCGCCTACTTCAGCGTCGACGTGAACGGCAACGGCACGCTCGACGAGAGCGGCCCGGGCTGGAGCGGGTACCAGAGCCAGGACCTCGTCAACCTGGTCAACCGGGCGCACGCGGCCGGTGACCGGGTCGTCCTGACGGTCACCTGCTTCAGCCAGAGCGCCCTCGACCAGCTCACCCACGACCCGAACGCACCGGCGGCCTTGGGCCACGCCCTGGTGGCCGCTGTCGAGGCCAAGCACCTCGACGGCGTCAACTTCGACTTCGAGGGCCAGGGCAGCGCCGACCGCCACGGCCTGACGTCGCTCATCACGAAGGTGTCGGCGGCCCTGCGCGCCGCCGACCCGCATTGGCAGGTGACCATGGCGACCTACGCCAGTGCCGCCGGCGACCCGTCCGGCTTCTACGACATCCCCGAGCTCGCCCCCGCGGTCGACGCCTTCTTCGTGATGGCGTACGACATGAACGACCCCATCACGCCGAGCGCGACGGCCCCGCTCGTCGGCGGGGGCTTCAGCGACACCGAGGCGCTCCGGCAGTACCTGGCGGTGGTGCCGCCACAGAAGGTGATCCTCGGCGTCCCTTACTACGGCTACGACTGGCCGACCACCAACGGCACCCTCGGCGCGTCGGCCATGGGCGGCGAGACGCCGCTCAGCTACGCGCAGATCGCCGCATCCGGCCACCCCACCTACTGGGACCCGGCCACCGACACGGCGTGGACCTCGTACCAGGTGGGCGGGCAGTGGCACGAGACGTACTTCGACGACCCGACGTCGCTCGCCATGAAGGCCGAGCTCGCCAACGCCGCGGGCATCGCCGGGCTGGGCATCTGGGCGCTCGGCATGGACGGCAACGACCCGGCCATGCTGGCGGCCCTGCTGGGCAAGGCTCCGGCCGTGAAGGACCTCTCCACCGGCCCGGTCTCGACGCCCCCGTCCGTGTCCACGACGACCACCGACCCCGGCGGCGTCACGACGGCGAGCTGGCAGCGCTCGACCGTGACGCTCACCCCCGTGACGTCGGGCTCGACCCCCTCGGCGGCCGGCGGACTGTCGGCGGTGGGGACGGTGAGCGGCATCCAGACGACCGACCCTGTGCTGGCCTGCCTCGAGACGGGCCCCCCGCTCGCCGTGTGGTCGTTCGGGTCGGACCCGGGGGTCGACGTGGTCATCGCCACGCAGCCGAGCGACTGTGTCACCGAGCTGTTCACCTTCGTGCCGCCTGCGGGCGCCAACGGGACCCCGGGCAGCGGGTCGGTCGCACCACCGGCTGTGCCGACGAGCACGACCACGACGGCGCCGCCGCCCGCGTCGTCGACCACCTCGAGCACCGGCCCTCCGAGTCCCTCGACCACCACGTCGCGCTCGAGCACCTCGAGCACCTCGAGCACCTCGAGCACCTCGAGCACCTCGAGCACC
>CAZSYT010000104.1:0-8989 GCA_964610905.1 uncultured Acidimicrobiaceae bacterium
GGCGCGATGAGCCCCCGGGCCGTCACGTTGGTGGGGTGGGCGGTCCTCGCCGTCGGCGCCCTCGTCCTCGAGGTGCTCGCCCACCGTTCCGACGACCGCCTCGTCGGCGCCGGTCGACTGCTCGCCCAGGTGGCCGACCACCCGGCGGGCAAGGCCGCGCTCCTGGTCGGGTGGGCCTGGCTCGGCTGGCACCTCTTCGTCCGGTGACGTCACCCACCCGGTCGCACCCGTCCGGGTCCGCCGCGCGTCCGACCGGCGCGACCCCGGGCCGCTCGGCGAAGATGGGAGCGTGCGCGCCGGCACCCGGGCGGCGCGCCGCCAACGGGGCGACCCCTCCCCGGACCGGACCACCGAACCACAGGACCCGTGCCCACCGAGCTCACCGCCGTCTGCGTCTTCTGCGCCTCGAGCCCCGGACGCGACCCGCGCCTCACCGAGGCGGCGACCGCCTTCGGTGCCCTCCTCGCCCGCCGGGGCCTCGCGGTGGTCACGGGCGGGGGCCACGTCGGGCTGATGGGCGCCGTGGCCGACGGCGCCCTGGCGGCCGGGGGCTCGGTCCACGGCGTGATCACCCGGGCGCTCGAGGCACGGGAGGTCGCCCACCGCGGGCTCTCGTCGCTGACGGTCGTCGAGACGATGCACGAGCGCAAGGCGGCGATGTCGGGCCGGGCCGACGCCTTCGTCATGCTGCCGGGCGGCTTCGGCACCCTCGACGAGTTCTTCGAGGCCCTCACCTGGACGCAGCTCGGCATCCACGCCAAGCCGTGCGGGGTCCTCGACGTGGGTGGCTACTTCGCTCCGCTCGCCGCCTTCGTCGCCCGGGCCGTCGACCTCGGGCTCGTGCGCCCCGAGCACCGCGACCTCGTCGTCGTCGACACCGACCCCGGATCCCTCCTCGACCGGCTCGCCCGCTGGTCCCCGGTCACCACCGACACGTGGCTCGACCGCACGGGCCGGGCGCCCGGAGGCGGCTGACCGGGGGACGGCCGCGGCACGACGCCCGGCCGGAGCCTGCGCCCACCGGGGGCCGGCCGACCGCGCCGGCTCAGTCGTCGAGTCGCAGCGCCGAGACGAAGGCCTCCTGGGGAACCTCGACCCGCCCGATGCTCTTCATCTTCTTCTTGCCCTCCTTCTGCTTCTCGAGGAGCTTGCGCTTGCGGCTGATGTCGCCGCCGTAGCACTTGGCGAGCACGTCCTTGCGGCGGGCCTTGACCGTCTCGCGGGCCAGCACCCTCCCGCCGATAGCCGCCTGGATGGGCACGTCGAACAGCTGGCGGGGGATGAGCTCGCGCAGCTTCTCGGTCATCCGCCGGCCGTAGGTGTCGGCCTGGGACCGGTGGACGATGGTCGAGAAGGCGTCGACCGGCGCCCGGTTGATGAGCAGGTCGACCTTGACCAGGTCGGCGGTGGCGTACCCCTCGGGCTCGTAGTCGAGGCTCGCGTACCCCTTGGTGCGGCTCTTCAGCTGGTCGAAGAAGCTGACCACGACCTCGGCCAGGGGGATGACGTAGACGAACTCGACGCGCTCGGGCGAGAGGTACTCCATGCGCACGAGCTCGCCCCGGCGCGACTGGCACAGCTCCATCACGGTGCCCGTGTACTCGGCGGGGGTGAGGATGGTGGCGCGCAGCATCGGCTCGTCGACGTGGTCGAGGTTCGACGGCTCGGGCAGCTCGCTCGGGTTGTCGACCCGGACCTCGGAACCGTCGGTGAGGTAGGCGAGGTAGGCGACCGACGGTGCGGTGGCGATGAGCGCGAGGTCGAACTCGCGCTCCAGGCGCTCGCGGACGATCTCCATGTGGAGGAGGCCGAGGAAGCCACAGCGGAAGCCGAAGCCGAGGGCCCGCGACGACTCGGGCTCGTAGGTGAAGCTCGCGTCGTTGAGACGGAGCTTCTCCAGGGCGTCGCGCAGGTTGGGGAGCTCGTCGCCGTCGATGGGGAACAGCCCGCAGAACACCATGGGCTTGGGATCGCGGTAACCGGCCAGTGGCTCCGGGGCAGGACGGGCGTCCGAGGTGACCGTCTCGCCCGAGCGGGCCCCGCCCACGTCCTTGATGCCGGCGATGAGGTACCCGACCTCGCCGGGACCGAGCGAGGCGACCGGCACCGGATCCGGCGTGCGCACCCCGAGCTCCTCGATGTCGTGGTGGGCGCCCGAGTGCATGAACCGCAGGCGCTCGCGGGCGTCCAGTGTGCCGTCGACCACCCGGAGCGAGCTGACCACGCCGCGGTACTGGTCGTAGGCCGAGTCGAAGATGAGGGCGCGCAGTGGCGCGCCGGGGTCGCCGGAGGGGGGCGGGACGCGGGCGAGCACGGCGTCGAGCAGCTCGGGGACGCCCTCGCCCGTCTTCGCCGAGATGCGGAGCACCTGGGTCGCGTCGAGCCCGAGCACCTGCTCGATCTCGGCGGCGCACCGATCGGGGTCGGCGGCGGGAAGGTCGATCTTGTTGAGCACGGCGACGATCTCGAGGTCGTGCTCGAGCGCCTGGTAGCAGTTGGCCAGGGTCTGGGCCTGGATCCCCTGCGAGGCGTCCACGAGCAGCACGGCCCCCTCGCAGGCGGCCAGCGAGCGGCTGACCTCGTAGCCGAAGTCGACGTGGCCGGGGGTGTCGATCAGGTGGAGCACGTGGTCCCGCCAGGTGACCCGGACGTTCTGCGCCTTGATGGTGATCCCCCGCTCGCGCTCGATGTCCATCGAGTCGAGGTACTGCTCGCGCATCAGTCGAGGGTCGACCGCCCCGGTCAGCTCGAGGATGCGGTCCGAGAGCGTCGACTTGCCGTGGTCGACGTGGCTGATGATGGAGAAGTTGCGGATGCGGTCGACGGGGGGCACGGGTGGCCCAGCGTACCCAGGGCGCCCGGCCCGGCGCGCGGCCCCGCCCCCAGCCGGGGCCGGCGACGGGCGGCCCGAGCGGGGCGGGGACGGGCAGGCGGCGGCGCCCGTGCGGGTGCCCCCGACGGTGATCGGCTGCTAGCATCTCCCCCTTGGGTCCGGCCCGTCGGGCGGCCGGGCGTCGAGCCGTCCGGCCGACGTGCCGCCGGACCGACGGAGCCCACCGACCGGGGCGATCTCCGGCCGGACCGACGCACCGACCGGACCGACCCACCGAACGGACTGACGAGGACGAGACGAGCCGTGGCCAACATCCGCAGCCAGATCAAGCGCAACCGCCAGGCAGCCAAGCGCCACGCCCGTAACAAGGCCGTCCGGTCGGAGATGCGGACCCGGACCAAGCGGGCCGTCGCCGCCGTCGAGGCGGGCGACGAGCTGAGCGCCGAGGCGGTCCGGCTGGCGGTCAAGCGGATCGACAAGGCCGCGGCCAAGGGCATCATCCACAAGAACCAGGCAGCCAACCGCAAGGCGCGTCTGATGCGGCGGGCGGCAGCAGCCGAGGCTCCCGTAGCCGAGGACTGAGCCCGCCCCTCCCGAGCCCAGCCGCTCCCGGCCGACGAGGCGGCGTGGCTGCGCTCTGGCGACTGGTGGTCGGCAGGCCCCTGCGCTCCTCGGAGACCGAGGGCGAGCAGATCACGCCCGTCGAGGGGCTCTCCGCCCTCTCCCTCGACGCCCTCACCTCGGTGGCGTACGGCCCCGAGGCCATCATCGTCGTGCTCGCCGCCGCGGGGGCGGGCGCCTTGCACCTCGTCCTGCCCGTCACCCTCGTCATCGTCGGGCTGCTCGTCCTGCTCGTCGTCTCCTACCGGCAGGTCGTCGACGCCTACCCCGGGGGAGGCGGGGCCTACGCCGTGTCACGAGCCAACCTCGGGCGCGGTGCGAGCCTGGTCGCCGCGGCAGCGCTGGTCGTCGACTACACGCTCACCGTGGCCGTCTCGGTGTCGGCCGGCGTCGCCGCCCTCACCTCGGCCTTCCCCTCCCTCGTCGGCGCCACCGTCCCGCTGTGCCTCGCCGTCCTCGCGCTCGTGACGGTCCTCAACCTCCGGGGGCTGGGCGAGACCGCCCGCGCCTTCCTCCTTCCGACGCTGGTGTTCATCGGCGGGATCCTCGCCATCATCGCCGTGGGCCTCGTCCATCCCCTGGCCGTGGACGCGACGCAGCCGGGCCGCTCGCTCGTCCCCGCCCGTGCCACCGAGGCCGTGGGCGTCCTGCTCTTGCTGAAGGCCTTCTCGGCCGGGTGCAGCGCCCTGACCGGCGTCGAGGCGATCGCCAACGGCGTCCCCCTCTTCCGCGAGCCGCGTGTCGCCCGCGCCAAGCGCACCGAGGCCCTGCTCGGCACGATCCTCGGGGTGATGCTGCTCGGCCTGGCCGTCCTCGCCCGGCGGTGGCACGTCGGGCCGCGGGCGGGGCAGACGGTGCTGAGCCAGATCGTGGGGGAGGCGGTGGGCCGGCACTGGGCCTACTACGTCGTCTCCCTCACGACGACCGTCGTCCTCGCGCTCGCCGCCAACACCTCCTTCGGCGGGCTGCCGGTGCTCGCCAGCCTCCTCGCCCGCGACAACCACCTCCCCCACCTCTTCGGCCTCCGGGGCGACCGACAGGTGTTCGCCAACGGCATCTGGGTCCTCGCCGGCCTCTCCGGGCTCCTCCTCGTCGTCTCGGGCGGCGACACGAACAGCCTCATCCCCCTCTTCGCCATCGGGGTATTCACCGGCTTCACGCTGTCCCAGACGGGCCTCGTCGTCCACTGGCGGCGCACCAGGCCGCCACGGTGGTGGCTCCGGGCCGCGCTGAACGCCACGGGCGCCGTGGTGACCGGGGTCGCCACGGTCATCTTCCTCGTGACCAAGTTCACCGCCGGCGCGTGGGTCGTCGTGCTCGCCGTCCCCGCCTTCGTCTGGCTCTTCGTGCGCATCCACGCCTACTACGAGGGCGTCGCCGACGCGCTCGGCATCGGCCGGCTGCCGGACCGCCCGCGCCGGCACGACACCGTGGTCGTGGTGCCGGTGACGCACGTGTCCCGGCTCACCGAGCGAGCCCTGTCCGAGGCCCTGTCCATCGGGCACCGGGTCGAGGCGGTCACCGTCGTCGCCGTGGCCCCCGGCGAGGAGCCGCCGGCACCCGGGTCGACGGACATCGAGGCGCTGTGGGACCGCTGGGACCCGGGTGTCCCCCTCACCGTGCTCCGCACCGAGTACGCGTCGGTGGTCCGCCCCGTCGTCGCCTTCGTCGACGCGCTCGTGGCGGCCGAGCCGGCCTCGGAGGTCGTGGTCCTCATCCCCGCCGTGGCGCCGACGCACCTGCGCCACGCCACGCTCCACAACCACCTCGACTTCGTCCTGTCGAACGCGTTGCGCAACCGGAGCGACGTCGTGGTGGCGCGGGTGAGCGAGCCGCTCGAACGACCTCGGGAGGGGGCCCGGGAGCCGCAGCGACGGTGAGCACGGGCCGGGCGGGCACCGGCTCAGGCGGGCGCCGGCTCAGGCGGGCGCCGGCTCAGGCGGGCGCCGGCTCGACGAGGTCGGGGCCGTCGTTGCGGACGTTCCCGACCCGGCGGTCGACCGGGTGGTGCACGAGCGTGCCGGCGGGAGCGGGGACGAGGAGCGACGCGAGGGCGTGCACGTCGGCGAGGTCGGGGTCGATCCAGTCCTCGACCCGCTCGGGCTCGAGCACGACGGGCATGCGGTCGTGGAGGCCCTCGAGGTCCTCCCCTGCGTCCGTCGTGACGACCGTGCACGTGCGCAACGGCGGTGCCTCCACGACCTTCGGGGTCCACGACTCCCACAGGCCGGCGAGGAGCACCGGCCCGCCGTCGGCGCGGCGGAAGTAGTGGGGCCGCTTGCCCGGACCCGCGGGCCCCCACTCGTAGAAGCCGTCGACGGGCACGACGAGCCGGCGTCGGCGGAAGGCGTGCCGGAAGGCGGGCTTGGTCGCCACCGTCTCGGCGCGGGCGTTGAAGAGCCGCGAGCCGATACGGGGATCGTCCGCCCACGGCGGCACGAGCCCCCACCGGTAGCGGGCGAGCACGCGGTCGGGACCCTCGCCGCGGTCGGGACCCTCGCCGCGGTCGGCACCCTCGCCGCCGCTGGAGCCGTCGTCGCCCGGCGGGGAGCGAAGCGCCACCCCCAGCAGCGTCCCGGTCGGGGCGACGTTGTACGAGGCGTGCCACGCCTCCGGCTCGGGAACGGCGAGACCGGCCGCGCAGGCGGCGTCGAGGATGCGGGCGAGCCGCGCCGGCGGCGTGAAGAGGGCGACCCGGCCGCACACGGTCAGGCCCCTGCCCCGTCGAGGTGCCGGGCCTCCTCGTCGACGAAGCGCGCGTACTCGTCGAGGACGGCGAGCACGGTGTCGCGTGGCGCCGAGGGCACCCGGAGGACGACCTCGTCGACCCCGAGGGAGCGGTAGTGCTCGAGCTTGTCCGGCGTCGGGACCGTGCCGAAGGGGACGACGCGCACGGTGCCGGGGTCGCGCCCCGCCTGCTCGGCAGTACGGCGGAGGACAGGGACGGCCCGGGCGAGCCCGGCACCGCCGATGGGCAGCCAGCCGTCGGCCCACGCCACGACCGCGTCGAAGGTCTGCTGCGAGGCGCCCGCCCCCACCAGCACGGGGACGCCACCGGGCTGCACCGGCTTGGGCCAGCTCCAGCACGGACCGAGGTCGACGAAGGGCCCGTGGTGCTCGGCCGCCTCCATCGTCCACAGCGCCCGCATGCAGGCGACGTGGTCGGCGGCGACCTCGCGCCGCCGGGGCACGTCGACCCCGTGGTCCGCCGCCTCGGCGCCGTTCCACCCGAAGCCCACCCCGAGCACGGCGCGCCCGCCGCTCAGGTGGTCGAGCGTGGCGACCTGCTTGGCCAGCACGATGGGGTCGTGCTGGGCCACGAGCACGACCCCCGTGCCGAGCGCGAGCCGTTCGGTGGCCACCGCCGCCGCGCCGAGGGCGACGAGCGGGTCGAGGCTCCGCCGGTAGTCGTCGGGCGACACCCCGCCGACCGGGGCGGGCGGCTGGGCGGCTCGCAGCGGCAGGTGCGTGTGCTCGGGGAGGTAGAGAGAGGCGAACCCGCGGTCCTCGGCGGCGCGGGCGAGGTCGGCGGGCGAGAGCGACCGGTCGGTCAGGAAGGCGGTGACGCCCACGCGCACGGCGTCACCGTCCCCGTGCGCCCGGGCCCGCCCGGCGCCGTCGGCGCCCGGTGCCGACGAGCGGCACGGCCCGGTGGACGCCCCCGTTCACCGTGCGCCCGCGGTCCCGGCCATGTCCGCCACGATAGGGCCCGCCAGGAGAGGGCCCGCCCCGTCCGGGGCCGGCGGGCGGTGGCACCCCTCGCCGGGGACGCGCCGTACCCTTGGGGGATGACCCAGCTCCGGGGGCCGGCCAGGCAGCCGGTCGACGTCATCCCGGCCCGGAAGGCCAACGTCGGTGGCACCGAGGTGCGCCGGCTGCTCCCCTTCGGGCGTCGGCGGACGGTCGGGGCGTGGTGCTTCGTCGACCACTACGGCCCCCACTCGGTCGACGGCGGACCGGGCATGCAGGTCCCGCCCCATCCGCACCTCGGGCTCCAGACGGTCACGTGGCTCTTCTCGGGGAACGTCCTGCACCGCGACAGCATCGGCACCGAGCAGATGATCGAGCCGCGCCAGCTCAACCTGATGACGGCGGGCTCGGGCATCGCCCACGCCGAGCAGTCGCCGGTCGACCACGACCCCTGGCTCCACGGCGTCCAGCTGTGGCTCGCCCTCCCCGACCGCGTCCGCCACGCTCCGCCGAGCTTCGAGCACCATGCCGAGCTGCCGACGACGGGCTCCGGCCCGTTCCTCGCCACCGTCTTCGTGGGCACCCTGGGCGACGTCTCCTCGCCGGCGACCGTCCACACGCCACTGGTCGGTGCCCAGGTCGACGCCCCGCGGGGTGGCCGTCACCCGGTTGCCGTCGACCCCGCCCACGAGCACGCCGTGGTCGTGACGGCCGGGCACGGCGCCGTCGGGGGCGAGCCCCTCGCCCCGGGGTCGATCGCCGTCCTCGGCGCCGGGCGCGACCACCTCCTCCTCGACCTCGACGCCGGCAGCCACGCGCTCCTCCTCGGCGGCGAGCCGCTCGGCGAGGAGCTGCTCCTGTGGTGGAACTTCGTCGCCCGCACCCCCGACGAGCTCACCGCCGCCGTCGCTGCCTGGCGCGAGGGCCGCCGGTTCGGGCAGGTGGCCGGAGCCGCGGCCGAGGCCGTCCCGGCGCCGGCGTTCGACCCGTCCCTGCTCCGCCCGCCGGGGGCGCCGCGGTAGACGCGACGGCCGCGGGCAGGCGACGAACAGGCGGACGGTTCGCGGGGCCAGCGGCCCAGCGGCCCAGCGGCTCAGTAGCCGGAGCCTCCGTACCCCGAGCTGCCCGACGTCGTCGTGGTGGTGCCCGAGGCCTTCGGTGCCGTCACGGGGCTGCCCGAGGTGCTGAGCACGTACCAGATGCCGCCGAACTTGTTGATGCCCTCGCCGTTCACCTGGCCGGCCGCCGTGTCCTTCGCGAACGTGTAGAGCGGGTGCCCGTCGTAGGTGACCTGGTGCACCCCGCCCGAGCGCGTGACGGTGCCGAGGTCGGAGGCCTTCACCCCCGACCCTGCGGTCGGGGCGCCGGTGACGGTGAGCGGGGGCCAGATCGACGCGCAGGTGCCGGTGCAGACGCTCGCCGTCGGGCTGTCGGCCGTGAGCATGTAGAGGGTCCGCCCGGTCGAGGTGACGAGCACCGTGCCGAACAGCGACGTGCTGGTCGCGTCGACCGTGGCCGTGGTCACCTTCGCCGGAGCCGCCGTGCTCGTCGGCTCGGACGACTTGGACGAGTTGGACGACGACGCTGCCGGCGACGACGAGCTGCAGGCGGCCAGGCCCGCTCCCAGCGCGACGACGAAGACGAGCCGCGTCACCGAGCGACGGGCCGTGCTGCTGCGCTCCACCATTGCCACCACCCCCTGGTCCGGACCGACGCCGGGCTCGCCCCGTCCGCCGGGCTCGTGCAGCCTGCCCCGACGGACACGGTAGCCCTGCCCGTCGCTGCCGACTGGGCACCCCCCGGGCGCGTCACGGGCGCCCCGGAGGGCGCCCGTGACGTCAGGTG
>CAZSYT010000105.1:0-8847 GCA_964610905.1 uncultured Acidimicrobiaceae bacterium
TGAGGCGACGAGCCAGTTGCCCCTGCCGTCAGGGGTGGCGGCCATGCCGACCACGGGGGCGTTCAGCGGGTGGCCACCCATCGACCCGTAGAACTGGGCGTCGCCGAAGGTGAAGATGCCGCCGTCGGCGGCGACCTGCCAGGCACCGGCGCCGCCGGGCGCCGCCGCCATGTCGACGACGGGCTGGTCGAGCGGGCCCGTCAGACCGGTCAAGGGCAGCGCTCCGCCGAAGGAGGCGATGCCGCCAGCCGCCGTGCCGACCCAGTACCCCCCGCACGTGCCCGGGGTGACCACGACGGCGACGGGAGGGCTGGGCACGGGGTGCGTGGCCGGGGAGGGGCACCCGGTCGGGACGGCGGGCTGGACGGGCGCGGCGCCCGCCAGCCCGCGCTCCGCCACAACGAGGACGCCCACGAGGGCGACGACGACCACCGGGAGGGTGAGCACCCGCCACCGGCGGCGCAGCAGCCACGCCGACGCAGGGTCCGACCGTCCTCGCCCCGTCACCATGGTGCGCTCCTCCCCGTCGCCGGCCACCCGACCAGCACCGTAGCAACCGCCGACGGCGCCGCTGGGCCAGCCGCGGGCGCCGGCGTCCTCAGGCGTTCTGCGCGCGGCCCCGGTCGGCCACCGCCTGGCGGCGGCGCTCGACCTCGTCGGGACTGGCGTTGCCGGCGGCCAGCCACTCGCGGGCCGCGGCGGCCTCGATGGCCCGCGCCTCGCCCGCCGTCACCTCGGCACCCTCGGCGTAGGTGCGCAGGATCCGGCGCACCCCGTCGCGGTCGTTCGAGACGACGTCGGCGGCGAGCGCCCGGCAGAAGGGCAGCAGGTCTGCGTGGGCCACCACGTGGTTGACCAGCCCCCACGAGAGCGCCGTCGCGGCGTCGACGAAGTTCCCCGTCGTGCTCATCTCGCGGGCGCGGCGTACGCCGACGGCCTGCGGGAGCAGGACGGTCAGGCCCCACCCGGGCTGGACGCCGACGCGGGCGTGCGTGTCGGCGAAGCGGGCCCGGTCCGAGGCGACCAGGAAGTCGCACTGGAGGGCGAGCTCGAAGCCCCCCGTGATGGCGACGCCGTTGACCGCGCCGATCAGGGGCTTGGTGAGCGACGGGAGGGGGGTGCGAGGGCCACGGGTGGCGACGACGGTCGAGGTGAGGTCGTGGTCGCCCCGCCCGAGCTCCTTCAGGTCGAGACCGGCACAGAAGGCGGGGTCGGCGCCCGTCAGGACGACGGCGTCGACACCGTCGTCCGCCTCGAGGGCCTCGAACGACCGGACGAGCGCCCGACGGAGCTCGGCGTTCAGGGCGTTGCGCGCCCGGGGACGGTTGAGGGTCACGGTGGCGACGCCTTCGGACACGTGCACGAGGACCACGTCGTCGGCCGCGTCTCCGGCCTCGCGTCCTGCGGCGGTGGTGTCACGGCGAGCGCTCATGGTCCGATCCTGCCACGGCGCCGTCGACCGCGGCACCTCGGTCCCCGCCGGCCGCCCCGCCCTCGCCCGAGACAGCTCCCTCGGGGCGGGAGCCGGTGCCGGGCGGGGAGGCACCGACGGGCGGGCCAAGGCGGGTCGGCCACCAGAACCCTCGCCCGGTGTCGACCACGATGGCAGGGAGGAGCACGCTACGGACCAAGAGGGCGTCGAACAGCACGCCTCCGGCCACGACCAGGCCGATCTGGCGGATGGGCAAGAGCGGCAGCACGAGGAGCGCCGAGAAGGTCCCCGCCAGGATCAGCCCGGCCGCCGTCAGCACGCCGCCCGTGGCGGCGACCGTCCGCTCCATGCTCGACGCGGCGCCCGGCCCCGGCGAGGCGCTGCCGGCGCCCCGGTCCCGCACGAGCTCCTCGCGAGCGCGTGCCATCAGGAAGATCGTGTAGTCGACCCCGAGCGCCACGAGGAGCACGAAACCGAGCAGGGGAACCGTCGGGTCGATGCCCGGCCACCGGAAGACCGAACGCGACAACGCCGCCGTCCCCCCGAGCACGGCGAGGTACGAGGCGGCGATGGTCGCCGCCACGAGGACGGGACCGGCGAGCGCCCGGAGCACGAGGGCGAGCACGGCGACGGCGACGGCGAGGACCGCCGGGCCGACCACGAGCAGGTCCCGCCGGGCCGCCGCACGCGCGTCGACGTCCTCGGCGCTCTGGCCCCCGACGAGGGCGGACGTGCCCACGGCCCGGGCGAGGCCGGCCCGAAGCACCTCGACCGGACGCAGGCCGGCCGCGCCGAGCGGTGCCGGTCGGAAGACGACGTCGAAGGCGGCCAGCCGGCCCGAGCGGACCGACGGCCCGACGGAGACGACCGACACCGTCTCCGCTGCCACCCGGCGTGCCGGCGCGAGCGCGGCGGGCGCCCGTACGACGACGACGGCCGGTGCCACGACACCGAGCGGCACGCTCCCGGAGAGGAGGTCCATCGCCCGCACGGAGGGCGCCCCCGCAGGCAGGTCGTCGACGGCGGTGACCTGGGTGTCGAGGACGTGGAGCCCGGCTGCCAGCACGACGATGAGGGCAACCCCCCCCGTCCAGATGGCCCGCGGGTGGCGAACGACCACACTGGCGACGGTCCGCCAGGCACCGCTGAACGCACCGGCTGCCGACACGCCTCGCGGCACCCGCGGCCAGAACACGCCACGGCCCGACAGGACGAGCATGGCCGGGTAGGCGGTGAGCAGCACGGTGGCGGTGACGGCGACCCCCACCATGCCGACCACGGCGAAGCCGCGCGCCACCCCCGAGTCGGCGAGCAGCAGGCAGGCCAGGGCGGCGACGACGGTGGTGGCCGACGCGGCCACCGCAGGCGCGGCACGGCGCCACGCCACCCACAAGGCGTGGTGGTCGCTCGAGCGTCCGAGCGGGCCGTGGAGCTCCTCGCGGTAGCGGGCGGTGAGCAGCAGCGCGTCGTCGGTGCCGACCCCGAACACGAGGACCGTCAAGAGCCCCGTGCTCTCCCCGCTCACGGGGACCGCATGGGCGACGAGCGACGTCGCCGCGTTGGCCACCACCTCGGCGATGGCGACGGCGACGAGGGGCAGCGCCCATGCCGTCGGGCTCCGGTAGGTGACCACGAAGAGCACGCCGACGAGCGCGGCGGTGACGAGCACCAGCGTCGTGTCCACGCCGGCGAGCGAGCCCAGGAGGTCCGTCTCGAAGGCGGCCGGGCCGGTGACCCCGGCGGTGACGCCGGGGACGGGGTGCGCCTCGAGCGCGTGGCGTGCCTGGCGGACGGCGGCCATGACGCCCCGCTCGTCGCCGGTCACGGAGAACGGCACGAGCGCCACCCTTCCGTCGGGGGCCACGGTGGGTGGGCCGGCCGGGGCGAGACCGGGCCCACCCGCACGGCGAACGGCGCGCTCGAGGCCGGTGGCGGCGGCGACCAGGCGCCCGGGGGCCGCGGGCCGCGACCCGTCCGCTCGGCACACCACCAGGAGCTCGCTCTCGTTGCGGCCCTCCACCCGTCGAAGCAGCCCGAGGGCGACCGTCGACGGAGCGCCGACCGGCAGGAGCGCCGAGAAGCTCGCCGTCTCGACGGCACCGAGCCCCAGGGCGGCCGGGAGCACGGCGGCGACCACGGCGCCCCAGAGGACGAGGACCGCCAGTGCGCCGAGGCGCCAGGCGGTCCGCCCACGGACGAGGGCCAGCGCCGTCGCTGCCCGCGGGCGACGGCGGTACGGGGAGGGCTCGCCGCGCTCCACCCACCCAGTAGAGCACCGACGCCCCCGCGTCGGCCAGGGTCAGCGTGCCGCTGAGAGCACCCGCCCGTCCGCGCGCTCGTCGGCGGCCGGGAGCTCGGCGAGCGCAGCTTCCCGGGCCCGGGTCCGGGCCAGACGCCGGCGTCGGTGCGGCACCTCGACGGTCCGGTAGGAGAGCTCGGCGGCGGCGAGGGTCGCTGCCACGACGAGCGGCACCGTCGAGAGGCCGAGCGACCGGAACCACGTGTTGAAGACGTAGCCCCAGAGATAGGCGGCGTACGAGCGCTTGCCGAGCCAGACGAGCGCGGGCCACTCGAGCACCGAGGCCAGTCGACCGTGCTCCTCGGCGACCACGACCACGAGCACCGTCCCCGACAGCGATGCCAGCGCCGTGGCCGCCACCCACCACGTGCGTTCGCCCGCGTGCGCCTCCCCCAGCCCGGCGGCGACGAGGCCGCCCGCGGCGGCGACTGCCAGTCCGCTCCAGGCCCGAGCCGTGGCCGAGCTGCCCGCGCGCGGGGCCCTCGGTCGCCCGGCGCGCCACCACCCCGCCGCTGCGCCGGCGAGGAGGGCTCCCATGCGTGCGTCGGTCCCGAAGTAGACGCGGTTGAAGGGGTCGTGGGCCAGCGCGAAGGGCTCGACGAGGAGGGCAACGGCCACGAGGAGCACGACGAGCGCGCTCCGGCGGACGCGGGCGAGCACCAGGACGACAGGTGCCCACAGCAGGTAGAACTGCTCCTCGACGGCCAGCGTCCACAGGTGGCCGAGCGGCGAGTAGCCGACCCACAGGTGGAGCTGCGGCAGGGCGTCGAGCCAATTGGTCACGTAGGTCGCGGCCGCCGCCACCGTCTCGAGCGCCGTGCCCGTCCCTACGGGATGGCCGGGACCACCGCCGGGGACCGACGTGAGCCAGTCCGAGCCCGAGAAGAGGAGGGCCACGGCAAGCCAGACGGCCAGCAGGAGGGCGAGGGGCGGCACCAGTCGGCCAGCCCGGTCCCGGTAGAAGGCGCCGAGGCGCACGGACCCCGTGGCCTGCAGCTCACGGACGAGCAGCCGCGTGATCAGGTAGCCCGACAGCGCGAAGAAGACCACCACCGCCACCTCGCCTGTCGCCACGGGCAGCTTGCCTCCGGCCAGGTGGTAGACGAGGACCGAGGCGACGAGGACGCCGCGGAGCCCGTCGAGGGCGGGCGTGCGAGGGGTGGCGGTCGGGCAGGGGGCTGGCGGAGCGAGTCCCGTTCCCGAGGTGCCGGTCTGCGTCGCCATGCCCCCCACCGTGGGGCGGTGCCCTCAACCGGTGCTGGGCGGCACCTGTGACCGGCCTGAGCGCCGGCGCCCGGCCAGCCACCACGCCAGCACGAGCCCGGCGAGGACGACGGCGGCGGCGGCGAGCGAGAGGGCGAAGCCCGTGTGCGCTCCCGACGGCTCGTAGGTGAAGGTGAGGACGCCGCGACCGGGCGGGACGTCGACGGCCTGGACCACCCCGGTGCGACGGACCGGCAGCCTCCTCGGCGGCCCTCCTCCGTTCGGCGTCCACACCGCCTTCCAGCCGGCGATGGCAGCCACCGAGCGGACGACCTCGACACCCGCCGGCGAGCTGACGGCGAGGCTCGACGGAGCGACCGCCGGCCCGGCGACGGCGCGGACGGTGGCGGTCGCGGTCGAGCTCGGCTCCGGCGCACCGGGGAGAGGGCGCACCACGACGGCCGGTCGGGCCCGGTGGTCGCGGAAGACGGCGAAGGGCCCGTCGTTGCCGACGAACGTCCAGTGCGGCGGGACGAGCGCCGCCTGCAGCGGACCGTCGGCCACCACCACCTGGCCGCTCGTCTCGGTGACCGTGGGCGGCTCGACGGGGATCGCGCCGGTCCCCGGGCCGACGGCGACCACCACGCCGACGGCCGAGCGAGGCCGTGCGGGCGCGGCGGCCACCGGGACGGTCGACGTGTCGCGGGTGACGAGCCAGGTCACCGATCCGCCCACCGCGACCAGCCCGACCCGGAGGGACGCGGCGGTGGCGCCGGTGGAGGGAGCGATCGGTCGGGGGACGACCTGCACGCTCGCCACGTCGAGCGGCTCTCCGAAGTACCACGTCCGCCGGGAGCCGGCGGCGACCGGCTCGGCACCGATGTCGGTGCCGGCTCCGGCGGCGGTCGGCTGGCCCGAGGCCGGGAGGCGGACGAGGTACCGCGGCAGCGTGAAGAGGGTCGAGGTCTCGAGCTCGTCCAGGGTGCCGTTGGCGACGGCAGCCACCGACAGGACGTTCTGGCCGGCGCCCGAGGGCTGGTGGGAGCCGGTCGCGGTGGCGTAGGCGCCGTCCACGATCGAGCTGTAGCCCTGCATCGAGTACGTGCCGTCCAGCACGTTCAGGTCGGGGACGCCGAGCTCGTTGAGGGCCGTGCCGTGGTGGAGGTCGGGGTCGAAGACGGCGAAGCGGCCCGGCAGGTGGAGCGACGCGATCGACTTGGTGGGGCCCGGAGCGGTGGGCAGGGCGGCCGGGGCCTGGCTCGCCGGTGCGGCGCCGAGCCCGCCGGCCACCTCGACCACCGACGTGGCGGCGAGGGCCACGAGGTCGACCACGACGAGCAGCACGGTCAACGCGGCCCGCCGCCGCGGGCCGAGCCGCCGGCCGAGCACCACGAGGCCTGCCGCGGCGACGGCGACGACGAGGAAGGGGACGATGACCGGCGCCAGCCGGCGCGCGCTGCCTGCCGGGCCGCCGGCCACCCCGAGCCACCGGAGGAACCCGGGGCCCCACGCCAGGCCGAGCACGACCGTCACCGCCGCACCGACCAGCGGGAGGACCGCGGGAGCGGCACGCCGGAGCGCCGCTCGCACCCGCTCGGCGGGCCGCGCCTCGGCGACCAGCCACTCGTCGAGCCAGTAGGCGAGCAGGACGGCGAGCGCGAAGTCGGCGACCAGGATGTTCCGGCTCTGGAGCCGTTGCCCGCCGTAGAGCGGGAGGTGGATGAGGAGGTGCCACGCTGGCGTGTTGCCGCCGAGCGCGAGGACGACCCCGGCAGCCGCCACGACGAGCCACACCGTCCACTCGGGGAGCGGCCGGCGCCAGCGGAGGCGTGCGGCGAGGGCGAACGCCGCTGCCATGGGCAGGAGGCCCACGTAGCCGGTGACCTCGGTCAGGTTGTAGGAGGCGAGGAACGGCGGAGTGCCGAAGGAGCCGCTTCCGCCGAGCACGCTCGGCACGAGGAGGAGCAGGAGCCAACGGAGGTTGAACGAGCCCGCGTTGAAGAGGTCGTACGTCACGGCGGCGCGCTGCGACGCGTGCACGGTGGTGACCCCGGGGAGCCACTGGGCAGCGCCGAGCCCGATGCCGACGAGGGTGGCAACCCCGACCCAGCCGAGGAACGGCCCGGCACGTCGGCCGAGCCGGACGGCTCGCCACAGCGCGTACAGGGCCACCACCACGACGGCGGTGTCGATGGCGCGGGGCTCGCCGGCCAGCACGCAGAGGCCCGCTCCGGCGGCGAAGAGGGCCGACCAGCCGAGGCGAGCGGGCACCGGCGCCGGACGGGAGAGGCGTAGCAGGGCGAGGAGCATGACAGGGACCCAGCTCATGCCGGCCACCAACCCGAAGTGGGGGACCTGCCCGACCATCGCGCCCCCGAAGGAGAAGGTGACGGCGCCGAGGAAGGCCGGGGCGGCGCGGAGCCCCGACTGGCGAAGGAAGACGTGGGTGCCGAGGCCGGCCACCCAGCCCACCAGCATCTGGTTGAGCGCCCACGCCAGCGTGACGGGGAGCACGGTGAAGAGCAGGGTCGGCGGGTAGGCGGCGCCGGCGTTCCATCCGCCGAGCAGGGGCGCTCCGCTCCAGATGTACGGGTCGAGCAAGGGCAGGTGCCCGTGGCGCACCTGCCGCCCGACCAGGGCCCGGAGGGGCTCGTTCTGGATGAGGTCGTCGCCCGGGACGACCGGGTGGCCGAGGGCGGCAGGGAGACCGAAGACGAGCACCGGCAGGCCGACGAGGACGGCCAGGGCGACGAGCTCGCCCCGCCCGAGGCGGCCGACCGTGCGACCGAGCCGGCCGGAGCCCGCGACGGGACCGACGGGACCGACGGCACCGGCGCGCTCCGCGGGCGTGTCGAGGGAAGCCACGGGGTCAGACTCTCTCACGCCGCGCCCACGGTCGGCACCGCGTGCGCAACGGCCGCACGGCGGGGGTGCGACGCGGCACCGCACGGTGCAAGATTGCACCGCATGTGAAATCGACCCCACGGCCCGCACTCGTCGCTCGCCGGGCACGTGCCGAACGGCCCTGTCTCGACGAGGAGCCCAGCGGTGCAATGGCCTCATGGGACGTGTGCACCTCCAGAAGAAGACGACCGTCGCACGGGCGCGGGTGGGGGCCGCGCTCGTGCTCGCCGGCGTGACCGGGGCTGGCGTGGCTGCCATCCCCTGGCTGCCCGCCGCACCAGCGGGAGCGGCGGGAGCGGCCGGGAGGACGCTCACAGGTCCGACGACGTCCTGGGTCAGCCAGGAAACGGGGAACGAAGGCGGGCGCGAGGAGGCGGCCATCAGCGCGGACGGGCGCTACGTCGCCTTCATCGGCCGCAGCGGAGCTGGCCAGGGCGTCTACCGCTATGACACCCGGACAGGCACGACCGTCCAGCTGACGACGGGCCACGACATGCACCCGGCCATCAGCCCCGACGGGCGCTACATCGCCTACACGACCTTCGGCACCGACCGCGGTGTCTCCCTCGTCGACGCCCAGACGGGGGCGACGACGCTCGAGAGCGTCGCGAGCGACGGCACGCCGGCCGACAAGAACAGCGACTTCGCCTCGGTGAGCAGCGGCGGCCGCTACGTCGCCTTCGAGTCGATGGCAGACAACCTCGGCGGGCCGACGACGAGCGGCGGACCGAACAAGGTCTACGTGCACGACAACGCCACGGGGACCACGACCATGGTCTCGCTCACCTCGAGCGGCGGGGCGGTCAACGGCAACGCCATCCTGCCCGACATCACCCCCGACGGGCACTACGTGGCCTTCGCCTCCGACGCGTCCAACCTGCTCCCCGGGGGGTCGACGACTGACGAGGGCGACTCCGGCTCGGGCGGGTCGCACGGCTCGGGCTCGGGCTCGGGCGGGTCGCACGGCTCGGGCTCGGGCTCGGGCGGGTCGCACGGCTCGGGCTCGGGC
>CAZSYT010000106.1:0-8692 GCA_964610905.1 uncultured Acidimicrobiaceae bacterium
GTCGATGGGCGGCAAGCCGCTCAACGGACGGGTCGTGGCGATGAGCGCCGACTGAGCGGCAGGCGTGCCGCGGCCACAGCCCTCCCTGCCGGGACGAGGTCTCCGGACCGCCCCGGCGGGGAGGGCATGGTCGCGTCCGGGGCCGCGCCGGTCCCGACGGGTGGCCAGGTGACCGTCAGCTGGCTCGACCTCGTCGTCGTGGCGCTGTGCGGGCTGGCCGCACTGCACGGCTGGCGGACCGGTGCGGTCGTCCAGGTGGTCACCTACACCGGGCTGTTCCTCGGGCTGCTCCTCGGGGTCCTCCTTGCCAGGCCGGTCGCCGGTCTCGTCGCCCCGGCCTCGCGCCCCTGGCTCGCCCTGCTCGTCCTCGTCGCCGTGGCGACGGCGGTGACAGCCGGGGCGTCCCTCGCCGCGCCGTGGCTGCGGGAAGCGGCCCGGCGCGTCCACCTCGGCCCGGCCGACGAAGGCGTCGGCGTCGCCGTCGCCGTGGTGGCCGTGCTCGTGGCGGTGTGGCTGGTCGGCAGCTTCCTCGCCTCGAGCCGGTTCGCGGCGGTGAACCAGGCCGCCCGGCGCTCGGCCGTGCTCCGCGGGCTCACCGCTGTCCTGCCGTCGGTGCCGTCGGTGTTCGCGTCCATCGACTCCTTCCTCACCTCCTCCGGCTTCCCGGTGGTCTTCGTCGACCTGCCGCCCGAGGTGGTGCCGCCCTCCGGGGTGCCGAGCGAGGCCGACGTGGCCGCGGCGGTCGCCGCCGCCCGCGCCTCGACGGTCGAGGTCACCGGGCTCGCCTGCGGCTCGATCGTGAGCGGGTCGGGGTTCGTCGCCGCGCCCGACCTCGTGGTCACCAACGCCCACGTGGTGGCCGGCGAGGCGCGCTCGGACGTGATCGACGCGGCGGGTCGCCACGCTGCCACGACGGTCTGGTACGACCCCGGCCGGGACGTCGCCGTGCTGCGCGTCCCCGGGCTCGACGACCCTGTCCTTCGCCTCGCCGCGACGACTGTCCCCTCGGGGACCGCCGCGGCCGTGCTCGGCTACCCGGGTGGAGGCGCCTTCCAGTCCAGCCCGGCGACGGTGGGTGCGACCTTCAACGCCATCGGCCTCGACATCTACGGCACCTCCACGGTCACCCGGCAGGTCTACGAGCTCCGAGCGACCGTCGTGCCAGGGGACTCGGGCGGTCCCGTGGTCGCGGCAGGCTCGTCGAGCTCCGGCCTGACGGCCGGGACGGTGGTGGGCGTCGTCTTCTCGCGCTCGACCGCCGTGGCCGGCATCGGGTACGCCCTCACCACGCCCGAGATCGCTCCCGACCTCCGCGCCGCCGAGGCGTCGACCGCCGCGGTGGGCACCGGCGCGTGCGTCCCGTGAGGTGGCACCGCACCGAGTCGGCGCCGCTCGGCTCCCGCCGGGTCGTGACGGACGGCCCTGGTGCGACGGGCGGCTGCGGGAGGACCGTGGAGGCGCGGCCACCGGCGGTCGGGCGGTGGGGGAGGAGCGAGCTGTTCCGCTGCGGGCCGGAGCCGGACCAGCAGGTCCGACAGGACCAGCAGGTCCGACAGGACCATGAGGAGAGGAGACCGACATGCACACGAGAACCCGGGTCGTCGCCGGCGTGGTGGCCGTCGCCCTGAGCGCTGCCGCGTGCTCGAGCGCGTCCTCGGGCAGCGGGACGACGTCGACGGCACGCCAGGGGACGGGACCCACGGCCACGGCCGGGCCGGGCTCGTCCTCGACGTCGTCGAGCACGCCGGCGGTGAGCCTGCCGGCCTCCCAGGCGCTGGCGACCGCCCTGACCGAGGCGCTGACCGCCGAGCACCAGGCCGAGGCGACCTACTCGAACATGATCGCCACACTGGGCAGTGTGGCTCCGTTCACCAACGTGCGCGACGCCGAGACCCAGCACGTCACCACGCTCGAGGCGCTGGCCACCACCTACGGCGTCACGCCGCCGGCCGGTCCCTTCGCGGGCCAGGCGTCGCCGTCGACCCGGACGGCTGCCTGCCAGCTCGGTGTGACCGTCGAGACGAGCATGATCGCCCTCTACGACAAGCTGCTCCCGCAGGTGTCGGCGTACTCGGCCGTGATCAAGGCCTTCGACAACCTGCGGACGGCCGAGTCGACGAACCAGCTGCCCGCCTTCCAGCACTGCGCCTAGGACTGCCGGCCCAGGCCGCGGGCACCGACAGGGGCTCGGGGCCTGGGCCCGGGGCCCAGCGGCCCGCAAGGGCTCGTAGGGCCTGGTGGGGTGGGACCCGCCGGCGGGCGAGCTGCCGGTTGCGGGCAGGCGACGGTACGCTCGGACGGTGCCCGACCCCCACGTGGCCGCCCCTGACCGCCACGGCGCCATGCCGTACCGGCGGTGCGGTCGCCGCGGCCTGAAGCTCCCGGCGATCTCGCTTCGTCCGTGGCAGAACGTCGGCGACGACCGGCCGGTCGCCACCCAGCGCGCGGTGGCGCGGCGGGCCTTCGACCGCGGCGTGACCCACGTCGACCCTGCCAACAACTACGGGCCCCCCTACGGCAGTGTCGAGGTGGACCTCGGGCGCATCCTGCGTGAGGACCTCGCCCCCTACCGGGACGAGCTGGTGATCTCGACCAAGGCCGGCTGGGCATTGTGGCCGGGCCCCTACGGTGACGGCGGGTCGCGGCAGTACCTGCCGGCCAGCCTCGCCCGGAGCCTCGACCAGAGCCTCGCCCGGAGCCTCGACCAGAGCCTCGCCCAGAGCCTCGCCCGGAGCCTCGCCCGGATGGGGCTCCACCACGTCGACGTCTTCTACCACCACCGCTTCGACCACGAGACGTCGCTCGAGGAGACGACGGGCGCGCTCGACGCGGCCGTCCGCCAGGGCAAGGCTCGCTACGTCGGGGTCTCCTCGTGCTCCGAGGTGCGGACCAGGCAGGCGGTGGCGGTGCAGCGCGACCGCGGCACCCCGCTGGTCGTCCACCAGCCCCCCTACTCGATGCTCAACCGGTGCGTCGAGGGGGGGCTCCTCGACGTCCTCGCTTCGCGGGAGCTCACCGCCGAGGAGCTCGTCGGCATCGACCGGTTCGCCGTCGAAGGCGGGATCGACCTGTGGCGGGGCCCGTCGACGGGTTGAGGCCGGGCCGGTGAGCGCCGGCCCCGCCGTCGCCGTCCTGGCCGGCTCCACCGCCGGCGCGGCCGTGCTGGCGACCGTCACCTTCGCCGTGCTCGGGCGCCTGGTCGCCCGGCGCCCGGCCGCCGCCGCGGTCCGCTCGCTCGTGGCCCGCGTGCGCGGCCCGGGCCGGGTCGTCGTGCCCCTGGTCGCGCTCGAGGCGGCGGCGGCGGCGAGCGACCTCCCGAACGTGGCCAAGAGCGTCGTGCTGCACGTGGCCGAGGCGTTGCTGGTCGTGGCCGCCGCCTGGCTCGTCGTGCGCACCACGTACGTCCTCGACGACCTGCTGCTCGCCCGCTACCACCTGGACGCCCCCGACAACCTGCGGGCCCGTCGGGTCCACACCCAGGTACAGGTGCTGCGCCGGGTGACCGTCGCCGTCGTGTCCGTCCTCGCCATCGCCGTGGTGCTGCTCGGCATCCCCGGGGTGCGCGCGGCCGGCATCGGGCTCCTCGCCTCGGCCGGCCTGGTCGGCGTGGTGGGCGGGATCGCCGCCCGCCCGACGGCGTCCAACCTGGTCGCCGGCGTCCAGATCGCCATCAGCCAGCCCATCCGGGTCGACGACGTCGTCGTCGTCGACGGCCACTGGGGACGGGTCGAGGAGATCGCCCTCACCTACGTCGTCGTCCGGGTCTGGGACCTCCGGCGCCTCGTCGTGCCCGTGTCGTACTTCGTCAGCCAGCCCTTCGAGAACTGGACCCGCTCGACGGCCGACATCCTCGGGTGGGTCCACCTCGAGGTCGACTACGCGGCACCCGTCGACGAGCTCCGCGCCGCCTTCCTCGACATCCTGGCCGGCTCCCCGAATTGGGACGGCAAGGTGGCCACCCTGCAGGTCACCGGTCTCGGCACCGAGACGATGCAGCTGCGAGCCCTGATGAGCTCTCCGGACAGCAGTCGCTCGTGGGACCTGCAGTGCGAGGTGCGCGAGCGGCTCGTCGCCCACCTGCAGGAGAGCTGCCCGTGGGCCCTCCCCCGGCTCCGCACCGAGCGGGCCGCCGTGCGCGACGGGCCCGAGCCCGGCACCGTCGCGTCGTCGGCCGGACGGGCGGGCAACGGCAGCCGCCGTGGGCACCCCACCGCACCCGGCTCGCGTCGTGGGACCTCGACCCCACCCGGTGAGGCGGCGAGCCCCTGACCGGAGGTCCTTCCCGAGGGGCACGGCGCCACCAGGGACGTTCGCCTCTTCCCAGCCGGGGCGAGGGCCCGTAGCGTGGCCCCTTGCGGGGACGTTCCCGCGACGGAGGAGAATCCATGCGCGCGCTACGTCTGCTCGAGTGGAAGTCGGACCCGGAGCTCGTCGAGGTCGAGGAGCCGACGCCCGGTCCGGGCCAGGTCGTCGTCCGCATCGGCGGCGCCGGTGCCTGCCACTCGGACCTCCACCTCATGCACGAGTTCGGCCCGGGCGTCGTCCCCTGGGAGCCTCCCTTCACGCTGGGCCACGAGAACGCAGGCTGGGTCCACGCCCTGGGCCAGGGCGTCACCGGCCTCGACGTCGGTGAACCGGTCGCCGTCTACGGACCGTGGGGGTGCGGCACGTGCCGGCGGTGCCAGCTCGGGATGGAGAACTACTGCGAGAACCCCGCCGCCGCGCCCGTCTTCGGTGGCGGTGGCGGGCTGGGCCTCGACGGTGGCATGGCCGAGCTCATGCTCGTCCCCGCGGCGCGGCACCTCGTGCGTCTGCCCGACGGGCTCGACCCGGTGGCGGCCGCCCCGCTGACCGACGCCGGACTGACGCCGTACCACGCGGTGCGGCGGTCGTGGCCGAAGCTCGGCCCGGGGTCGACGGCCGTCGTCATCGGGATCGGGGGCCTCGGCCACCTCGCCGTCCAGATCGTCCGGGCCACCACCGCAGCCCGTGTGATCGCGGTCGACATCCGTGAGGAGGCCCGCAGCCTCGCCGCTGCGGAGGGGGCCGACCTGACCGTGGCCCCCGACGACGACGCCGCCTCCGAGATCCGGGCCGCCACGGGTGGCCGGGGTGCCGACGTCGTCCTCGACTTCGTGGGGTCCGACGCCACGCTCGCCCTCGGGGCCGCCGTGGGGCGGATGCTCGGGGACCTGACGGTCGTGGGGATCGCCGGGGGGACCTTCGGTCTCTCGTTCTTCTCGGTCCCCTACGAGGTCTCGGTCCAGACCGTGTACTGGGGGACGCGACCCGAGCTCGAGGACGTGCTCGACCTCGCCTCCCGCGGGCTGCTGCGCGCCGCCGTGACGACGGTCGGCCTCGACGAGGCGGCCGAGGCCTACCACCGCATGGAGACGGGCACGGCGGTCGGCCGTCAGGTCGTCGTCCCCGGTGCCTGACGAGGAGGAGCCATGGCCGACGAGGAGATCCTGCGGCGGATCGAGCTGCTGGTGGACGAGGAGCACACCCTCCGTTCGACGGGCGAGACCCCCGACCCGCTGCGCCTCGCGCACGTCGAGGAGACGCTCGACCAGTGCTGGGACCTGTTGCGCCAGCGGCGAGCCCGCCGCCAGTACGGGCAGGACCCCGCCGACACCGCGGTGCGCGACGCGTCGACGGTCGAGCACTACCAGCAGTAGGGCCGGTCGGGCCGCGCCGTCCCCGGAGCCCCCGGGCACCACGTGCCCAGAGGCCTCATGTCACGACGCCCGAGCCACTGCGGCGGCAGCCGCACGCCCGGCCCGGCCCGGGGCGCCCGGACCGCCGACGATCGCCCGGACGGCGGCCTCGACCTCCTCGGGCCTCCGGCTGGTGTCGAGCGAGGTGGCCGACGGCCACGGGGGCTCCGACGCGGCGATCTCGAATGCCACCTTGTCGGTCGCGTCCGACACGTTGCCGGGCTCGCCCGCCCGCCCTGCGACGCGGGCGGCCACCACGTCGGGGGGCGCCGTGCACCGCACCTCGTCGAGGTCGGCGACAGTGGTTGCGGCGACGGTCCGGGCCCGTGCCCGCCACCGGGGGTCGCGGAACGTGGCGTCGAGGACGACGCTCAGCCCACGTCCGAGGCACGAGCGGGCCTCGTCGAGGAGCTCCGAGTAGGTGGCGTCGGTCACCGACGAGCGGTAGAGACCGCCGACCCCGCCGACCGGCCCCGGCTCGACGACGTCGAGCCCGGCCCGTTGCTTGCGCAGCTCGTCGGAGCGGAGCACGACGGCGCCGAGGGCGTCGGCCACCCGCGCCGCCACGGTCGACTTGCCCGTCCCCGGTGCCCCGCCCACCACCACCAGGCGGACCCGTCCTCGCTCGAGGTGGGACTCGGCCTGGACGAGGTGACGGCGGGCCTCGTCCGCCGCCCCGGCCTCGCCCTGGTCGGCCCGGAGCCCCCGTACGGCGGCCCGTACCAGGGCTCGGGAGGCCACGTAGAAGTCGGCGAGCGACGCCGGCCACGTGTCCCCGCCGAGCTCGCGGTAGAGGGCGAGGAAGGTGGCCGCGGCGTCGGGGGCGCCGAGGTGCTCGAGGTCCATGGCACAGAAGGCCACGTCGGCGAGGACGTCACCGTAGCGGAGGCGGTCGTCGAACTCGAGGCAGTCGAGCACCCGGGGACCGTCGTCGAGGCAGAAGATGTCCTCGGCGAGGAGGTCGCCGTGACCGTCGCAGATCCGGCCCGCGGCGATCCGGTCGGCCAGCAGGTCGAACCGGCCGGCCAGGTACCGGCGACCCAGGGTCGCCACGTGCTCGAGGCGGTCTCGCTCAAGGATCCGGTCGGCGAGCGCCGTCGCCTCCCCGACGGTGGCCTCCCACCGCTCGAGCAGGGCTGGTCCGCTGCTCGACGCGTCGATCGTCCGCGACCGCTCCGCCCGCGCGTGGAAGCCGGCGACCAGGCGGGCCAGCCGGCGGAGCTCCGGGCCGACGTCCGACCCTGCGGTGACCAGGGTCGCGAGGCGTCGCGACGCTGGCAGGCGGCGCATGGCCACGAGGTGGTCACAGATTGCGCCGTCGGGGCCGGCGACGTCGAGCACCCCGAGGTAGACGTCGGGCGAGAGCCGTCGGTTGAGCTCGACCTCGCGGTCGCACGCCCGTTTGCGGGCGGCGACGCTCGTGAAGTCGAGGAACCCGAAGGAGACGGGCTTCTTCAGCTTGTAGGCACGGTCGCCGAGGAAGAAGACCACGCCCGAGTGCGTCTCGGCGACCGCCGCCCCGACGGCTGGGCCGCCTGCACCGGTGGCCGTCCTCGGGGAGCGAGGGTTGTCCGTGTCCGGCCGAGCGGCGGGGGGTCCGAGGCCGGACACGGACGGCACGTCACGCCCGGGTCACGGGCACGTGGCGTGCAGGCTCTGGTGCCGACTCCGCAGGCATCGGCACACGGACCTCGAGGATGCCGTCGTGGTAGGTCGCTGCCACGTGCTCCTCGTCGATTCCTTCGGGGAGGGGGATCCGCCGGACGAAGGCGCCGTAGCGCAGCTCGCGCCGGTGGAAGTGGCGGCCCTCTCCCTTGGTCTCCTCCGAGCGCTGGGCGCTGATGGCCAAGGTCCCCTCCGAAAGAGTGATGTCGACGTCGTGCTCGGGGTCGATGCCCGGCAGCTCGGCCCGCACGACGAGCGTGCTGTCCTCGGTGAACTCCTCGACGTCGATGAGCTGGCGCCCGGCGCCCAGCTCGAAGCGCTCGTCGAACCACCGCCACGGCGACATGACGGACGACGGCCACTCGCGGGCCATCTCCGGCACCCGGCGCACGCGCTTCTGCAGTGACTTGGCCATGCCTCCTGCTCCTCTCCGCTCCGAAGGTCCGGCCCGTAGCCGTACCCCAACCATGCGCCCGTGCGCTCGAGGCCGAGTAGGGCCGTTCGTCACACCCCCGGCCGGCTCGCCCGGACGCCCGGTGCGGCACCTCGACGCCGGATCTCGGGGTGCACGGGCCGCCGTGGCTTCGGGCGTCGGGGGATCGGGACGTTCGGCCCTGCCGCCAGGGCAGTTGCCCGTCGTAGCGTTGTCGGTGAGGAGATGGTGCGAGATGACCAGGAGATCAATGTGGCCCCGACGGAGGGCGCATCACAGCCTCCCGGCAGACGAGGTCATCGGGTGGCGGGACCCCAGCGGCGGCCGGAACCGGTCGCGGGCTTGGGGGCTGGGCCGCGTCCGGCGCGGTGAGCTGGCAAGCGACTGCGAGGCATTCCTGAACGGCAGGCTCGCCGAGCAGTTCGAACAACGAGGAGATCCGGTCCCTGTGTGGGCGTGGACGAACCTTCTGGCGCACGGCAGTGCCGACGAGCTCGCCTCCGAGCGGACGTCACCGAGCACCCACGTCGCCGGCGCCACCGAGCGATGGTGGGCGGCGCGCTCGTACCTGGCCGGCTCCGTACTGGACGCCAGCGCCCGTTCCGGCGGACTCGAGCTCCTGCAGTCTCGTGTCCTCGTTCCACTCGAGCTCGAGCTGTCGTCCCGATCCGAGGTCGATCGGTGGGACCGCCGTCGGTGGGTCGGAACCGTGGAGGCTGCTCTGCGCTCGGTCGCCGGCTCGCGGCGGCCACCCGACCCTGGCACGTGAGGCGGCTGACGGCCGCCACTGGCAGGTCCACCACCCGAAGCTGAAGGCGGGCGCGCGCCCGGGGGCGCCGGGCGAGGGGGCGCCGGGCGCCCCCGGGGGCGCGCAGCG
>CAZSYT010000107.1:0-8588 GCA_964610905.1 uncultured Acidimicrobiaceae bacterium
CGGCCACGAGGAGGCGGTGGGCACCATGGCCGTCGCCCCCGACGCCGTCCACCTCGTCGAGCACGCCGAGGACGTCGACGCCCTCGAGGACCCCGACGGCGGCGCGCCGGTTGCCCTCCTCGCCCAGACCACGCTGAGCCACGACGAGTGGTCCGAGGTCGTCGAGCACGCTCGCCGGCGCTTCCCCGACCTGTGGATGCCCGGGCGGAGCGACCTGTGCTTCGCCACCACCAACCGCCAAGCCGCGTTGAAGGCCCTGGTCCCGCGGTCCGACGCCGCCGTCGTGATCGGGTCGGCCAACTCCTCCAACACCGTCGCCCTGACCGCCGTGGCCCGGGCCCTCGGCTGCCCGCGGGTCGTCCGGGTCAACGACGCCGCCGAGCTCCCCGACGACCTCGCCGGCACCGTCGCGGTGACCGCCGGGGCGTCCGCCCCCGAGGCGCTCGTCGACGCCGTCGTGGCGCGTCTCGCCCCCCGCCACGGGGTCGAGTCGGTGCCCGTGGTCGCCGAGGAGGAGTACTTCCCGCCCCCGCCCGAGCTCCGCGAGCTGCTGCGCTCCCTCGAGACGACCGTCTCGCTCTTCGCCGGCCGCCCTGCGCCCGTCGCCGACCCGGCGTCGGAGGACCGGGCCGGCGGGCCACCCGGCGCCGGACCCTCGTCCGACCCGCGCGCGGCGAGCGACGCCGGCCCGGCCGGGGAGCGCCCGCTCGCCGGGGACCGCAACGTGACCGCCGCACGCGTGCTCGAGGCGTTCGGGCGCTGACCCCACCCGGGGGCCGACCGGCCACCGGTGCCGCTCGCCTCGACGGCGGCGGGGCGCGAGACTGTCGCCCCGGGCGGTAACGCCTCCCGAGGCGGTGCGCCACGAGGGCGCACCGGGAGCGAGCAAGCAGGTCGGCCACGGTCGGCCCCGGGCAGCGAGGACGCGCATGAGCACCTTCACCCGCATGGACGCCTCGACGGCCGAGCAGTGGGCCGTCATCGGCGCCGAGACGAGGGAGCACCAGGGCCGGGTCGCAGATCGCGTCCTCGCCATGCTCGCCTCCCTCGCCGACGTCACCGACGGGTTCGCCGTCGACCAGCTCACCCACTCCCTGCAGACGGCCACCCGTGCCGAGCGGGACGGCGCCGATGACCAGTGGGTGGTGGCGTCGCTCTGCCACGACGTCGGCAAGGCCGTCTCGGTGCCCAACCACCCCCGCATCGCCGCCGAGGTCCTCCGTCCCTACGTCCGCCCCGAGGTGACGGCGGCGATCGCCGCCCACCAGGACTTCCAGGGTCAGCACTACTACCGCTACTTCGACCTCGACCCCGACCTGCGCCGCCGCTACCGCGACGAGCCGTGGTACGCCGCCGCCGAGCGCTTCGCCGACGAGTGGGACCAGACGAGCTTCGACCCCGCCTACCCGACCGAGCCGCTCGCCCACTTCGAGGACCTCGTCCGGTCGGCGTTCGCGCGTCCCCGCTCGCTCTGATGCCGACGCAGCGGCACCGCTGGCTCACCCTGCCCGACAGCCGCGACCGCCGGCGGGCCGAGGCCATGCGGGCGTACGTGCTCGACGAGGCCCGGCGCGACTACGCCCGACGCCACCCCGATCCGGCCCTCGCCCCCGTCGTCGTGGTCGTCGCCGCCTACGAGGAGGAGGCCAACATCGGCGACGTCCTGAAGGCCGTCCCCGGCGAGGTCGCCGGCCTCGCCGTGGCGACCCTGGTGGTGGTCGACGGCGGCGAGGACGGGACGGCCCGGGTCGCAGAGGACGCAGGCGTGCACACGTGCGTCCTGCCCGTCAACCTCGGCCAGGGCGCAGCCCTTCGCCTCGGCTACGCGCTGGCCCTCGAGGGCGGCGCCCAGGTGGTCGCCACGCTGGACGCCGACGGGCAGAACGACCCCACCGAGCTCGAGACGATGGTCCGTCCCATCGTCGACGGCGAGGCCGACTTCGTCATCGCCTCGCGCCGCCTCGGCGTCGACCAGACGACCGACCGGTTCCGCCGGGCCGGCGTGCGCCTCTACGCCGCCCTGCTCAACGCCATCGTCGGCCAGCGCCTGAGCGACAGCTCGAACGGCTATCGCGCCTTCCGGGCCGAGCTCGTCGCCGACCTCCTCCCCCGGCTCCGCCAGGACCAGTACCAGACGGCCGAGGTCGTCATCGTCGCCGGCACCCGGGGCTGGCGCATCGCCCAGCGGCCGACGGTCTGGCACCCCCGCGCCTCGGGGGCTTCGAAGAAGGGCGGCAACCTCGTCTTCGGGCTCAACTACCTCCGCGTCATCCTCACGACGTGGGCGCGGGTGACCCTCGGGAACCACGCCCGGACCTGAGCGCGCCGCCGGGTGGCACCCGACGTCTGGCGACCGGACCGGACAGTCCCGGGCGGGCGGCCCGGGCGGGCGGCCCGGGCGGGCGGCCCGGCCGGCACCGCCCCGGGGGTCAGTACCGCCCGGTCGTCTCGACGGCCCGGTCGTAGAGCTCCTGGACCGCCTCGCACAGCTGGGCGGTCGCCGCCCGCAGCTGCGAGCGCGGGACCCGGCTCGACGCGGCACGTGCCGGCGGCGGAAGCGGCTCCCCCACCACGACGTGGACGTGCCGCGGGCGGGGCAGGCGCGATCCCTTCGGCATGACCGACGCAGAGCCGCCGATGCCCACCGGTACGACGGTGGCACCCGTCCGCGCCGCGAGGAAGGCGACCCCCTCGTGGAGGTCCTCCACCACCGGGCCGCTGCGTCGGGTCCCCTCGGGGAACAGCACGAGGACCTCGCCGGCTTCGAGCACCCGCTGGGCGCGGCGGAGCGCCTCGCGGTCGGCGGCCCCCCGGTTGACGGGGAAGGCGCCCACCGACAGCAGGAAGCGCCCGGCGCGGGGGTTCTTCCACAGGCTGTCCTTGGCCATGTAGTGCAGCTTCCTGCCAGTCACCTCGGAGGCGATGAAGAAGTCCACGAAGGACCGGTGCACGGGTGCCACGATCACCGGACCGCTCGACGGCACGTGCTCGCGTCCTTCGACGGTCGTCCGGAACAGCAGCCGGTTCAGCCCGTGGGCCACGGCCCGCAGGAACCGGTAGATGGGCGTCGTCGCCGTGTCGACCACCGCCTCGGGACTGCCCGTCACCTCGTCGTCGCCAGCCATCCCACGATCTCCTCCACGATGTCCCCGACGCTCCGTCCCGTCGTGTCGATCACGTGCGCACCGTCGGCGACGGCGAGCGGCGACGCCGCCCGGCCGCGGTCGAGCTCGTCCCGTCGCGCCACGCCGCTCGCGTGCTCGTCCGACCGACGGCGTGCCCGCTCCTCGGGAGCGGCGTCGAGGTACACCTTGACGTCGGCGTCCGGAAGGACCACCGACCCGATGTCTCGCCCCTCGACCACCGCGCCCTCGCGCTCGGACACCCAGCGACGCTGACGCTCCACGAGCTCGGTGCGCACCTCGGGGTGGGCGGCCACCTGCGAGACGTTCGCCGCGACCTCGGGGGAGCGGATGGCGGCGGTGACGTCGGTCCCGTCGGCCACCACCCGTTCGCCGATCTCGAGCCGGCCGTGGCGGGCGAGGCGGGCAAGCGCCGGGCCGTCGGCGAGGTCGACGCCGCGTGCGAGGGCCAGCCAGGTGACCGCCCGGTACATGGCGCCGGTGTCGAGCCGGTCGAGGGAGAGCCGGTCGGCCAGGGCTCGCGACACCGTCGTCTTCCCCGACCCCGCCGGTCCGTCGATGGCCACGAGCGGGCCCCGCCGCCCCGCCGCCACCGGCGCGTCCGTCACCGCCGCTCCTCCACGGGCCCGGTCAGGAGCGCAAGGTCGGCGAGGAACGACGGGTAGCTCGTGGCGACGGCGCCCCACCCCGACACCGTCGCCCCGCCGGCCCCCCCCGGTGGGCCAGGGATCGCCATGCCGGCCACCGCCGCCGCCATGGCCATGCGGTGGTCCAGGCGGGCGTCGAACGACACGGCCCGGAAGGCGCCTCCCTCTCCGAGGTCGACGCCGTCGACGACGAGGTCGTCGCCCTCGACGGACGCGGTCGCACCGAGCGCGGTGACGAGCGCGGCGGTGGCCTCGAGTCGGTCCGACTCCTTCACCCGCAGCTCCCCCACGTCGGAGAAGCGCGTCCGGCCGGCGGCGGCCGCCGCCGCCACGGCGAGGACCGGCACCTCGTCGAGGGAGGGCACCTCCGCCGCCGGCACGTCGGTGCCGACGAGCGGCGCCGGGACCACGCGGAGGTCGGCGAGGGCCGGTCCCCGTCGGTCGACCGTCACCCGGGCGCCCATCCGAGCCAGGACGCCGAGGAACCCCGTGCGCTCCGGGCTCACGTGGACGCCCGTGACGGTGACCTCGCTGCCGGGGACCAGAGTGGCCGCGACCACCCAGAACGCCGCCTGCGACGGGTCACCCGGGACGACGGTGGCGAAGGGACGGAGCGGGCCCGGTCGCAACGTCACCACCACCTCGCCACCCGTGCGCCGCACGGTGACGTCGGCCCCGGCCGCGACCAGGAGCTCCTCGGTGTGGGCCCGGGTCGCCACCGGCTCGCGGACCACCGTGGTCCCACGCGCCGCCAGGCCGGCGAGCAGCACGGCTGACTTCACCTGGGCGCTCGCCACCGGCGGCGTGTAGTCGATGCCGACGAGCGGACCGCCGACCACCGTCACCGGGGGCAGGCACCGTTCCCCCGTCCCCGTCACCGTCGCCCCCATCAACGTCAGCGGTCTGGCCACCCGGTCCATCGGGCGCGAGCGCAGCGACGCGTCACCGGTCAGGGTCGTGGCCCCGGTCAGCCCGGCCGCCACTCCCAGCAGCAACCGGAGCCCGGTCCCCGAATTGCCCAGGTCGAGCGACGCCGCCGGCGGGTGCAGCGCCCCCCCGGTGACGGTCACGGCGCCGTCCGCGTCGGCGACCCGGGCGCCGAGCGCCTCGACGGCGGCGCGCGTCCGGGCCACGTCCTCGCCGTCGGAGAGGCCCGAGACGGTCGACGTCCCGGGGGCCAGCGCCCCGAGGAGCAGGGCCCGGTGCGAGATCGACTTGTCACCCGGGACGCGCACCGCCCCCACCAGCGGGCGGCCCCCGACGACGCGGGCCACCCCGGGGGCTCCCCCGGCCGCCGGTGCGCCGTTGTGGGCGATCACCGGCTGGTCCCCACGGCCACGGCCGTCGCCTTGTGGCCCCGCTCGTGGAGCGCGTCGACCAGCTCGGGCGCCGAGGCGCTCCCCACCACGAGGACGAGCACCCCGAGCGAGCCCTCGACCGAGTGGGCGAGGTCGAGGTCGACGATGTTGACCCCGAGCTCGGCCGCCAACGTGGTCACCTCGGCGAGGACGCCGGGACGGTCCGGGACGGGGACCCGCACCTCGGCGAGCTCCTCGGGGCTCGGCAGCCGGTCCGACAGTGCCCGCCGGGCCTCCGAGGCGCGCTCGAGCACGGCGAGGAGGGAGGCCCGGTCCCCTTCGGCCACCCGGCGGCGCATGGCGCCGAGGGCGTCGAGCAGGCTGTCGAGGGTCGCCACGATGGCCTGGGCGTTGTCCTCGCAGATGTCGGGCCAGATGCCCGGGTGCCCGGCGGCCACGCGGGTCATGTCGCGGAAGCCGCCGGCGGCGAGCGGCAGCAGGGCGGCGTGGCGCTCGGCCACGTCGGCGGCGAGGTCCATCAGGGTCGCGGCGGTCAGGTGGGGCACGTGCGACACGACGGCGACCAGGGCGTCGTGCTGGTCGGGCGGCAAGGCGATCACCTGGGCGCCCAGGCCGGCCAGCACGCCTCGCACCCGGGCGTAGGCGGCGGGGTCCGTGAGGCCGGTCGGCGTCAGCACCCAGCTCGCTCCCACGAACAGGTCGGGGCGCGCCCCGGCCACCCCGCTCTGCTCGGACCCGGCCATCGGGTGCCCGCCCACGAAGCGCGGGTGGTCGACGGCTGCCACCAGGGCTCCCTTGGTCCCGCCCACGTCGGTGACCACGAGGTCGGGCCGGCGACCCCGGTCGTCGAGCAGGCCACGGACGATGCCGGTGATCGCCCGAACCGGCGTGGCCACCACGGCGAGCGTCGCGTCGGGGTCGTCGCCTTCGCGGTCGAGCGCCCCGAGGGCGACGGCGGCGGCGGTCACGCCCGCTGCCGCGTCCGTCCCGCTGACGTGCCACCCTGCGCGGCGGAGCGCGAGGCCGACCGAGGCTCCGATGAGCCCCGTGCCCACCACGAGCGCCCGCGGCGGGGCCGACCTGCCCGCCCCGCCGCCGCCCGCCCTGACCGGTGCCCCGGCTTCCCCCGTCGGGGAGCGCGTCGGGGAGCGCTCAGTCGGGGAGGTCGTCACGGAGCCCTCTCGCACCGGCCAGGTAGACGTGGTGGACCTCGGCGCGTGCCCGGTCGGTCTCGACGTGGAGCATCACCCGGATGCAGCGGGGCACCGACCCGACCACCGCCAGCTCGCGGGCGCAGATCAGCGGGACGGCACCGAGCCCCATGGTGCGGGCGGCGGTCGCCGGGAAGGTCGAGACGATGTCGTCGGTGGCGGTGAACAGGATCGAGATGAGGTCGTCCTCGCTCAGCCCGTTGCGCTCGAGGATCGCTCCGAGCAACGTCACCACCGCCTCGGTGATCGCCTCGGGGGTGTCCTCGTCGACGGTGGTGGCGCCGCGGACGGCGCGGACGGCGGAGCGGCTCGGCATCGGGGGGCATGTTACCCAGGGGGGGCGCGGCGGCCGCGCCCCGGCGCTCCGCTGCGTCCGGCGGGCCGGCCCGTGCCCGGGCGGCGGGGAAGGGTCCCCGGCGCGCTCGACGCGGCCAAGAGGGCCCGCACCTCGTCGAGGCCGAGGCGGCGCCACTCCCCCGGCGGGAGCTGCCGGTCGACCACCGGCCCGATCCGGGTCCGGACCAGCCGGTGGACCGGGTGGCCGACGGCCGCGCACATCCGGCGGACCTGGCGGTTGCGCCCCTCGTGGACGACGATCCGGAGCAGGGAGGGCGCGACGACGGCGACCTGGGCGGGCGCGGTGCGGCCGTCCTCGAGCTCGACGCCTTCGCGCAGGGCGCGCACGGCGCCCGGCGACGGCACCCCGTCGACCTCCGCCAGGTACTCCTTGGGGATCCCGAAGGAGGGATGGGTGAGCCGGTGGGCCAGCTCGCCGTCGTTGGTCAGGATCAGCAGTCCCTCGGTCTCGAGGTCCAGCCTCCCCACCGGGAACACCCTCGGCTCGTCGGGGACGAGCCCGACCACGGTGGGCCGGCCGTGGGTGTCCGCCGCCGTCGTCACCACACCCGCCGGCTTGTTGACGAGGTAGTGGACCAGTCCCGGCGCGACGGGGACCGGAACCCCGTCGACGTCGATCCTGGCGACGGCGGGGTCGACCCGCCTCCCGAGCCCGGCGACGACCCCGTCGACGGTGACCCGGCCGGCGGCGATCAGCTCCTCGCAGGTCCGCCGCGACCCGAGCCCGGCACGCGCCAGCACCTTCTGGAGGCGCTCGCCCTCGTCGAGCCCGTCCGCCGTCACCGCGCGGGGGCGGCCGGGCGCCACGTCACCGGTCGCCGGTCGGGAACCGCTCCTCCTCGAAGGCGGCCACCTGGTCCGGCCCCGGCAGGAGGTCCTCGGCCGGCGGGAGCTGGTCGAGGCCGTCGAGCCCCAGCCGCTCGAGGAAGGCCTCGGTGGTGGCGTACAGGACGGCCTGGCCCGGCCCGCCGGCCCGGCCCACCGGGGCGATGTAGCCGCGGTGCTCGAGCAGCCGCACCACGCCGTCCACGTTCACCCCCCGCAGGCTGGCGATCTGCGCCCGCGAGACGGGCTGCTTGTAGGCCACGATGGCGAGCGTCTCGAGGGCGGCCGCCGACAGGCGCGCCGACACGCCGACGTTGGCGAACCGCTCGACGTAGGCGGCGAGGTCCGGGTGGGTCTGGACGCGGTACCCGCCGGCGACGCGGACGACGTCGAAGCCGCGTCCCTCGCGCCGGCACGACGCCGCCAGCTCCTCGCAGACCGGCCCGACCCGCTCGGCCGGCACCTCGAGCAGCTCGGCCAGGAGGCCCGGCGGGACCGGCTCGACGGCGGCCATCAGGACGGCCTCCACCGCGCGTGCCTCGGGCGACAGCATCGCTCCCTCCTAGCCCTCGTACTCGTCCGCCGTCGCGCCCGCGCCGACGGCCACCTCGTCACCGGCGACCCAGGCCACCTCGAGCTCGCCGAAGGTCCGTCCCTGCTCGATGCTCACCCGGCCCCGCTTGTACAGCTCGAGCACGGCGAGGAAGCGCACGATCACCTCCATGCGCGTCCGCAGGTGCCCCGTCAGCTCGCGGAACGTGGCCCAGCCGTGGCGGGGCAGGCGCACCTCGAGCTCGGCCACGGCGTCGGCCACCGAGACGGCGTCCACCGTCACGTGGGACAGGTCGACCACGGGCACGGGGCGGGCCGCCGTGGCGCGCCGGTAGGCGGTGGCGACCTGGTCGGGGGTGACGCCCTCGAGCAGGTCGGGGGCGTGCACCACCACCGAGTCGTCGAGCCCGGCCGTGCGGGGGACGCAGCGGGCCGCCTGCTCGAGCAGGACGGCGAAGGCGTCGCCGGCCGCCGCGTAGGCCTGGCACTCGAGCAGCCGGGCCAGCAGCAGGTCACGCTCCTCCCAGCCGACCA
>CAZSYT010000108.1:0-8447 GCA_964610905.1 uncultured Acidimicrobiaceae bacterium
CCCGCACTGCACCGGGTTCTCGCCCTGCTGCCCGAGCTCGAGGTCGTCATGCTGATGGGCCGCGCCGCGTGGAGATCCTGGGCGCGGTACCAATGGACCTACCCCGAAGCCGAGCATCGGCTGCTGGAGGAACCCATCCGGACGTACCACACGAGCAGGCAGGCCTACTTCTGTCCCAGCGAACAGCGCGCCCAGCGGATCGAGAAACATCGCGTGGACTTTGCCAAGGCTGCGCACTTGATCGGCCCGCCCACGCCTGACCCACGCCGGACGAGACGTTCCCCACAGCGCTAGCTCCCGGCACACCGCGGTTGGAGCGGGCGATCGCAGGTGTACCCCACCGCCCGGGGTCGTCGTGGTGCCCCGTCGACCGACGAGGCCCAGCCATGTCGACGGGCGCCCCGTCCGGCGGCAGCGCGAGCGCTGCACAGACCTGGTGGCCGGAGGTCCTCCCGGCCCTCCTACAGGCGCAGGTCGACGTTGCTGCCGAGCGTGGACTGCGCCGACGCCGGCACCTGCGGCGTGCCGGCCGCGTCGAGGGCGGTCATCCAGCTCGGTGGCGAGCCCGCGCCTGCCGCGCCCGTGAGGGGGCCGGAGGTCTGCCAGCCGAGGTCTTTGAAGAGCAGCGACGCCTGCTCCAGCGCCGGGCTCACGCCCGTCGGCCCGATCCCTCCCACCATCTCTCGAGCATAGCACTACTCAGTGTAGTCATCTACCTACGCTGCGCACTATCTCGGCGGCACACCGGCACACCGGCACACCGGCGCCGCACGGCCGCCGCCCGACCGGTGGTTCGCCGCCCGAGCTCGGCACGCCCGAGCGTGCGTGCGTCCCTCGGCCCGTCCGCAGTTGACCACCCGCCGCCCGGGGCAGGACCATCGGAGATGGCCTGGATCCAGCAGCTGGTGGCAGCCCTCGACCGCCTGCAGCAGCGCCACGCGGTGCTGGCCGTCGCCTTCGCCACCAACAAGAAGCTCGGCGACGACCGGGCCAACCAGTACGTGGTGGCGCTCGGCTGGTACGGCTTCACGGCGATCTACCCGCTGCTGCTCGTGGTGGTGACCGTGCTCGCCTTCGTCGGCGCCGCCAGCCTCGGGACAGGCATCGTGTCGACCCTGCACCAGTTCCCGGTGGTGGGCAGCGAGTTCAACCCGGCCCACGGGGGGACGGCGCCCGCCGGCAACCCCGTCGGCCTGGCCGTCGGCCTCGTCGGACTGCTCTACGGTGCCCAGGGCGTCACCCAGACGGCCCAGCACGCCATGGGCCAGGTGTGGAACGTGGCACGCGCCGACCTGCCCGGCTTCCTGCCCCGCCTCGGGCGCAGCCTCGCAGCCCTGGTGCTCATCGGGACGACCTTCCTCGTCAACGCCGCCATCGGTGCCTTCGCCACCGCAGGGGGCAACACCCTCGGCACCCGCGTCGGCGTGATCGCCGGCATGCTGGTCGTCAACGTGGTGCTGTTCGCGGCGTCGTTCCGGACCCTCACGCCGACCGCGATCGGCGGTCGGACGCTGGTGCCCGGCGCGGTGCTCGCGGCGGTCGGGTTCACCCTGCTCATCACCGTCGGCACCGGCCTCGTCCAGCACCAGGTGCGGCACAGCTCCGCCACCTACGGCCAGTTCGGCGTAGTGATCGGCCTGGTCGGCTTCCTCCTCCTCATCGGCAAGCTGACGGTGTGGTGCGCGGAGCTGAACACCGTCCTGGCCCGAAGGCTCTGGCCACGGGGCATGCGCAACGAGGCGCCGACGGCTGCCGACGACGAGGTCCTCAGAGCCGTCGCGCACCAGATGCGGGCCCGGGCCGACCAGCGCATCGGCGTCGGGTTCGGTGACGACGCCGCCGGCGAGGCCGCCGCCGACGCCCGCCGCGACCCGACCGGGGGCAGCGGGCCCGACGCCGAGCCTCCGACCCCCGAGCCTCCGACCCCCGAGCCTCCGATCCCCGAGCTTCCGACCCCCGCGACCCCGGACGGGCCGGGGGCGGCGGACCGGACGACGTCCTGAGGCGGGGGGCGAACGGCACTTCCCGCCTCCGCGACCGGATGGTCGACTGGCGGTGTGGTCAACCTGGCCGGCACCGCCAACGCGCACCACCGCCTGGCCGTCCACGACGTCGTGCTGCTCATGGGGACCGACGCCGAGCTGGGGCTCTCCGATGTCGAGGCGGCGAGCCGCCTCGCGCGCTTCGGCCGCAACCTGCTGCCCACGGCCGCACCCTCCGGCGTGGTGGCCCGCTTCGCCCGGCAGGTCCACAACCCGCTGATCTACGTCCTGCTCGCCGCCGGTGCCGTCACGTCCCTGCTCGGCGAGTACGTCGACGCCGGGGTCGTCTTCGGCGTCGTGGCGGTCAACGCGCTCGTCGGCTTCGTGCAGGAGTCCAAGGCCGAGTCGGTCCTCGACGCCCTGCGGGCGATGGTCCACACCGAGGCGAGGGTCGTCCGGGGCGGCCAGGTCCACCGCGTGCCCTCGGAGCGGCTGGTGCCGGGTGACGTGGTGCTCCTCGACGCCGGGGACAAGGTGCCGGCGGACCTGCGGCTCGTCCGCGAGGCCGAGCTCGAGGTCGACGAGTCGGCGCTGACCGGCGAGTCGCTCCCCGTGGCGAAGGACGAGGTAGTGCTCACGGCCGAGACGCCGATCGCCGACCGGCGCAACATGGTCTACTCGGGCACCCTCGTGACGTCCGGCACCGGCAGGGGCATCGCCGTGGCGACCGGGGCCGAGACCGAGCTCGGCGAGATCCACCGCCTGGTCGGCTCGGCCGACGAGCTGGCGACGCCGCTCACCCGCAAGCTGGCACGGTTCAGCAACGTCCTCACCGTCACGATCCTCGCCCTCGCCGCCGTCGCCTTCACCGTCGGCGTGCTCCGCGGCGAGCGGGCGTCCGACATGTTCACCGCCGCCGTCGCCCTCGCGGTCGGGGCGATCCCCGAAGGGCTCCCCGCCGTCGTCACCATCACGCTGGCCATCGGCGTGGCCCGCATGGCCCGCCGTCGCGCCGTGATCCGCCACCTGCCGGCGGTCGAGACGCTCGGCAGCACCACGGTGATCTGCACCGACAAGACGGGGACGCTCACCGAGAACGAGATGACCGTGCGGTCGATCTGGACACCCGACGGCCGCTTCGACGTCACCGGCTCGGGCTACGGCGGCGGCGGGCACGTCCACGACACGGCCGGACGTCAGGTCGGCGACGGGGAGAGCCAGGCCCTTCACTGGTCGGCACTGGCCGGCGCCGCCTGCAACGACGCCCAGCTGGCCCGGGACGACGGACAGGTGCGCGTGCTCGGCGACCCGACCGAGGGTGCGCTGCTCGTCGCCGCTGACAAGGTCGGCCTGGCCCGCGGCCGGGTGGACGCGCTCCTGCCCCGCGTCGCCACGATCCCGTTCAGCTCGGAGCGCCAGTTCATGGCGACGCTGCACGAGGACCCCGGCGGGCCCGGCCGGGTCGTCCTCGCCAAGGGCGCCGTCGAGCGGGTCCTCGGCCTGTGCCGTGCCGAGCTGGGGGCGGACGGGACAGCACGTCCGGTCGACCGTCGGGCGGTCCTCGAGGCCGCCTCCGCCCTCGCGGCCGAGGGCCTTCGGGTGCTCGCCACCGCGACGGGACGCTCGGACGGCACCGGTCGCTTCGACGACGACGGTCTCGAAGGGACGCTCGTGCTCACCGGGCTCCAGGCCATGCAGGACCCTCCCCGACCGGCTGCGTCGGCCGCCGTGGCCGCCTGCCACACCGCCGGCATCGCCGTGAAGATGATCACGGGCGACCACCTCGGTACCGCCATGGCCGTCGCCACCCAGATCGGCCTCGTGACCGGGTCGGGCTCGGGCCAGGGACTGACCGGCACCGACCTCGCGCGGCTCCCCGAGGACCGGTACCCGGACGCCGTCGACGAGGCTTCGGTCTTCGCCCGGGTGTCCCCGGAGCAAAAGCTCCGCCTCGTCGAGGCGTTGCAGGCCCGGCACCACGTGGTGGCGATGACCGGCGACGGCGTCAACGACGCTCCGGCGCTGCGTCAGGCCGACATCGGGGTGGCCATGGGACGCGGCGGCACCGAGGTGGCCAAGGAGGCCGCCGACATGGTCCTCACCGACGACGACTTCGCCACCATCGAGTCGGCCGTCGAGGAAGGGCGCGGCGTCTTCGACAACCTCACCAAGTTCATCGTGTGGACGCTGCCGACGAACATGGGCGAAGGGCTCGTCATCCTCGCCGCGGTCCTGCTCGGCATGGCGCTGCCCATCCTCCCGGTGCAGATCCTCTGGATCAACATGACGACCGCGGTCGCGCTCGGGCTGATGCTGGCGTTCGAGCCCAAGGAGCCGGACATCATGGAGCGGGCGCCACGCGACCCCCGCCGCCCGCTGCTCACCGTCGGCCTGGCAGCGCGAACCCTGCTCGTCTCCACGCTGCTCGTGGCGGGAGCCTGGTGGCTCTTCGAGTGGGAGCGGGGCAACGGCGCCAGCCTCGCCGCCGCCCGGACGGTCGCGCTCAACTTCTTCGTGGCCGTCGAGATCTTCTACCTGCTGAGCTGCCGATCCCTGACGCGCCCGACGCGCCGCCTCGGAGCCTTCACCAACCGCTGGGTCTTCGTCGGCATCGGTGCCCAGGTGGCCGGCCAGCTCGCCCTCACCTACCTCCCGGTCATGAACCGACTGTTCGGCACGGCACCGCTCGCCGTCGACGCGTGGTCGCGCATCCTGACGCTCGGGCTCGTGGCGTGGGCCGTCGTGGCCATCGACAAGCGGCTCGGTCGGAAGCTCACCTGATCGCCGGGGCGGCGAGGTCACCTGATCAGCGGGGCGGCGAGGTCACCTGAGCAGCGGGGCGGCGAGGGGCCTCCGTGGCTCTCGGCGCCCGCCTCCGTCGGCGCGGGCGCGGCTCAGGCACCGGGTGGCGACGACACGCCGAGCGCCTGCAGAGCGCCGTCGAAGCTGTCGACGGCCACCACCCGGACCGACCGACCCACGGCCGCCGCCCGAGCCGCGGCCGCTTCCGACGACGGCACGAGGAACACGTTCGCCCCCGCTCCGGCCGCAGCCGCAACCTTCTGCGCGACCGCGCCGACGGCGCCCACCTGGCCGTCCGCGTCGATGGTCCCGGTGCCGGCGACGACCCGACCGCCGGTCAGGTCGGCACCGGTGGTCAGCGCGTAGACGGCCAACGCCGTCATCAGCCCGGCCGACGGCCCACCGACGTCGGAGCGTCGCGTCTCGACGGAGAACGGCAGCTGCACGAACGGTGCCGCGTCCTCGACGGCGACGCCCAGCGTCGGCCGGTCGAGCTCCGTCGACAGGGTCGGGCGGAGCGTCGCCTCGACACGCCGGTCACCGCGACGAGCCACCACGGCGACCGGGACGCCCGCCGGCGCCCGCGACACCTCGGCGACGAGGTCGGCAGCGTTCGCCACCGGCCGATCGCCGAACCGGGTCACGACGTCCCCCGGAAGCAGGACGCCGTCGGCCGGGCTACCGTCGACGACGGCCCAGACCACCGCCCCCCCGCCTCCGATCCGCACCGGGTACCCGGCGGCACGCAAGGCCACGGCGGCAGCCAGTCGCACGCTGTCCCGGAACACCTGCACCTGTGCCGCCGCCCACTCCTCGGGCTCGATGCCTGCGGGGACGACGCTGGTCGACCAGGTCAAGTGGTGGTCGGCCGAGAAGAAGGCACCCACCACCCCCACCGCGCTCGGCCTCGTGATCGACACGGAGGTGAAGAGCAGGCGGCCGGCGACCGGGTGCACAGGCCCGTCGGTCGCGAGGGTGGACGGCGCGTCGAACACCGGGCCCGGCGCAAGGTCCGCGACCGGCATCGGCACCGTGGCGGCGGCGGCCACCACGACCCCGACCGACGCCGTGAGCAACGCGAACCGCCCGGCACCGTGGTGGCCCCGGCGCGCGGTGGGCTCCCCGGCTCCCCTGGTCGCCCGGCCGACGGGCTCCGTCGGCTCCTCCCGAGGCAGGGCTCCGATCGACTGCAGCGCGCTCGTCAGGCTGGTGGCGGTGACGACGGACCACACCGCCCCGCCATCGAGGACGAGCACCGGCGCCGCCCCGACCAGCGGTAGCAGGTCGACAGCCGGTGCGTCGGCCTGGACGACAGGGAGCTCGGCCACGGGCGTCATCACCACGTCGACCGGTACCGGAGCGCCCTGAGCGGGTACCCGCCGCGCCGGGGCGGCGAGGTCGAGGACGCCGACCGCGGAACCGTCGGGGCCCGTCACGAGCACCACGTCGGTCCGGCCGAGCCGGAGCGACACCTCCACGGCCTCGTCCAGACCGGCTCCCGCCGGCACCGTCCCGACCGGAGCGGCCAACGCCCGGACCCGCCGACCACGCAGCTCGTCGCGCACCACGGCGAGCTCGCCCTCGGCACCGGCCGTCCGGTACAGGAACCAGCCGATCAGCATCGCCCAGAGCCCGCCGATGAAGCCGCCGGAGACGAGCAGCAGCTCGGCCATGCCGAGGGCGACGAGCAGTCCCCCGAGCCCCCGACCGGCGCTCGAGGACACTTGCGCCGCTCGCACGCGATCTCCGGTCACACGCCACACCGCCGCCTCGAGCAGTCGCCCTCCGTCGAGCGGCGCCCCCGGCAGCAGGTTGAAGACGCCCAGGATCACGTTGAGCCAGCCGAGCTCGCCGGCCACCTCCCCGATGGGGCCGGCGCCTGCGGCGTCGGCGACCAGGCCGAACGCGCACCCCAGGGCGATGCTGGTCCACGGCCCCACCGCGGTGAGGGCGGCCTCGTCCGCAGGTCGCTCGATGTCGGTGGTGATGCGGGTGGCTCCGCCGAACACGTACAGGGTGATGTCCTCGACCTCGAGCCCGCGTCGGCGAGCCTCGACGGCGTGGGCCAACTCGTGGGCGAGGATCGAGACGAGGAAGAGCCCGGCGGCCACGACGGCCATGGCGGCGGCGGTGCTTCGCGACTCTGTCGTGTCGAAGCGCAGCCAGAAGCTCCAGGTGACGAGGCCCGCGATGACGAACAGCGTGGCGTCCGCTCGCACGGGGATCCCCGCCGGTCGGAGCAGCACCCGAGGGCGTCGCCGCCCTCCTCCGTCCCGCCGTTCCCTGCCCGACCCCTGCTCACGGCTCGCCATCGCTCGCACCTCCCACCTGAGGGAGCGGACAGGCTCAGGGTAGGGACGGGCCAGGCGCCACCAGCAGAGGCGAACGACCCGGATCGGGCAGCGGGCACGTAGCCGCGACCGGTGTGGCGGCGGCGCTCTGCCGGACGGCCACGTCGGCGCCGCGGCGCTCGGATGGCCGGTGCTTGCGCCGGTGCTTGCGCCAGGCGAACCTACGGCCGAGCGCCGGTACCGGTCGCCAGGACGACAGCTGCCGGGCCCCCGACGGCTCCCGGGCTCGCCCCACCGAGCTGTGGTTGACTGGCGTTCGTGGCCGACAAGCTCGAGATCTCCCGTGACATCGCCACCTCCCCCCAGGAGGTCTACGACGCCATCACCGACGTGACCCGCATGGGCGAGTGGTCGGAGGAGTGCTATGCGTGCGAGTGGCGCGACGGGTCCACGGGACCCGTCGTCGGCGCCACCTTCGACGGGCACAACCGCAACGGCGAGCACGAGTGGACCACGCAGTGCACGGTCGTCGAGGCCGAGCCCGGACGCTCGTTCGTCTTCGAGTGCTCGATGATGGACTTCCACTACGCGACGTGGGGCTACCGCATCGAGCCGACGGCGACAGGCTGCCGGGTCACCGAGTGGAGCGAGGACCTCCGGCCGGAGTCCACCCTCGAGTTCTCCAGGCAGCTCTCGGGCATCGACGACCGCCGGGAGCGGAACGAGCAGACGATGAGCGGCACCCTCGAGCGGCTCGCCGCCGCCCTCGAGGACTGACCTCGCCGCCGGGTGACCGCACCCGGCACCACCCGCCGGGCCCGGCTCCCGGGCCTCCCCCCGCATCCTCTTGCCAGACGTCACGGTGGAACGTGCCCGCCTGCCCCAGCCGGGCGCGGCCCGAGGCACCCGGGAGCTCGACCCGGGCCGTAACGGCCCGACCGCCCCCTTCGACGACAAACGGGAGGCTTGTCAGTAAACGTTTAGCAATCTAGGATATAAAACAGTAAGACAGATTTCGTCTCACTAGAGCGGCGTTTCGCCTGTTCGATGCGGCGAACCAGCGGGGAGCACCCGCTGTCGGACGTGCCGGGCAACGGCTGACATCGCCGGGGAGGGGTGAGCTTGATGCCGGACGAACGGTTCGACGTGGTGGTCGTCGGAGGCGGGCACAACGGCTCGACCATCGCCGCCTACCTCGCCAAGTGCGGGCTGAGCACCTGCGTGCTCGAGGCCCGGCCAGAGTGCGGCGGGGGCCAGGAGAACACCGAGGTCCGCCCGGGGTTCCGGATCGACCCGCACGCCACCTACCTCTACGGCGGGGCGGCACCCGGCTTCGACCAGCTCGAGCTGTGGAAGTACGGGATGCGGATGG
>CAZSYT010000109.1:0-8435 GCA_964610905.1 uncultured Acidimicrobiaceae bacterium
GCCGACGTCGCCGGCCTCGGAGTGACGGTCGCCCCCGTGGGCGCCCGTCCCCCGGAAGCCGATGTCGGCGATCTGGGGCTGGGCGCAGCTCGCCGAGCACCCCGAGAAGTGCATGCGCACCACGCCGGCGTCGGGCGCCGGCGAGCCCGGCCCTCCGTGGAACCGAGGGAACCGGGGAGAAGCAGGCGCCTCGCCGAGCTCGGCGTCGAGCAGCCGGGCCCACCGCAGTGCCCGCTCCTTGGTCTCGACCACGGCGAACCTGCAGAACTCGTTGCCGGTGCAGGCGACCACACCCCGGCTGAACGGCCCGGGGAACGGCGAGCAGGTCTGCAGCAGCGCCTCGGCGAGCAGGTCGTCGAGGCGGTCCTCGCGGACCCCGGTGAGGACGACGTTCTGGTCGGTGGCGAGACGGACCGTGCCGTCCCCGTACGCCTCGGCGAGACGTGCCAGCTCGACGAGGTCGGTGCCGTGCATGCGACCGACGGGCACCGAGCACCCCACGGCCACCATCCCTGGTTGCTTCTGGGGGTGCACCCCCACGTGGTCCCCGCGGTGGCGGCGGGTGAGCTCCTCGCCGGCGGGGACGAGGGCGATGCGCGCCCTCGCCGCCAGCTCGGTCCGGAACTGCTCGGGCCCCAGCTCTTGGACCAGGTAGCGCATCCGGGCCAGCCCACGGTGCTCGCGGTTGCCGAGCTCGCCGAAGAGCTGGGCGACGGCCCGGACCACCTCGACGGCCTGGTCGAGCCGGACGAACACGTCGACGTCGCTCGCCATCCGCTCGCCGTCCGACAGCCCGCCGCCGACGAGGAGGTTGAACCCGAGCGTGCCGTCGTCGGCGCGTGCCGGCCACAGGCCGACGTCGTTGATCTCGGCCTGGGCGCAGTCCTCCACGCACCCGGTCACCGAGATCTTGAACTTGCGCGGCAGGTTGGCGTACTCGCGCTCGCCCGTGAAGAAGGCGGAGACGGCCCTGGCGACGGGCAGGGCGTCGAACGCCTCGGCGGCGTCGAGGCCCGACAGCGGGCAGCACAGCACGTTCCGGGCCGAGTCCCCGCACGCCTGCACCGTGGTCAGACCGACCGCGGCGAGGCGACGCCAGATGCGGGGGACGTCCTCGATGCGGAGCCAGTGCAGCTGCACCGACTGCCGGGTGGTCAGGTCTGCGTAGCGCGAGCCGAACACCCGGCTCTCGCTGCCCGGAGGCCCCTCGGCGAAGGCGTCGGCGACCCGGCCGAGCTCGCGCGCCTGGGCGGCGGTGAGGAAGCCCCCGGGCACCTTCACCCGCAGCATGAAGGCGTCCCCTCCCTGGCGCTGGGGGTAGATGCCGGCCCACTTGAGCCGCTCGACCTCGCCGGGCACGGCGGCGATCGCCGCAGGCCCCTCGGTCGCGTACCGGTCGACGATGGCGTCGACGACGTCGAGGGGGTGCCGCTCGAGCTTCCAGCGCTCGACCTGGTTGAGCCGACCGACCGTCCGGTAGGGGTCGACGAAGGGCATCGGGCGCGTCCGGCCCCGCACCGACGGGCGCCCACCGTCGCCCCCCGTGGCTCCGGTGGCGGTCACCGGTGGAGCCCGCACTCGGTCTTGGCCGAGCCCGGCCAACGCCCGGCCCGGGGATCCTCGCCCGGCCCCACCGGACGGGTGGTCGGCCTGCACCCGATCGACCGGTAGCCCTGTGCCGCCAGGGGGTGCCGAGGCAGCCGATGGTCGCGCTCGTAGCCAGCGACGTCGTCGTCGGTCCACGTGGCCAGCGGGTTGACCTTGGCGACGCCGAAGACCTGGTCGAAGCCCACGACCGGCGCCGCAGCCCTCGACGGACCGTCCACCCGCTTCACGCCCGTCATCCACGCCTCCCGGCCGGCGAGGACCGCTCGGAGCGGCGCGACCTTGCGGACCTCGCAGCACCGCTCGGAACCGCACGGCCACGCCGCCGCCTCGGGGCCCGGCACGGTCACCGTCAGGTCGAGCCCGTAGCGGCGTCGGACGGAGTCGACGAACGCGTACGTCTCGGGGAAGTGGGCTCCCGTGTCGAGGAAGACGACCGACACGGCGGGGTCGACGGCGACGGCCAGGTCGACGAGGACCGCGTCCTGGAAGGACGCCGTCAGCACGAGCCTCGACCCGAACCGCTCGACCGCCCAGGCGATGACCGCGCCGGGGGGCGCGGTCGCCAGCTCCGCGTTGGCTTCCCGGAGCTCGGCGAGCACGCCGGGACGCGAGCCGCCCGCCGCGCGTTCGCTCGCCGCCGTGGGACGTGGTGCCCGGGTCGCTCGTGCCACTCGCTCGTTCCTCTCGCTCGTCGTTCGGACCGGGCCGTGCCCCGGCGGCCACCCGGCCGTGCCCCGGCGGCCACCCGGCCGTGCCCCGGCGGCCACCCGGTCTTGCCCGGGGCCCTCCCGAGCACTATACCTGACTAAATCGATCAAGTTTTGCGACAATTCGACGGCGCGGGGCGGTGGCGGGGCGACCACCGGAGCGCACCTCCTGATCCGGGCGCCGCGGACCCCGTGGCCAGCACGCTCGGACCCCACGTCCCGCACGGTTCCGGTGACGAGCCCGCCCCCGTCTACCCGGTGGCGCTCGTCGTCGAGGGGAGGCCGTGCCTGGTGGTCGGGGGCGGGAGTGTCGCTGCTCGCAAGGTGGTCGGCCTCGCGGCGTGCGGTGCCGATGTCACCGTGGTCGCCCCCGAGGTCGACGAGGGCATCTCCGTCCTCGCCGCGGCGCCGCCGGGCGTCGCCGAGCGGGGAGCGGTGCGCGTCGAGCGCCGTCCCTACCGGGCCGGCGAGGCGGCCTCCTACCGGCTCGTCGTCACGGCCACGGGCGTCCCCGGCGTCGACCGGGCCGTCGCACGCGACGCCGACGCGGCTGGGGTGTGGGTGAACAGCGCGGACGACCCGGACCGCTGCACCTTCCTCCTTCCCGCCGTCCACCGCCAGGGCCCGGTCACCGTGGCGGTCTCGACCGGAGGTGCGAGCCCGGCGCTGGCGGCGTGGCTGCGCACCCAGGTCGCCGCCGTCGTCGGACCGGAGGCGTCGACGGTGGCCGGCCTGCTCCGCCGGGTGCGGCGCGACCTCCGGGCTGCCGGCCGTTCGACCGAGGGCGTCGACTGGGAGAGTGCCCTCGAAGGCGGGGTGGTCGCCTTGGTGCGCGCCGGGCGCACCGCCGACGCAGCGGTCGCGCTCCGTCGCGTCGCCGGTCTCGACGAGCCGCGGTGAGGCGCTGCCCGAGCGGCGCCCGGGGAGGGCGGCATGCACGCTCCCGACCGGTCGGCTCGGAGGCCGAGGGTCAGTTGCCCGGACCGTCCCAGGCGTAGACGACGCCGGTCGCCCGTTCGGACCACGCCCACAGCGCTTCGGCGGTCGCCCGGTCGAGAGAGCGACGGCTCGGCGCCACCCGAACCGGGGACCCGCGCAGGCCGAGGAGGCCACCAGGGCCGAAGTAGGTGCCACCGGGGACGTCGGGCTCGGTGACGGCGCGCAGCTGGGGCAGCGCGCCGTCGGCCGCCGACTGGGCCAGGAGCCGCTCGCCGAGCGCGGTGGCGACGAGCTCGAGCCGCCTCGCCCCGCGAGCGGGACCGGACCGGGAGAGGTTGGTCGCCGCGTAGCCCGGGTGGGCGGCGACCGACACGACCGGCGCGCCGCTGGCGGCAGCGCGACGGTCGAGCTCGAAGGCGAAGAGCAGGTTGGCCAGCTTGGAGCGGCCGTAGGCGGCGAAGGGCCGGTACCGGTCGGGGCCCTCCGGGTGGTCGCCGTCGATGGTGCCCAGGCGGTGGAGTTGGGACGACGTCGTGACGACGCGGGAGCCACGGGAGAGGAGCAACGGCAACAGCCGCCCCGTCAGGGCGAAGTGCCCCAGGTGGTTGGTGGCGAACTGGGACTCGAAGCCGTCGACCGTGCGGGCGAAGGGCACGGCCATGATGCCGGCGTTGTTGACCAGGATGTCGACGTGGTCGACCTCGTCGGCGAGCCGTGCTGCGGCCCGGGCGACCGAGCCCAGATCGGCGAGGTCGAGCGGGAGGACGCTCGGGGGCACGCCGGCCCCGGACGCGAGACCCTCGGCGGCCGCGTCCCCACGCCGAGGGTCCCGGCACGCCAGGAAGACCCGGGCGCCCCGGAGGGCCAGCACCTCGGCGGTGTGGAGACCGAGGCCGCTGTTGGCGCCCGTGACGACGGCCACCCGTCCACCGAGGTCGGGGACGTCGGCGACCGACCAGCGCGTCGCCGGGCTCACGGCTTGGCCACCATCACGACGGCGACGCCCACCAGCACCAGCACCATCCCCCCCGCCGTGGCCGCCACCCGGAGGCACAGCCGGCGGCACAGCTCGTCGTCGGGCGCCGACGCGGCAGGAGGGGTACCGGGGCCGACCGACGTCCCGAATGGGGCGGGCCGCGCCGCGGCGGCCGGACGGACGGCGACCAGCTGCTGCAGACGGCGCTCGGTCGGCCACAGCACGAGCTCCCCCGCCAGCGCCACCGCTGCCCACGCCACCAGGCCGACGACCACCCACGTGTCGCCGTACGACCACGCCCCTCCGGAGAGCGCCACGAGCGTGGCACCCAGCGCCGGCACGAGGAAGAGGACCCGCCCGGCCCAGTTCACCGCCGGGCGGTAGTACCGGCGCACGGCGGGTGACGGGTCGGCGGAGCGCCGCAGCACGAGGGCCTGGGCACCGGCGACGGCGACGACGGCCACGCTCGCCAGCGCGGCGAGGACGTGGGCGAGCAGGACGGTGTCGTAGAGCGGACCCCGGTTGCTCGAGACGGCGACGGTCACCAGGGGTGGCGGGGGCACGGGCAGAGTCTGGCACCGGCACGCCGCAGGACCGTGTCGGCCCGCTCGACGGGACCACTGCGCTCCCCGGCGTTGCTAGGTTGGGACACGTGGCCATTCGAGGCGCGACCGGCTCAGGATCGGCGGCGAACGTGCCGATACCGAGGTTGTGTGATGACAGCAGGCGTGCAATGAACGCACATCGCCGGCAAGCACCCGGCCCGGTCTGGCCGACCGGCGACCGGCGCCGACGGTGAGCGACGGATCGAGGGCTGACATGGACCAGACGGCGTCCCCGTGGCAACGACGGGCAGTGCGATGAACCAGCTCCGACTCGATCCGCTCACCGGCCGCTGGGTGGTGGTCAACACGGACCGGGCCAAGCGCCCCCGGGCGTTCTCGCCGCCGATGCCCATCCAGGCCGACACGTCACGACCCTGTCCGTTCTGCCCCGGCAACGAGGAGTCCACGCCTCCTGCCCTCGAGACCTACGGCCCCGAGGGGCGCTGGTCGGTCCGCGTCGTGCCCAACCTCTACCCTGCCTTCGAGGGAGACGAGCCGTTCGTCGTGACCAACCGGGGACCGGTGTTCACCCAGGCGACAGCGGGCGGGATCCACGAGGTGCTCGTCCTCTCGCCCGACCACCGGGCGTCGTGGTCGATGCTCGACGACGCCCAGACGGCCATGGTGATGGCGGCCATCCGTGACCGCATCGACGAGCACTCGAACGTGCCCGGCCTCCGTTACAGCCAGGCCATCGTCAACTCGGGGCGTGAGGCGGGCGCGTCGCTCGAGCACCCGCACGCGCAGCTGCTCGGCATGTCGTTCGTCCCCCGGGAGCTCGTCGAGGAGCAGGCGGGCTTCGCCCGCTTCGCCAGTCGCTGCCTCCTCTGCACCGTCGCCGACGCCGAGGAGAACGTCGGGTACCGGGTCGTCTACTCCGACGACCGCGTCCTCGTCGTCTGCCCGTTCTGGAGCGGCGTCCCCTACGAGATGCTCGTGATCCCCCGCGCGCACGGACCCCACCTGCACCACAGCCCGCCGGCCGACCTCGCCGCCGTGGGCCGGGCCGTCAAGACGAGCCTCGCCCGACTGCGCGACGTGGTGGGCGACGTCGCCTACAACCTCGTCTTCCACTCGGCCCCCTACCGGGCCCCCGAGCCCTACCACTGGCACGTCCACGTCCTGCCGAAGCTGACCACCATCGCCGGCTTCGAGCTGGGCACGGGGGTGCTCATCAACATCGTCAACCCCGAGCAGGCCGCCGAGGAGCTCTGCGTCCCCGGGCAGCACGGAGCCGGGGCACCCGCCGCGGTGACCGCCGCCGGCTGAGGGAGCCCGGAGCCCGGCCCGGCTCGCGCCGTGCTCCGTCAGCCGCGCGAGGCCGCGTGGATCGCCGAGCGCTCGAGCTCGAAGGCTGCGGCCAGGCTCCGCACCAGGTCGCGCCCCGGGGGCACGAGCCCGCCGATGCCCGGCGTGGCCAGGTAGCCGGCCAGGTAGGCACGACGGTTCCGCACCTCCCACGCCTGGGTCACCTGGCGGAGCCCGCCCTCGCCCGTCGGGTCGCGCTCGGCGGCGGCGACGTCGGCGGCGCGGTGGAGGGACCACAGCATGTCCGCCACGTCGGCCAGCGGCGACCGGAAGGTCGGCTCCGTGCCGTCCCCTGCCGGGACACCTCCGGGGCTGCAGTCGAGCACCAGCCACCCGAGGTCGGTACGGGCGACGCGGCCGAGGTGGAAGTCCCCGTGCGTGCGGATGGAGACGCACGGACGGGTCGACCGACGCAGCGCGGCGAGCAGGTCGCGCACCGAGGCGTCCTCGACGACGGCGGGGTCGGCAGCCCGGGCGGAGGCCTCGACGGCGTCCGTCCAGGTCGAGATGTCCCCGGACCGACGCCCGAACGCCGTGTCGAGGGCGAGGTGCATCCGTGCCGTCATCGTGCCCAGCCGGTGCGCCTCGGCGGCGAAGTCGGCCCCTGCCTCCTCGGGCGGACCGCCCGACTCGACGAGGTCGCGCAGCGACGCGAGGGCGAGGACCCACCCCGTGGCCGTGCCCGGCTGGTACTCCTGCACGACGCCCAGGTCGGTCCCGGCCCGTCGCCACAGGGCGACCGGGGCGAGGAGCTGGTTGAACCCGGCGACGTCGAGGCCGAGGTAGAGCTCGAGCCCAGGGTGACGCCCCCCCGCCGGCGCCAGCTGCTGGAACACCGTGAAGGCGAGCCGGTCGTCGAAGGCGAGGCTGACCGCCTCGGGGGTCTCGGCGATGCGGTGGACCCACTCGATGGGCCCCTGGTCACCCGCGACCTCGTCGAGGAGGAGGTCGGCCAGCTCGGCGTCACCGAGGGCGTCGAACACGACGGCCAGCCCCGTCTCGTCCTCGACGATGCCGAGCGGCGCGTCGTCGGCGTCGGTCAGGAAGCGGACCTCGTCGCCCGGGGCCCGCAGGCCGAGGACGACGTGGACCCGGAGCCCGTCGACGTCCGCCGTGACGCTGATCAGTCCGGGCCGTCCGGGGTGCACCACCTCGGTGTCGGCCACGACGACGTCCTCGCTGGCGACCTTGGCGGACTCGTCCCCCGCCGCCGCCCTGCGGTGCGACACCGATGCGGCGACGAGCTCGCCGAGACCGCCGACGTCGAGCGTCGACCGCTCCCCGGCACCGCCGACGTCGCTCACCGCGGCGGCTCCCCGGGCTCGGCGGCGGGGTCTGCCTCGCGGGCGAACGCTGCCGAGGGCTCCACCAGCTCGAACCACTCGGTGCTGTGGGAGGCCATCGTGACCGGGTACGGATCCGTGCCCACGGGAGGAAACGGTACCCTGCCGAGCACCTCGACCGGCTGGCGACCTGCCCACCTGCCCAGATGCAGCTCGGCCGGCTGGGCGAACCGGCTCAGGTTGTGGACGCAGAGCATCGGGTTGACCTCGGCGTGGTCGTCGAAACGGACGAAGCCGAGGACGGCGGGGTTCGAGCACGCCAGGATGTCGATCTCCCCCGTCCCGAAGACGGGGAACTGGCGGCGCACGCCGAGCATCCTGCGGACCCAGTGGAGGAACGAGCTGGGGTTGCGCTGCTGGGCCTCCACGTTGACCGCCGCGAAGCCGTAGACGGGGTCCATCAACGGAGGCAGGTAGAGCTGGGCGAAGTCCGCGCGCGAGAAGCCGGCGTTGCGGTCGGGGGTCCACTGCATCGGGGTACGGACCGAGTCGCGGTCGCCCAGGAAGACGTTGTCGCCCATCATGATCTCGTCGCCGTAGTAGAGGACCGGGCTGCCGGGCAGGGAGAGCAGGAGCGACCACAGCAGCTCTGCCAGACGGCGGTCGCGGTCGAGCAGGGGGGCGAGGCGCCGGCCGATCCCCATGTGGCGCTTCATGCGGGGATCGGAGGCGTACTCGCTGAAGAGGTAGTCCCGCTCCTCGTCCGAGACCATCTCGAGGGTCAGCTCGTCGTGGTTTCGGAGGAAGATGGCCCACTGGGCCCCGTCGGGGACGTCGGGGGTCTGGGCGAGGATCTCGGTGATCGGGTAGCGCTGCTCGCGCCGGACCGCCGTGAAGAGCCGGGGCATGAGCGGGAAGTGGAAGCAGAGGTGGCACTCGTCGCCGTCGCCGAAGTAGTCCGACACGTCGGCGGGCCAGCCGTTCGCCTCGGCCAACAGGACGCGCCCGG
>CAZSYT010000110.1:0-8061 GCA_964610905.1 uncultured Acidimicrobiaceae bacterium
GGGGCGGCACCCGGCTTCGACCAGCTCGAGCTGTGGAAGTACGGGATGCGGATGGCGTACTACCCGTCGATGGCGGGGGTGGTCACCCTCGACGGGCAGGCGGCCAACATGGGCTCCCGGTGGCGCCCGGACCTCGCCGAGGCCAGTCTCAACCGGTACTCGCCGGACGACCAGGGCGGGGCAGGCCGCATGTTCGACGTCCTCGGCGAAGAAGGCTCCCGCGACCTCCTGCGAGCCCTCTTCTGGACGCCGCCCCCGCCCGACGGGGTCGAGCTCGACCCCGTCGACCTGCCGTGGTGGAAGGTGTTCCGCGAGCGCCTCCCCGAGTTCTGGTTCGACGACCTCGTCGACATGAACTACCTCGACTTCCTCGACGAGTTCGTCCACTGGGAGCCGCTGAAGGTGCTGAGCGCCATCGGCGCCTGGTACTGCGGCGCCCATCCCGCCTGGGACGGGATGCTGCTGCAGGCGATCGGCGGGACGCTCCTCTTCCAGTACGCGTCGGGGGCGCCCCGTGGCGGCATGCACACCTACGCCCACGCCATCATCCGGGCCGCGCTCGCCCACGGGGCCCGCATCATCACCAACGCCCCGGTCGGCGAGATCGTCGTCCGGGACGGCCGAGCCGTCGGCGTCCGCCTGTCCGACGAGGCCGCCGCCGCCGAGAAGATGATCTGGGCCGACAAGGCGGTCATCTCGGCCATCGACGTCCAGCACACCTTCCAGTCGCTCATCGGCCGGTCGCACCTCGATCCGTCGTTCCTCCAGCGCATCGACGACATCTCGCTCAAGGGCGGCAGCCTCTTCGTCATGTCGGCGATCTGCAAGGAGCTGCCCCGCTACCACGGCCGGGCCGACGCCTTCCCCGACGAGGTCTACCCCTCCTGCGTGGTGGCTCCGGGCGACTCGCTCGAGTGGGTGCGCATCCAGACCCGCGACGCGTACTCGGCCCGCACCGGACCGGCTTCGCTCGACCCCGAGCACCTGACGATGATGGTGTGCACCCACGACGTCTACGACTCGACCCGGTCCGTCGAGGGCTACCACGTGCTCTCGCCGATCTACCTCGAGATGCCGCCGCCCGAGTACGACGTGAACGGCCCCGACGGCGTCAACCGGCAGAAGGACGAGATCACAAAGGCCGCCCTCGAGCTCCTCGGCCGTCTGGCCCCGAACATGACCGGGGACAACATCGTCGACGTCTTCGTCAACTCCCCCCAGGACTCCGAGTTCCGCAACACCGGGATGGTGGGAGGCAACTGGTACGGCATCCGCCACTCGGAGGACCAGTGGTTCGGGAACCGCCCGCTGCCGGAGCTGGGCCGCTACCGGACGCCGATCGACGGTCTCTACCTCTGCAACCAGACGTCCCACCCGGGGGGGCTGTGCCTGATGGCGGTCCCGTACAACCTGATGCACGTCCTCATCGAGGACGGCATCGCCGAGCCCGGTCCGTGGTGGTACCCGTCCGATCACTACATCCCGGACACCAGCCGAGCGGGGGTGCGGTCATGACCCGGACGGAGCACAGGATCCTCGAGCCGGAGGTACGGATCCTCGAGGAGTTCCCGGCCCGCACCACCTTCGACGCGGTCGTTGTCGGAGGCGGTCCCAACGGGCTCATCGCCGCCGCCTACCTGTCGCGGGCCGGCCTGCGTGTGGCCCTGGTCGAGCGCCGCCAGGAGATCGGCGGCGGGCTGTCGACTGAGGAGACGCTGTTCCCCGGCTACTACACGAACCCGCATGCCTTCTACCACATGATGACCGACTACCTCCCGGTCCTCTCCGACTTCGACCTGAAGGCGCACGGGCTGTACTTCGTCAAGCCGAACGCCCAGGCAGCCGCCCTCTTCCCCGACGGCACCAGCCTCATGCTGTGCCACCAGCTCGAGGACACCAAGGACTCGCTGGCCACCGTGTCGCCGGCCGACGCCGCCGCCTTCGGCCGGGTGATGCGGTCGTGGCGGAGGATCGTCGAGGACCTGCTCGCGCCCGGTACCTATCTGCCCGCCCTCTCCCCCATCGACATGATCGAGGCGATGGAGCGCACCGACGTCGGCCGCGAGGCGCTCCGGCTGACCGAGCTGTCACCCGTCGAGATCGTCGACGAGACGTTCGACGACGACCGGGTGCGGGCCCTGATGCTCTACGTGTCGTGCATGTGGGGCCTCGACCCCCGCGAGAGCGGCCTCGGGTTCATGGTCCCGCTCATGATCGACCGGGCCATGAACAAGGCGCAGTGCTACGGCGGCTCCCACAAGCTGGCCGGCGCCCTCTCGCGCGAGATCCACAAGGCCGGAGGCGTGGTCCTCGACAACGCCGAGGTCACCCGGATCCTCGTCGAGAACGGCGCCGTGACCGGCGTCGAGTGCTTCGACGGCCGCGTCCTCGAGGCGAAGGCGGTGCTGTCCAGCCTGGCCCCGCCCCTCACGTTCGGGAAGCTGGTCGACCAGGCCGCCGTCCCGGCCGAGATGGCCGAGGCGGCCGCGCACTGGGAGTGGGACAAGTGGTCCTTCTTCACCCTCTCGCTCGCCACCCAGACGACGCCGCGCTACCGGGCCGAGGACCCGTGGGTGAACGACGCGCTGATGGTGGTGCTGGGCTTCGACACGACCGACGACGTCCTCGCCCACTACGACGCGGTGGCCACCGGTCAGCTCGGGCCGGTCCTCGGCGGGCATGCCACCGTCCAGACCCGCTACGACCCGACGCTCAGCCGGCTGCCGGGCCACCACGTCAGCTTCCTCCAGGTGCACGCGCCCTACGACGTCGACGGCGGGTGGGACGCGGCCGGCCCGGAGGTGACGGCTGAGCTGCTGGCCCTGTGGCGGCGCCACTGCGACGGCCTCGAGGGCGAGCACGTCCTGCGCCAGTCGGTGGAGAGCCCGGTCGACATCGAGACCCGAGTGGCGTCGATGGTACGGGGATCGATCAAGCACGGCGACTACAACCCGCTGCAGATGGGGTCGTTCCGTCCGAACGCGTCCTGCGTGGCCGGACGCTCGCCGATCGAGGGCCTCTACCTCTGCGGGTCGTCGTCGTACCCGGGCGGGCTGGTGATCGGCGGCCCCGGCTACATCGCAGCCGGCTCGGTGGTCGAGGACCTGTCCGCGGACCGGTGGTGGACGACGCCCCGGTTCATGGCCCGCTACCAGGAGCAGTACCTGTCATGAAGATCCGCTCACGAGGACTCGGCCGGCGCGAGCTCGAGATGGACCTGCGGGAGTTCACCGTCGAGCGCGACGGCACCGGCGTGCTGCTGAAGGGTGTGACCCACGCCCCGATCACCTGGGAGACGACCGTCTGGGTCGGCCCCCGTGACGTGGGGACCATCCTGCGGATGGCGGCACACCTCGCCATGCTCCGGCTCGGGCTGGCCTGGGTCCTGCGCCGCCAGGACGTGCCCGCCGTCGACCACGCCGGCGAACGCCTGGGCCGCGCCCCGACAGGCGGTGCCGTGCCCAACGGCGGGCAGGCGACGGCGGCCGCGGCGTCGACGTCGCCCACCCCCGACACGGCGCAGGAGCTCGAGCCCGACGCCGTCCCCGACGCCTCCCAGCCCGACGGCGCCACGCGCGACCCGGCTCCGTCCCCTACGTCGGCTCCGTCCGCGGCACCGGCCCCGCCGGCCCGGCAGCCGCCGCCGCCCCGACCGGAGCGACTGGTCCGGGCCGAGAGACCGTCGCGCCCGCCGACGCCGCCCCGGCCGCCTCGGCCCCCCCGGCCGGAACGCCCGGCTCGCCCCGACCAGAGGGAGCGTCACGTTGTGAGGGCGGCCGGTGGTCCGCCGGCCCCGCCGGCCGCCGGTGCCGACGGGAACGGGAAGGAGCACGGATCGTGCAGCGGCGGGTCTACGACGCCATCGTCATCGGCGCGGGGCACAACGGTCTCTGCCTCGCCGCCTACCTCCAGCGGGCCGGGCTCTCGACCCTCGTCGTCGAGCGCCGCCACGAGGAGGGCGGTGGCGTCAACACCGAGGAGCCGGTGCTGGCCGGGTTCCGCCACAACCTCCACGCCCAGTACATGGAGTTCTTCGACGTCATGCCGATGATCGCCGACTTCGGCCTCGAGGACCTCGGGCTGCGGACGGTGATGCCCGAGGCGCAGGCAGGGATCGTGTTCCCCGACGACCGTCCGCCGATCGTGCTGCACCGGCCCGACCTGCTCGAGCGCACCCACGCCAGCATCGCCCGGTACTCGGTGTCGGACGCGGATCGCTACGTGGAGCTCAAGCGGCGCGCCGCGTCGCTCGAGCCGATGGTGGCGGCAAACCTCTACAGCCTGCCGGTCGCCGTGCCCTTCGAGGACCAGGGGGCCGCGCTCGAAGCGGTCTTCGGCGACCTCGGCGTGTCGGCCAACTTCGCCTACAAGACGCCGCGCGCGGTGATCGACGAGCTGTTCGAGACGCCCGAGCTCCGTGCGCTCCTCTACCGGGCAACCGTGGAATGGGGCGCTCCGCTCGAGGAAGCCGGGCTCGGCGCCATGTTCGCCACCTTCGTGATGTGGACGATGGGAAACTGGAAGCTGGCGGTCGGCGGCACCCACACCCTCGCCAAGGCCATGACGCAGGCCTGCTACCGAGAGGGCGTCGACCTCCTCGAGAACACCGCTGTCGACTCCATCCTCGTCGAGGACGGCAAGGCGGTGGGCGTCCGTGCACGGGGCAGCGAGTACCGGGCCGAGCGGCTGGTCGCCTCGAACGCCGACCTCCGTCAGACGCTCCTCGAGCTCGTCGGGCGGGACCACCTGTCGGACCGGTGGGTGAGCAGGTCCGAGGCCTTCCGCTACGGGCCGAGCCACGTGCTCGGCACCACCGCGTGGTGCCTGCGCGACGCGCCGGCCTACCGGGCGGCGTCCACCGATCCGGAGATCGACCGCTGCTTCTACACCGTGGTCGGCTTCGACGGTGCCGACGACGTGCTCCACTACATCCGCGACGCCTATGGCGGGCGGCTTCCCCACGCCGCCGCCGCCGGCACGTGGGTGAACAGCCTGTGGGACCGGTCGCAGGCACCGCCGGGCCACCACTCGGCCACCGGGTGGTTCTTCCTGCCCAAGGCGAGCGACCTCTCGGCCGACGAGTGGGCGGACGTCCGGGCCACCCTGAACGAGCGGTTGCTCGTCTCGTGGCAGAAGGTGGCGCCGAACATGACGCGGGACAACGTGCTGGCAGACCGGCTCTACACGCCCGACCAGATGGAGCGGAAGAACCTCATGCGCGAGGGCGACTTCTCCAACGGCGAGTTCTCCTTCGACCAGGTCGGCGTCAACCGGCCGTTCCCGGAGGCGGCCAACTACCGGACGGAGATCGAGGGGCTCTACCTGTGCGGACCGTCCGCATATCCGGGCGGTGGCGTGCACGCAGCGTGCGGCTACAACGCCTTCAAGGCGATCGCCGAGGACCTCGCCCTGGCCTCGCCGGTCGTCGCGGAGCGGGGCTACTGAGATGCCGACGGCCCGCGAGGTGCCGTCGTCGTCTCGCTCCGGCGGGAGCTGACCGAGGACGGGGATCGGAGGGAAGAACGGTGCCAGACATCTACACCACCGAGTGGTACGACGCAGTGCGAGCCGCCATCAATTCCGGCGTGGGACAGTTGCGGTCGGTTCCCGAAGGACGCTTCGTCGTCGCCGTCGAGATCGTCGGCGACGGCGTGTCCCCCTACGTGGCTGCGGTCGGCGAGCGGCGGTTCCTGATGGAGATCGACGACGGCGCGTGCCTCTGGTACCGAGAGCTCGCACCCGACGAGGACGAGCATGGCCACGTCGAGGGGAGGATCGACTACCGGTTCCGGGGGAGAGCCACCGTGTTCGACGAGATCGCCGCCGGCCTCCTCGACCCGGTCGACGTCGCCCTGCGGGGGGCGATCAGCGTCAAGGGCGACATGCGGCTCCTGCTGCGCCACGCCGAGCACGTGGCGTCGCTGCTCGAGGCCTACACCAACGCGGTCTCGACCACCTGGCCCCTCGGCCGGCCGCCGTACCCGGGCACCGACGCGGACCGGCAGGGGTCGTCCCACCAGCAGGGGGCCGCCGCCCGTGCGTGACGTCTACGACGCCGTCATCATCGGTTCGGGCCACAACGGCCTGGCCCTCGGCGCCTACCTGGCACGGAGCGGGCTCGACGTCGTCGTGCTGGAGCGACGCCACGAGGAGGGCGGCGGGCTGTGCACCGAGGAGCTGACGCTCCCCGGGTTCCTGCACAACGTCCACGCCAACTACCACACCTTCGTCGACCTGGCGCCGCCCCAGCAGGACCTCGCCCTCGTCGACCACGGGCTCGAGTACGTCCGCCCGGACGTCCAGATGGCCTCCGTCTTCGACGACGGCACGGCGCTGACCGTCCACACCGACCTCGACAAGACCTGCGAGTCGATCGCCCGCTTCTCCGAAGCGGACGCCGAGACGTTCCGGCGCCTCTACACCGAGGCGCACGGCTACGTGAACCTCCTCCTCGGCACCCTCATGTACCAGCCGCCGATGTCGATGAAAGAGCTCACCCGGGCGCTCAGCGTCTTCGGCGTGGAGGACCGCTCCGAGTTCCTCTCGGTCAAGCTGCGGCGCGAGACGATCGACGCGTTCCTCGACCAGCACTTCACCCATCCAAAGGTCAAGGCCCACCTGGCGTTCCACGGGGCGGTCTGCGGGTACGCCAACGACGTGCCGGGGCTCGCCATGAGCTTCCCGTTGCTGGTGGGCAAGATCGACAACTGGCACTTGTGCGTCGGAGGCTCGCACCGGCTGGCCCACGTGCTGTGGCGGGACCTGGCCCAGCACGGTGGCGTCCTCGTCTCCGACGCCGAGGTCGCCTCCATCGCGGTGGACGGCGGGCGGGCGGTCGGAGTGGCCCTGGCGGACGGGACCGAGCTGACGGCCCGACGGGCGGTGATCTCCACCGTAGACGTGGAGCAGACGTTCGGGCGCCTGCTGCCGGCGGAGGCGGTGCCGACCGAGCTGGCGACGTCCGTCGAGCACGACCTGCTCCACCAGCCCTGGAGCCTCTTCTCCGTCCACCTCGCCATGGCCGAGCCGCCCCACTACGAGGCGGCCGCCTTCGATCCCGACGTGGACCGCGCCTGGGTGGTCAACCTCGGCTACGCCTCGACCGAGGAGCTCGACGCCGACTGGCGGGCCGTGCGAGCTGGCGAACTTCCCGCCGGGTGCCGCCCCAACGCCGCGGTCAACACGCTGTACGACCCGAGCGACGCGCCCGAGGGGTGCTACACGGGGCTGCTGCGCCAGATCGCTCCCTACGGACTGGCCGGCAAGGGGCCGGCGGCCTGGGACGAGATCGGCCACTGGTACGGGCGGAGGTGCATCGAGGCGTGGCGTCGGTTCGCTCCGAACCTCGGTGACGGCGCCGTCCTCGACTGGGTCCCCTACACGCCGGCGGACATCCCCCGGAAGCTCCGGAACATGGTGCAGGGCGACTGGATGATGGGCGAGGTCTCGCTGGCCAACATGCTCGACCGCCGGCCGCTGCCCGAGCTCGCCCAGTACCGGACGCCCGTCGAGGGTCTCTACCTGGCCGGCTCCACCCAGCACCCCCACGGGTTCATCACGTTCGCACCCGCCTACAACGCGCTCCAGGTGATCGCCGACGACCTCGGCCTCGAGGCGTGGTGGCGCGACGTCTGAGACCTCCCCCGACCGTCTCGATCGGCGAGCCGGGCGAGGCTGCCGGCATGGCGACGATGGTGGCCGAGCTGCTGCGGGCGAACCTCGCCGACTCGCCCGGTCGCTCCCGGTTCGCCCGGTGGGCACGCGGCAGCGTCGTGCTGCTCGCGGAGGACCGCGACCTCGGAGTGACGGTCACCTTCGGTGACGGGGTGGTGGTGGTGGCCGCCAGCCCCGTCGCCGACGCCCCCGTCCTCGCCGGTGCCTGGCTGACCATGGCCACGGTCTGCGCCGGGGCCCGCTCACCGCTCGGCGCCCTCGTGCGGAGGGAGCTGCACGTGGTGGCGCGCCGGCCGGTGCGGGCGCTGCTGGTGGCCGGCTACGTGCTCAAGGTGCCACGGTCGGTGCGCACCGGCCCTGACCGGCCCTGACCGGCCCTGACCGGCC
>CAZSYT010000111.1:0-7939 GCA_964610905.1 uncultured Acidimicrobiaceae bacterium
CGACGGGTGCAGGCGGACGTGACGGCGCTTGATCGGTGGATTCAGGCTCAGGCGTCGATCGTCGCCACCGCCGTCCCCCGGAAGACGTCGTTCCCGGCGTCGTCGGTCGTGGTGACCTCGAGCTCGACGCACGGCGCCGCGCCGACCTCGGAGAAGCCGGTCACGCGAGCCGTCGCGGTCAGCGTGGCGCCCGGCCATACCTGGGCCATGAAGCGGCCGCCGAAGCGCACGAGCCTGCCGTCGCCCACGTAGTCGGTCACCATCCTCCCGGTCATGGCCATGGTGAGCATCCCGTGGGCGAACACCGACGGGTACCCGCCGACCTCCCTGGCGTAGACCTCGTCGGTGTGCAGCGGGTTGTAGTCGCCCGAGGCCCCCGCGTACTGGACGATCTGGGTGCGCGTCAGGTCGTCCACGACGACCTGGCTGTGGGTGTCACCGATCTCGAGCTGGTTGCGGTGGAGCGCCATCTCAGGCCTCGGTGACCGTCTTGGACGTGCGGACCCCGACCGAGCGGGCCGTCACCACCAGCTCGCCGTCCTGGTCCCGGTACTCCATGATCGACTCGCTGAAGCGAAGCGTGCCGCCCCGCCGACCTTGTCGCTCCCAGGTGCCCCCGCTCCGCACCGTGACGGTGAGCACGTCGCCCGGGCGCGGGTGGCGGTGGTACTCGAAGTGCTGCTCGGCGTGGAGCCCGGTCCCGCCCGACGTCGGGCCCGGCCGGGGCGACGAGGAGCCCGCCGCGCTCCCTCCCGTCGACCCGCCCGGAGGCCGCGTCCCCGAAGGGCTGCGACCCGAGCCGAACCACGGTTGCCCGATCTTCGGCCGCAGGCGGTACTCGGGGTCGAACTGGGCGCTCGCCTGCACGAACGTGGGCGGGGCGATCACGTGCCCGACCTCGGTGGCGGCGGCGTAGTCGTCGTCGACGTAGATCGGGTTGGGGTCGCCGATCGCCCGGGCGAACAGCATGACGTGCCCGGCCTCGACGGGGAACCTGACGGGCTGCGACTCGGTGTCGGTCACCGTTGCCTCCTTCATCTCCAGACGACGAGCGCGTCGAGCGCCTCGCTGCGGTCGGGGCCGGCCCACAACGGGTTCACCTCGAGGGTGTCGAGGGCGTCGCCCAGGCCGGCCCCCAGGCGCGAGACGGCCACGACGGCCTCGACGAGCTTGGCGCGGTCGACGGCGGCGCGCCCCCGCGCGCCGCCGAGCAGTGGTGCGGCGCGCAAGCCGTCGAGCAGCGAGCCGACGTCGGAAGCGTCGGCGGGGAGGGGCAGCAGCGCCGTGTCGCCGACGACCTCGACCCAGGTGCCGCCGAGCCCGACGGCGAGGACCGGGCCCCATCCGGGGTCGTGCCGGACGCTCACCAGCAGCTCCACGCCGCCCGTGCGCAGCGGGGCCACCGACAGGCACGGCGCGGCGGCGTCCTGCGCCGCCGTCGTGGCGAGCAGCCGCTCGGCAGCCACCCGCACCTCCTCTTCGGTGCGGAGGTCGAGGGCCACCGCGCCCACGTCCGACTTGTGGACCAAGGTGCCCGACGCGAGCTTGAGGACGACCGGGAACCCGATCGCCGCCGCCGCTGCCGCCGCCTCCCCGGGGCCGGCCGCGATCTCGACCGGGACCACGGGCACGCCGGCCGACACGAGGAGCCCGCGTGCGCTCGTCTCGCCCCAGACGCCGCGAGCCCCTGCGGGAACGGGCACGCCGGGAGCGGGCGCGAGGGCGCGACGCTCGAGGCGTCGCGCCCTCCGGTCGTGCCAGCGGGCCACCGCGCCCAGCGCCGTCATCCCGTGCTCGATGCCGTCGAGGAGGAAGAAGCCGAAGTGCTCCGTCACCTCGTCGGCGAACCCGCCGAGCTGGCTGCCCGAGGTGGACTGCAGGACGACGGGCACGGGCGACGCGTCGAGCAGCGCGGCCAACCGTTCGAAGCGGGCCAGGAGCGTCTCGGGGTCCCTCGGGCGGGCGCGGGGCACGCTCAGCTGGAACAGGACCTCGTCGTAGACGCCGGGCGCGTCCTCGAGCACTACCTCGAGCGCTCGCACCGAGAGCTGGGGGTCGACCACCACGTAGCCGGTGACGTCGAGGGGATTGGAGACGCTGGCGTAGGTGGGCAGCACGGCACCGAGCCCCGCCACCGTCGACGGGGGGAAGTCGGGGAGCTCGATCCCCTCGTCGTCCGCCCGATCGGCGACGAGGCCGCACGCGCCGCCCGAGGCGCCGACGACGGCCAGGCGCCGTCCGAGCCTGGCGCTCGTGCTCGACGCCAGGCCGGCCGTGGCGAGCAGGTCCTCGAGCGACTCGACGACCGACACCCCGAGGTCCTCGAGCACGGACCGGACCAGGCCGGCATCGCCGACGACGGCGCCCGTGTGGGCGAGGGCCACCTGCCCACCGGCGCGGCTCCTCCCGACCTTGAGGGCCACGATGTGCTTGCCGGCCTCGAGCGCCTCCGACGCCACGGCCTCGAAGCGCTGCGGGTTGCGGACGCTCTCGAGGAAGAGGGCGATCGTCCGCGTCGCCTCGTCGGCGACCAGGTACGACAGGAGGTCGTCGACGGCGAGCATCGCCTCGTTGCCCGTCGACACGACGAGGCTCGGGTGGATGCCGCGCGCCTGCGCCATGGCCAGCACCACGCTGGCCATGGCCCCGCTCTGGAGCACGATGCCGGTGGCCCCGCTCCGGAGCGGCGGCACGACCGGCAGGCCGTAGGGCACCCTCGCGCCGGTCGCGTTCACGAAGCCGTTGCCGTTGGGCCCGAGGACGATCATGTCGTGCGCGGCGGCGAAGTCCGCCACCTGCGACTCGAGCTCGGCACCGGTCGGTCCCAGCTCGGCGAAGCCGGCTGTCAGCACGATGGCGTTGCGGGTGCCGATCGACGCCGCTTCTTCGAGGACGCCCAGCACCTGGTCCGTCGGCACCATGACGTAGGCGAGGTCGATCGCTTCACCCACGGCGGAGAGGGACGCGACGGCGTGCTCGCCGTGGACGACCTCGTGCCTCGGGTGCACGAGGTAGACGGGCCGGCCCTCGCCGAAGCGCCGCCAGTTGTCGAAGGCGTTCGCCGACCAGCGCGAGTGGTCGGTGGCACCGACGAGCGCCAGCGACTCGGGGTGGAAGAATTCCCGCAGCCGGTCCGCACGGACGCCCGTCCCGCTGCCGCTCACCGAGACGGCACCAGGCACTGCGCCACGCTCAGGCATCGAGCACCATTGTGGGTCGGTGCCGGGGAGCGGGCAAGGAGGACCGTGGCCTAGGTCGAGCCGTCTCGGGCGAGCCTCTCCGAGGAGGCACAGCCCTCCTGCCGAGGGGACGGGCCGACGACTACCGTGGTGGAGGTGGGCAGCCTCGAGGGAAGGGTCGCCGTCGTCACCGGGGCGGGCAGGGGGATCGGGGCGTCGGTGGCGAACCTGCTGGCTGCCGAGGGGGCACGTGTCGTCGTCAACGACCTCGGCGTGTCGCTCGAGGGCAGGGACCCCGACGCACGGCCCGCCGACGAGGTCGTGGCGCAGATCCGCGACGCCGGCGGCGAGGCCCTCGCGCACCACGGTGACGTCGCCGACTTCGAGACGGCCGCCGCGATGGTGCGCCAGGCCGTCGAAGGCTTCGGCCGCCTCGACGTCCTGGTCAACGTCGCCGGCATCCTGCGCGACCGCATGGTCTTCAACATGACCGAGGAGGAGTGGGACGCCGTGGTGCGGGTGCACCTGCGAGGTACCTTCTGCACGACCCGCCACGCCGCTGCGTACTGGCGGGAGCAGCGCGACCCGGACGGCCACTTCCGCCTCGTCAACTTCACCTCGGTGTCCGGGCTCCACGGCGCACCGGGCCAGCCCAACTACGCCGCGGCGAAGACGGGCATCGTCGGGTTCACCTACTCGTGCGCGAACGCCCTGGCCCCCTACGGGGTCACCGCCAACGCCATCTCGCCGGGTGCCGCCACCAGGATGACCGAGTCGGTGCCGACCGAGCGCCGTCGGCTCACCGCCGGTGCGGACGAGCGCTCACCCGACAACGTGGCCCCAATCGTCGCCTACCTCGCCTCCGAGCGCTCCGACTGGTGCACCGGGCAGGTGCTCGCTGCGCGCGGGTACGAGGTGGGCCTCTACGACACGCCGAAGGTCGTCCGTCAGATCGTGTCGACGAGCCCGTGGGAGACCGAGCGCCTCGCCGAGCTCGTCGAGCGGGTCTTCAGGCCGGCCGTGTCGCCGGACGCCGGCCGAGGCCGCTAGGGGTGCCGTCGGGAGGCGCTGTCCCACGCGCCGCCGGCGTGGCACCGGACCGTGCAGGTCGTCGCGTCCTCGTGGACTCCCCGGAGCGCCGCGAGGAGGCCGAGCTCCGCGAGGAGGAAGGAGGTGGACGCCGTGCCTGGCAAACCGGTCCCCAGGCCGACCCCCGAGACGCTGCCGTACTGGGAGGGCGCCAGACGAGGTGAGCTCGTCGTCCAGCACTGCCGCTCGTGCGCGGGGCACTTCTTCTACCCCCGCACGTGCTGCCCGCGGTGTGGGTCGACGGACGTGGAGTGGGTCCGGACGAGCGGCCGGGGGCGGCTGCACACCTACGTGATCAACCACCGGCCCGCCCCGGGCTTCGAGGAGGACGCACCCTACGCCATCGCCGTCGTCGAGCTGGACGAAGGACCGCGCCTGATGAGCAACATCGTGGGGATCGGGAGCACCCCCGAGGACCTCGTGCTCGACATGCCCCTCGAGGTGGACTTCGAGGTGCGCGGCGACTGGAGCGTTCCCGTCTTCCGACCGGCGTCGGCCCCCGACCGCTCCGACCGGGGACGGTGAGCACATGAGCGTCCGTGCAGCGGTGGCCATCGTCGGGGCGGCGGAGACCGACGAGATCGGCGTCGTGCCCGACAAGTCAGAGCTCGCGCTCCACGTCGAAGCGGCCCGCAACGCCCTCGCCGACGCCGGCATCGACCGCAGTGCCGTGGACGGAGTGGCGGCCGCGGGCCAGTCCCCCGTCGCCGTCGCCCACTCGCTGGGGATCACGCCCTCCTACGTGGACGCCACCGCGGTGGGAGGTGCCTCGTTCCTGTTCCACGTCCGGCACGCCGCCGCGGCGATCGCGGCGGGGCTGTGCGAGGTGGTCCTCGTGACCCACGGGCAGTCCGGTCGGTCGCGGGTGGGGGCCTCCCCGCGGACGCCAGACCCGTCCTCGCTCCAGGGCCAGTTCGAGGTGCCCTACGGCGTCCTCGGACCTCCGACCATGTTCCCGATCGGGGTGCTCCGCTACATGCACCGCTACGGCCTCACCCACGAGGAGCTGGCCATGGTGGCGGTCGTCCAGCGCCAGTGGGCAGAGCGCAACCCGCGCGCCATGATGCGCGACCCCATCGGCGTGGAGGACGTGCTCGCGTCGCGTCTGATCGCGTACCCGATGCACCTCCTCGAGTGCTGCCTGGTGACCGACGGGGGCGGGGCGCTGGTGCTCGTGTCGGCCGAGCGGGCGAGGTCCATGGACGTGGCGAAGCCTCCCGTCTACGTGCTCGGCACCGGCGAGGCGGCGGAGTCGCCCATGGTGTCGATGATGGAGGACTTCACCTCCTCCAAGGCGTTCGCCGTCTCCTCCCGGCTCGCCTTCGCCGAGGCGGGGATCGGCCCGGCCGACGTCGACCACCTGATGGTCTACGACGCCTTCGCGCACCTGCCCATCTACGGGCTCGAGGACCTCGGCTTCGTGGGTCGGGGAGAGGCCGGTCCGTTCATCGCCGAGGGCAACACCGCTCCCGGCGGGCCGCTGCCGCTCAACACCAACGGCGGCGGGCTGTCCTACACGCACACCGGCATGTACGGCATGTTCCTCCTCCAGGAGAGCGTGCGCCAGCTGCGCGGCGAGGCCGCCGCCCAGGTGCCCGGCGTGGAGGTGAGCGTGGCCCAGGGCGTCGGTGGCATGTTCATGAGCGCTGGAACGCTGGTACTGGGCACGGCGGCCGCCGCCGGCGCGTGAACGCGTCGTGAGCGCCGCCGGCGTCGACGGAAAGGGGGTTGGGGCCATGGACGTGGACCTCGGTCCCGGGCGCCAGGCATTTCGCGACGAGATCCGTGACTGGATCGCCGCCAACGGGCCGCCCGAGCTCACGACGATGGCGGACTGGTACGCACCCTTGATGGCGGGCGCGAGCCGAGAGGCGTTCGAGGAAGCCGAGCGACAGCCCGCCTACCGTCGGTGGGAGGAGCGGCTCGCCGAGGCCCGGCTCATCTGCCCCCAGTGGCCGCAGGCCTTCGGAGGGCGCGGTCTCGACCCCATCGACATGGCCGTCCTCCACGAGGAGCTCTACCGGGCCGGCCTTCCACGCATCACCCGCGGCATGGGCGAGTCGCTCGTGGGCCCGTCGGTCATCGTGCACGGCACCGCGGAGCAGCAGGCGAGCTTCCTGCCGCGCATCATCGACGGCACCGACCGCTACTGCCAGGGGTTCTCGGAGCCAGGCCACGGGTCCGACCTCGCCGGGGTGGAGACGCGCGGCGTGGTGGACGGCGACGAGCTGGTGGTGACCGGCCAGAAGGTGTGGACCTCGGGGGCGGCCCAGGCGAACATGATCTTCGTCCTGTGCCGGACGAACCCCGACGTCGAGAAGCACCGGGGCCTCTCCTACGTGCTCGTCCCCATCCCCGGCAACAACATCGAGGTGCGGCCGATACGTCAGATCTCGGGACGCGCCTCGGCGTTCTGCGAGGAGTTCATCGGCGGGGCGCGTGCCCCGTTGTTCAACGTGATCGGCGGCGTCGACAACGGCTGGCGCGTCGCCATGACGACGCTCGGCAACGAGCGCGGGGGCAGGGCCTCGGTCGCCTACCTGTCCTACGAGCGCGAGCTGTGGGACCTGGTCGACGTCGCGCGTTCCAACGGCCGGCTCGCCGACCCGCTCGTGCGGCAGCGGCTCGCGTGGGCGTACACGCAGGTGCAGCTGATGCGGTTCTCGGGGCTGCGCCTGCTGGCGACGCTGGCGGCGCGCATCGAGCCCGGACCCGAGGCGTCGGTCGCCAAGCTGTCCTGGAGCGAGTACCACCGGTCCTTCGGGGAGCTGGCCCTCGACGTCCTCGGGGCGAAGTCCCTCGCCGGTGAGCAGGTGGACTCGGGCCGGTCCCTCGGACGCTGGTACGAGGTCTTCCTGCTGTCTCGCGCCGGCACGATCTACTCGGGCACGAGCGAGGTCCAGCGCAACATCGTCGCCGAGCGGTCGCTCGGGCTCCCCAAGGAGCCCGGCCCGGTTGCGAGCTGACCGCTCGCCTGCCGGGTCGACGGCCCGCCAGCGAGCGCTCGCCGACCTGAAGCGGGCCGACCCCGTCCTCGCCCGCCTCATCGAGGCGCGCCCCGACCTCGACCCGAGGGCGTGGCTCGGCGACCTCCCGCCGATGGACGCGTTCGGGGCGCTCGTCTTCCAGGTGGTCGGCCAGCAGCTCTCCGTCCCCGCTACCAGGCGCATCCTCGACCGGCTCCGCGACCGGTTCGCAGGAGCGCTGCCGACGCCCGGTGAGCTGCTCGCCCTCGACCCCGACGAGCTGGCGGCGGCGGGGCTGTCACGCCGCAAGGTGGCCACGCTCCGCGAGGTGGCCGGCCGCTTCGCTGACGGCCGGTGGCGCGAGGAAGAGCTGCAAGCGCTCTCCGACGACGAGGTCGAGGACCGGCTGACAAGCGTCTCGGGCATCGGCCCGTGGACGGTCCACGGGTTCCTGATCGTCGCCTTCGACCGCCAGGACGTGGTGCTGCCGGGAGACCTCGCGCTCCGCAAGGTGGTCCGACGCGTCTACGGGATGGACCAGCTCCCTTCGGAGGCGGAGGTCCTCTCCCTCGCCGAGCGCTGGCGCCCGTGGCGGAGCCTGGCGACCGCCTACCTGTTCGCCGCCGCCTACGGGGACCGTGACGACGTGGGGGGCTAGGAGCGTGGGTCAGTAATCGGCAACCGATGGGGTAGCCGAGATTCGCG
>CAZSYT010000112.1:0-7650 GCA_964610905.1 uncultured Acidimicrobiaceae bacterium
GTCGACCTTGGCCATCAGGTCGCCGGGAAGGAACCCGAGGCGCTCGCCCGCCTCGACGGCCGGGCGGGTGAGGATGATGCGGTTGACCTGGTGGGCCTGGAGCGCCTGGACGGCCAGGGCGACGGCGAGGTACGACTTCCCCGTTCCCGCCGGCCCGATGCCGAAGGTCACGATGTTGGAGGCGATGGCGTCGGTGTAGCGCTTCTGCCCCGCCGTCTTGGGGCGGACGGCCCGGCCGCGGGCCGAGCGCAGCAGCTCGGCGGTGAGCACCTCGGACGGTCGGACGTCGTCGTGGAGCATGTCGATGCTCCGCCCCACCTGGGTGGCGTCGAGGCCCTGGCCGGACTCGAGGAGGAGGATCAGCTCCTCGAAGAGGCGCCCGACCCGCTCCGCGTCCTCGCCCTCGATGGAGATCTCGTTGCCGCGCACGACGATGTGGACGCCGGCGAACGCCTGCTCCACCAGGCGCAGCAGCTCGTCGCGCTGGCCGAGCAGCCCGGCCATGAGGTGGTTTCCGGGAACGAGGATCTTGACCTGGGTGGACGGCACTGGCGCTCGGAGCACAACCTACCAGCGCGAGCGGCGTGACCGTCCGCTCGGCGCGCCTGCGCGAGTGCCCCGCCGCGTCGGCGCCGGTCGCACCGTCACCCCGGCGGCCAGTCGAAGCGCCGGCCGGCCAGCACGTGGAGGTGGAGGTGGGGCACCGAATTGAGGGCGTCGGCGCCGACGTTCGCCACCAGGCGGTAGCCGCGCTCGGGCCCGCTGACGCCCTCGGCGTCGGCCACGGCCCGAGCGGCGGCGAAGAGGGCGGCGACCTCCTCGGCGTGCTCGGCTCCGACCTCGGCGGCGTTGGTGATGTGCCGGCGGGGCACGACGAGCACGTGGACCGGTGCGGCCGGGTTGATGTCGCGGAAGGCCACCGCGCGCTCGTCCGACCAGACGACCTCGGCCGGCACCTCGCCGGCCACGATCCCGCAGAAGAGGCAGCCCTCGAGCCGGTCCTCGACCGGTCCGGGCACGCTCACGAGGCCCGTCCGCCCTGCGTGCGGTGAGGAGCGCCGCCCCGTGCCGAGCCCTTCACCTCGGGGTAGAGGTGCTCGAGCGAGCCCGGTGCGATCCGCGAGGCCTCGATGAAGCGCTCGACGTCGCGCTGCTGGAGCCGGATCACCCGGCCGAACTTGTACGCGACGAGATCTCCCTCGTCGATGAACCGGTACAGGCTGCGCAGGGTGACACCGAGCTGGGCGGCCGCTTCCTTGGTGCTCAGCCAGCGGATCTCGTCAGTCATGGTCGGACCGTCCCATCGCGGAGTAGTTATAGCCTCCCACGCCGGGGGGTCCGCTCGCATCCGGAAGCAACGGGCACGCATCGGGCCGGGCCGCGCATCCGGAAGCAACGGCCGCGCATCGGGCCGGGCCGCGGTGCGCCGCACGGCGTGGCGCGCCGGCCCGACAGCCCAGGGTGACCGGGCCCCGGGGTGGTCAGCCCACGACGAGCAGGCCCAGCTCCTCGAGCCGGCGGCCCATGGCGTCCGGCGTGACACCGAACAGGCAGGCGATGGCCCGGACGTCCTCGTGACGGATGGTGATCATGCGCCCGTTGAAGTCCTGCCGGTGCACCTGGATCATCGACAGGAACCGGCGGAGCAGGTCCCGCTCGGGCCCGCTCACCGAGTGCAGCTTGGTCAGGTCGATCGTCACCTTCTCGCTGGCCGCCGCGCCCTGCACGGACCTCCGGACGCTGAGCGGGGCCGCCTCGGGTGCACCCCCGGCGGTCCCCCACCGCGTCGACGAGTCGTCGTCGGGCGGCAGGAGCTGGTCGACGGGGACGTCGTACAGCTTGGCCAGGCGCTGCAGGCGGGGAACGGAGATCGCCCGCTCGCCTCGCTCGTAGGCGCCGAGCACCGACGCCTTGAACTCCTGCTCCGACATGGCCTCGACGGCCTGGAGCGACAGCCGCATCTGCTTGCGCATCGCCCGGAGACGGGCACCGACGGCGCGCGCGTAGGCAGTGCGGGCACCTTCGTCCTGTTCGTCGTCCTCGATCGTGTCGACCCGCTGCTCGGTCACCGTCATCTGCAACCCCTATCGACCTCGGTCCTCGTGCCTGCCCCGGCGGGAACACCGCTCGACCGCACGGGCCGGCGCGCCGTCTCGACGCTCGGCACGTGGCTCGCTGCCGCGTGCCGAGCACCCCGGCGGCGCCCGGACCGCCCTGCGGCCTCCCTGAGAGTCTTGCTCACGGAGCGTGGTGATGCAAGGGCCGAGGGCCGTGGGCGGGCCCTCGGACGGTCACCGGCGGTGGGCCACCTCGGCGACCGTGCCCGTGCGCAGGGCGCACAGCAGGGCCCCGGCCGCCACCGCCGCCGTCTCGGCACGCAGGACGGTCGCCCCGAGGCCCACGCGTCCGTAGGGAGCGCCGAGCTCGTCGGGCGTCCAGCCTCCTTCGGGGCCGACGGCCACCACGGCATGCCCGAGCCGGGGCGGGGGCCCGCCCGGCGCGGCGAGCACGGGAGGCTCGCCGGCGACCGCCGCCACCTCCGCGAGCGTGGCCACCTCGGTGACGACGGGCAGGCGGGGGCGGCGGCACTGGGCGGCGGCCTCGAGGGCCACCCGGCGCAGCCGCTCGACGGCTCGCGCCCCGCGGTCGCCGTCCCAGCGCACCACGGAGCGCGCGGTCCTGAGGGGCACGATGACGTCGACCCCGAGCTCGGTGAGCTTCTGGACCGCCCACTCGGGGCGGTCGCCCTTGGCGGGCGCGAAGGCGACCGCCACGGTCGGGCTGGGCAGGGGGACGTCGCGGGGCGCGCCGTCGGGCTCGAGGACGTCCCCGGGCCCACCGCGGGACGCGCCGCCCGACGGCGGGGCAGCCCGCACACGGCACGGCACCCACCGCCCCGCCCCGTCGGCGGCGACGACCGGCTCGCCCGGCCGGAGGCGCAGGACGTCGACGAGGTGGTGGACCTGGTCGGCGGAGAGGGCCGGTCGACCGGGGTCCTCGACGAAGACCATGGCCGCTGCGGCCACGAGGACGGGGTCGGGCGCCCCCCACCCGGCGTCGGGTGCGGTCACCCCAGGGCGGAGCGGAGCCTCGAGAACAGCCCGTCGCCGTGGTGCTCGTGGCCACCGACAACCTCGCCGCGGGCGGCGGCGAGCTGGGTGAGCAGGGCCCGCTGGGCATCGTCGAGCCCGGTGGGGACGTCGACGACCACGTGGACGTGGAGGTCGCCCCGTCCGCGGCCCCGCAGGCGCGGGACGCCGAGGCCCTTCAGGGACACGACGGTGCCCGACTGGGTCCCCGGGGGTACGTGCACGGTCTGGGGCTCGTCGAGGGTGGGGACGGCGACCGAGGCCCCGAGGGCGGCCTGGGTCGTGGCCACGTGCACGGTCGCGTGGAGGTCGGTGTCGACCCGCTCGAAGTCGGGGTCGGGCGCCACCCGCAGGTGCACGAAGAGCGCGCCGTTGGGGCCGCCTCGCACCCCTGCCGGGCCGTGGCCGGCGAGGCGCAGGGTCGAGCCGTCGTCGACGCCGGCAGGAACGTCCACGACCAGGGTGCGCTCCACCACGCGTCGGCCCTCGCCACGGCAGTCCGGGCACGGGTCGGCGATGACCTCGCCGGCTCCCTGGCACCGGCCGCACGGCACGGCGGTCACCACCTGTCCGAGGATCGACTGACGGACCCGTCGCAGCTCGCCGAGACCGCCGCAGTCGGCGCAGCGCACGGCACCGGTCCCCGGCTGGGCACCCGAGCCCTCGCACGCGTCGCACCGCACGGGGGTCGACACGGCCACCTCGCGGTGGGCCCCGAAGACGGCCTCGCGGAACGAGAGGTCGAGCACGAGCTCCGCGTCGGGCCCGGGGACCGGGCCCGACCGACGAGCCCGACCGGCACGGCCTGCCCCGGTCGCGCCGAAGAACGCCTCGAAGAGGTCGCCGAGGCCGCCGGTGAACGGGTCGCCGACGCCGAAGCCGCCACCGGTGCCGCCACCGGCCGCCGGGCCGAACACCCCGGCCGGGCCGAACTGGTCGTAGCGCCGGCGCCGCTCGGGGTCGCGCAGCACCTCGTAGGCCACGCTGACCTCCTTGAACCGCTCCTCGGTCTCGGCGTCACCCGGGTTGGCGTCGGGGTGCAGCTGACGGGCCTTGCGACGGTAGGCGCGCTTGAGCTCCTCGTCGGTAGCCGTGCGCGACACGCCCAGCAGCTCGTAGAGGTCGGTCTCGATCACCGCCCGGCCTCGCTCAACCGGTTGCCGAGCCGCTCGCCGACCGCGCGGGCGGCGGCGAGCGCCTGGGGGTAGTTCATGCGGGTTGGTCCGAGCAGCCCGATGGTGCCGAGCTCCTCGCCGTCGACGGCGAACGGCGTCACGACGACGGCGCACGAGGCGAGCGGCTCGACGCCGTGCTCGGTGCCGATCGCCACCGAGAGGCCGCGATCGAGCACGTCGCGCAGAAGGGTGACGACGACGAGCTGCTGCTCGAGGATGGTGAGGACCGAGCGGACCGTCTCGACGGCGTCGAAGGCGGCGGCCATGCGCGACGAGCCGCCCACGAAGACGTGCTCGCGCGTCTCCTCGTCGTGGAGCGACCGCAGGACGCCGAGCGCGCTGGCGGCGACGGCGTCGACGACCGGGTCCCCCGCCGTGGGCAGCTCTGCGGGGAGGCTGCCGAGCGACGTGTCGAGGGCGCCGGCGGCCAGCGACGCTCCCGCCCTCGCCAGCACGTCGTCGTCGGCACCGTCGGGAAGCTCGACGGTGGCCTTCTGCACGGCCCCGTCGGAGAGGACGACGACGGCCAGGCCCACCCGTGGCCCCAGGCCGACCAACTGGACGGAGCGCACCGTCGCCGACTCGTGGGAGGGCCCGACCACGAGGGCGGCACAGTCGGTGAGGTCGGCGAGCAGCCCCGAGGTGCGCTCGAGCATGAGCTCGATCTCGCCGTGGGCCTGCTCGAAGAAGCGGCGGACCTGCTGGCGACCGGTGGCGTCCAGCGACCCGGTGCCGCCGAGGTGGTCCACGAAGAAGCGGTAGCCGCGGTCGGTGGGCACGCGCCCGGCGCTCGTGTGGGGCTGGACGAGGTACCCGTCGCGCTCGAGGGCGGCCATCTCCGTGCGGACGGTCGCCGAGGACACGTTGACCCCCGGCGCGTCGACCACGTGCTGGGAGCCAACCGGCTGGGCCGACCCGATGTACTCGGTCACCACCGCGGTGAGGATGGCCGCCTTGCGGGCGTCGAGCTCGTCGCCGCCAGGTGCGGCCGGCGTTCGGGCGTCGTCGTGTCGAGCCATGGTGTCGGTCCTCCGGACGGGCAGCGGATCCGGTCGGGACGCCCCGTGGAGCCCTGCCCGTCAGCAGTCCATACTACCGAGTGCTGAACGACCGAGTGCTGACGGCGCGCCGCCGAGCACGGCGCGCGGCGGCGAGGACGGTCGGCGAGCGTCCTCAGCGGGCCTCGACGAAGAGCTGGCTGGTCATCGACGGGCCGAGCGCCACCGCCGTGTCGTCGACCACCACGGTGAGGGTGCCGTCGGGTGCCCGCGAGCCGACCGTCACCGTCGTCCCCGGGGTGAGCCCGTGGCGGCCGAGGTAGGCGAGGGCCGCGCTGTCGTGCTCGACGCTCTCGGTGATCCGCTCGAGGCGCACCTGCTCCCCCTGGGCGGCATCCGCCAGGGGCCGCTCGGACCGACCCGGTGCCTCGGCCCCCGGGATCGGGTTGCCGTGGGGGCACGTGGTGGGGTTGCCGAGCAGGACGACGAGACGGGCCTCGACCTCGTCCGAGATGACGTGCTCCCAGCGACCGGCCTCCTGGTGGGCCTTCTCCCAGTCGAGGCCGATGACGTCGACCAGCAGGCGTTCGGCCAGCCGGTGCTTGCGGACGACCCCCTGGGCCAGCGCCGCTCCCTCGGGCGTCATCGCGATGCGGCGGTCCGACCGGGTGATGAGCTCGTCGGCCTCGAGCCGGTCGAGCATCTCGGAGACGGACGGGGCCGCCTTGTCGAGCCGTTCGGCAAGGCGCGCCTGGATGACCGGGATCCCTTCTTCCTCGAGGGAGAAGATCGCCTCGAGGTACTCCTCCACCGGCGGGTGGAATCGATCGAGCACGTCGTGATCCTACGGCAGCGGGGACGGGGGCGTGCCGCTGGCTGCTGGCTCCTCCGCGGGCAACGGCTCCTCGGCGGGCAACGGCTCCTCGGCGGGCCGTGGCGGGCGGCGCCGGGCCGGACGGGCAGCCCGACGGGCGGCCTCGGCGGCGCGGAGGCGGGGCACCTCGACAAGCGTGTACGTCGTCGCCACCGCCGCCACCGCGGCCAGCACGGCGAGCGGGAGGGGGTCGAACCGGTTCCCGACCGACACCGACGCCACCACGGCGAGCGCGCCGAAGACCACGAGCGCCACGGCGGCGGCGAGGCGGACGGCTCGGACGCGGAAAGGCCGCGGGTGGTCGGGAAGGCGGGTGCGGAGCCGAAGGGTGCACCAGGCGGCGACGGCGTAGATCATCGCCTCGAGGGTCGCTCCCATGGCCACGAGGACCTGCCACGCCGAGCCGCCCACGCCTTCGACGACGAGGGCGACGACGAACGATGACGCCCCGAGCGCGAGGACGGGCACCCAGGGGACGGCCCGGTCGTTCAGCCGGGCGAGCGCCGGCGGGAGGCTGCCCTCACGGGCGGTCGCGTAGACGAAGCGCGACGCGGTGACGAAGCCGCCGTTGAACGTGTTGACGGCCGTGACGGCCGTGACGGCCGCCATGAGCCACACGCCGACACGGCCGAACGCCCGGGCCCCAAGGAAGAGCTGGGGGAAGGCCGAGGCCAGCTGGGCGTGGTCGAGGGTGTGGCCGAGGGCGGTGGCGAGCAGCGCCGAGACGACGGCGAGGATGCCGATCGCGATGAGCATGGCCCGGTGGACGTGCTCGGGCCGGCGCACCTCCTCGGCGCTCGTCGTGACCCACTCGAAGGCGCTGAAGAGGAAGATGCCGAGCGCCACCGACTCGGCGAGGTCGGCTCCCGACCGGTGGCGGAGGGGGTCGAGCGGGGCGCGCAGGGGGACCCCGGAGCGCGTGAGGGCGACCACGGCGACCACCACCGTCGCCCCGAGGACGAGCGTGGTGGCGACGTCCTGCACCCAGCCGGCTACCTTGATCCCGCGCAGGTTGGAGGTCACGGCGGCCCCGAGGAGGAGGGCGGTCCACAGGTCGGTGAGCACCGAGGGGACGCCGAGGACGTGGGTCAGCGCCGCCCCGACGACGAAGGCGTCGGCCGCCACCACGAGCACGATGGTCGAGAGGTAGGTGAAGGTGACCGAGAGCGCCACCCGGTCGTCCATCGCCTGGGACAGGTACCGGCGGATGGCGGCCGCCGTCGGGAACATGCCGTTCAGCTCGCCGAAGAAGCCCCACGCCAACAGGGCGAGGAGCCCGGCCACGAGGATCGAGATCCACGCCGAGTCGCCGGCGACGTACGTCACGAGCCCCGCCGCCGCCAGGTACTGGAGGGCGGCGAAGGCGAGGCCCGTCGACGTCGAGGTGGCCGTGCGCAGCCCCATGGCCCGGCGCAGCGTCGCCGCCCCCGGAGCGGCAGCGCCAGCTTGAGCGGGAACACCGGAGCCGCCGGAGCCGGAGCCGCCGGAGCCGGAGCCGCCGGAGCCGGAGCCGC
>CAZSYT010000113.1:0-7597 GCA_964610905.1 uncultured Acidimicrobiaceae bacterium
CGCCGCCGCCGAGAACATCCAGATCCACGGTGGCATCGGCTTCACCTGGGAGCACCCCGCCCACCTCTACTTCAAGCGGGCGAAGTCCTCCGAGCTCATCCTCGGGGACCCCGCCTACCACCGCGAGCTGCTCGCCCAGCGCATCGGCATCTGACGCCGAGCGCACGGCTCGGCCCGAGCGGCACCGCTTCGGGCGAGCGGGGCCGCCGGTTCGGGGATACTGGGCCACGTGAGCGGTGACGACGGGTCGTCGACGGCCGAGGGCGGCGCTCGCCGGCCGACAAGCAGGTGGTCGGACCCGCTGGCGTCCGCCGAGGAGCGCGAGCGCTTCACCGAGCTCGTCCAGTACCACTACGCCCAGGGCCGGCTCACCGCCGACGAGCTCGAGACCCGGCTCGAGGGCATCCTCGCCGCACGGACGCTGGGCGAGCTCTACGCGCTCTGCCGCGACCTCCCGTTCCCGCCGGCGGTCGGCGAGCGCCCCCCTCGCCGTCCGCGCCGAGGCCGACGCCGGTGACCGACCGGGACCGTGCGGGGCGTATCGTCGAGGGCGTGGACCATAGGCGCGACCTCGTCGGCTGGCTGCTCCTCGCACTCGTCGGGGCGGTGGCGGCCGGGGCCGCCGTGCTCGGCGTCACCGAGGCTCCCCGCCAGGCGTCGCTCCGCGGGGCCGTCGACAACACGCTGGCCGCGTCGAGCTACACCGAGGACATCTCGCACGCCACGCCCCAGGGCACCGAGACCCTCCACCTGGTCTTCGAGGCCCCCGACCGCCTCGGCGGGTACGTGCAGCTGGGCAACGTCCGCAGCTACGTCGTCGTCCTCGGCTCGACGCAGTACCAGAGCACCAACGTCGCCGCCGACGCGCCGACCCGGGGGCTCACGTTCTTCTCCCAGCCGAGCGCCCCGGCACGCAGCAACGACCCCCTCGCCGCCTACCTGACCGACTACGTGCGCCCGGCGACGGTCGTCCGTCGTGACGGGACGCACTACCGGGTCACGGTGGTCAAGAGCGGTCAGACCGGCACCTTCGTCGCGACCGTCTCGGGACCGTACGTGGTCGAGCTGTCGGTGCGGGCCCCGGGCCTCTCCGACCACATCGTCGTCTCGGCGGTGGGCTCCTCCCCGCCGGTGCGCCTCCCCGCCGGAGCACGGGTCCTCCCGGCGACGAGCCAGCCATAGGCGGCCCGGACTGGGGACGGTCGCCCGGCGCGCGCTAGCCTCCCGGCCGGAGCTGACGGCGACAGGTCGAGAACGGAGGTCTGGGACGTGGGCAACGAGCGAAAGGTGATCGGCTTCCTGCTGCTGGGGCTGCTGGTGGTGATCGCCGCCGCCGCCGCCGCTGTCGGCGTGTCGATGTCGCACCCGGGCCCGCCCGCCGCCTTCCTGTCGGCCGCTCGAGCCACCGAAGGCGCCTCGAGCTTCTCCGGGACCCTTCGGGTGACGACCGAGCGGACGTCCAGCCTGTCGGCCGCGGCGAGCCGCTCCGACCTGACCGTCGTCTCCCAGCAGCCCGGCTCCCCGGCGCCGAGGTCGGTGACCCAGTACTTCGACGCCATGCTCCACGCCAGCGGGGTGCAGGAGGCGGGCCACAGCGGCACCTACCACTTCACGGCACCGGCGTCCGACTTCGTCCAGCCCGGGCTGGCGGCCTACAGCTTCCAGCAGTTCGACGCCCATGTCTCGGTGACCATCCGGGGCGGCTTCGTGCGCTCGGTGACCGTGGTGGTCGCCGCCAACCCGTCCGTGCAGGTCCAGCACCTCGTCCTCGACCAGGTGAGCGCCTGAGCCACGGGTGGCCCGGCCCCGCCGCCGGGTCCCGGCCCGGGCGTGCGTTCAGACGGCGGTGCGGGCGAGGGCGTCGTCGACGGCAGCCCGCAGGGCCCGAGCGGCCGCCCCGGGGTCGGCGGCGCCGGTGAGCCACCGCACCACCACGAAATGGCGCGCCCCGGCGGCCACCAGGTCGGGGACGGTCTCGGGGGTCACCCCGCCCGTCACCCACACCGGCACGACCGACCGGGCGGCAGCCCGCCGTACGTACTCGAGGCCCGTGCCGGGGCGCCCCGGCTTGGTCGGCGTGGGCACGACGGGGCCGGCGGAGACGTAGTCGACGGGCTGGGAGGCGGCGCCGTCGAGCTCGGTGGGGCGGTGCGTCGACAGCCCCACGAGGCGCTCGTGACCGACGATCGCCCGAGCCGACGTCGCCGAGACGTCGTCCTGGCCGACGTGGACGCCGTCGGCGCCCGACTCCACGGCGAGGTCGGGACGGTCGTTGACGACGAAGGGCACCCCGTGCGCAGCGCACACCTCGCCGGCCACGCGCGCCCGTGCCACCACGTGGCGGTCGTCGAGGTCCTTGTCGCGCAGCTGGACGACGTCGACGCCGCCCCGCACGCACGCCTCGACGAACCGCTCGAGGTCCGGCCTGTCGGGGGTGCACAGGTAGAGCCGGCGCTCGGCGAGTCCCCAGCGCTCGGCGGCCACGGACCGGCCGGGGCTGCCGCCGGCCGTCACCCCGTGGCCACCCCGGCCCGAGCTGCCGCCTTCATGCGCTGCTTCGCCTGGCGCACCCGGGCCAGCGCCTCCGGGGAGTCGATGTCGGCCACCGAACGGGCGACGCCGGGCTCGCCGAAGGGCGCGCACGCCTCCTGCCAGCCCGGAGGGCGGACGCCGAGCTGCTTGCCGAGGAGGGCGACGAAGATCCGGGCCTTCTGGGGCCCGAAGCCCGGAAGGGCGGCGACCTCGGCGACGAGCGTCTCGCCGTCGGGGGCGTTCGACCACAGGCCCGACGCGTCACCGGCATGGCGCTCGGCGACGAGGGCGCACAGCGCCTGCACGCGCTGGGCCATCGACGCCGGGAACCGGTGCAGGGCCGGCTTGGCGGAGAAGCGCGCCGCCAGCCCGTCGGGGTCCATGGCGGCGACCTCGGCGGCATCCAGACGGCCGCCGAGGCGCTGGCGGAGCTCGAGCGGCGCACGGAAGGCCCGCTCGAGAGGGACCTGCTGGTCGAGCACCATGCCGATGACCAGGGCGAGGGGGTCCGTGGACAGCAGGGCGTCGGCGTCGGGGTCCTGGGTGATGTGGAGTGCCATGGCGCGTGCCTCCGCGGTTGGCGACGGGGAGCGGGGGGCGGTCCCGGCCACCGTCGGGGAACCCCCGGCGGGGGCCGCCCCAAGGCTAGTCGTGGCGCTCCCGGCGTGATCCCGGCGGGCCGGGCGACGCACCGGCCCAGGCCGCCTCAGAGAGCCCAGGGGTCGGGCGATCCGGTCGCGACGTCGAGGCGCTCGATGGCGTCGGCGACGACCTTGGGCTCGATCCGCCCGGAGCCCACGAGGGCGGCGAGGACGGCGACGACGACCGAGCGGTCGTCGACCTCGAAGAAGGCCCGTAGGCGCTCCCGGGTGTCCGAGCGGCCGAAGCCGTCGGTCCCGAGCGACAGGTACGGCCGACCCACCCACCGCGAGACCTGGTCGGGCACGGCGCGCACGAAGTCGCTGACGGCGACCACGGGCGCGCCCTCGTCCCCGGCGAGCAGCCGCGTGACGAGCGGGGTGCGGCGCTGCTCGGTCGGGTGGAGCCGGTTCCACCGCTCGACGGCGAGCGCCTCGTCGCGCAGCGCCTTGTACGACGTGGCCGACCACACGTCGACGGCCACGTCCCACTCGCTGGCCAACCGGTCCCGCGCCGCGAGCGCAGCACGCCAGGCGGTGCCCGAGAAGAGCACGGTCGCACGGGGCCAGTCGGCGCGGGCGCGCTCGGGCGGCGGGGCGAACCGGTAGAGGCCGTCGACCACCCCGCGCGCGACCCGCTCGGCGTCCGCCGGGTCGTCGGGCAGGGCGGGCATCGGGTACGTCTCGTTGTAGAGCGTGAGGTACCATACCCGGTCCTCGGGGTCGGGCCCGGTCATCGCCCGGATGCCCGCCTCGACGAGCACGGCCACCTCGTAGGCGAAGGCGGGGTCGTAGGCGGCGACGTGGGGGAGCGCGGAGGCGAGCACGAGCGAGTGGCCGTCCTGGTGCTGGAGCCCTTCGCCGTTCAGCGTCGTCCGCCCGGCGGTGCACCCGAGCAGGAAGCCGCGGGCCCGCAGGTCGCCGAGGGCCCACGCCAGGTCGCCGACCCGCTGGAACCCGAACATCGAGTAGAAGAGGTAGAAGGGCACGAGGGGCGTCGACCAGTTGGCGTAGGCGGTGGCGGCGGCGGCGAAGGTGGCCATCGCCCCAGCCTCGGTGATCCCCTCCTCGAGCACCTGGCCGTGCTCGCTCTCCGCGTAGTGGAGGGCGAGGCCGGCGTCGACCGGGGTGTAGCGCTGGCCCTCGGGCGCGTAGATCTGGGTCTCGGCGATGATCGACTCGAGCCCGAAGGTGCGGGCCTCGTCCGGCACGATGGGGACGACGCGGGCCCCGATCGCCGGGTCGCGCACGAGCGAGCGGAGCAGGCGGGCGAACGCCATCGTCGTCGAGGCGCTCTGGGTGCCCGAGCCCGCCCGCAGGTCGGCGAACGCCGCCGGGGCCGGTGGGTCGAGGGAGGCGGCCTGGGTCCGGCGCCGGGGGAGCGGCCCGCCGAGGGCGCGGCGCCGCTCGGCGAGGTAGCGCGCCTCGGGGGACGCGGGGTCGGGGCGGAAATAGGGGGGCAGGGGCTGGTCGAGCGCGGCGTCGGGGATCTCCTCGTCGAGGTAGAGCCGGTCGCGCAGGGCCCGCAGCTGGGCCGGCGTCATCTTCTTGATCTGGTGGGTGGCGTTGCGCGCTTCGATCTCGGGGCCGAGCGTCCACCCCTTGATCGTCTTGGCGAGGATGGCGGTGGGGGCACCCTCGTGCTCGACGGCGGCCCGGTAGGCGGCGTAGAGCTTCCGGTAGTCGTGCCCGCCCCGGGGGAGGCTCTGGAGCTCCTCGTCGCTCAGGTGGGCCACGAGCCCGGCGAGGCGCGGGTCGGGGCCGAAGAAGTGCTCACGGATGTAGGCACCCGACTCGGTGGCGTACTTCTGGTACTCGCCGTCGACGGTCGTGTTCATCTTGTTCAGGAGGACGCCGTCGACGTCGTTGGCGAGGAGGTCGTCCCACGCCCGCCCCCAGATGACCTTGATGACGTTCCAGCCCGCACCCCGGAAGACGGCCTCGAGCTCCTGGATGATCTTGCCGTTGCCGCGGACCGGGCCGTCGAGGCGCTGGAGGTTGCAGTTGACGACGAAGGTGAGGTTGTCGAGGTGCTCGCGGCCGGCCAGGGCGAGCGCCCCGATGGTCTCGGGCTCGTCGAACTCGCCGTCGCCCACGAAGCACCACACCCTGCTGCCGCCTGTCTCCGCGAGGCCCCGCGCCTCCAGGTACCGGGCCAGGTGGGCCTGTTGGATGGCCTGGAGAGGCCCGAGCCCCATCGACACCGTGGGGAACTCCCAGAAGTCGGGCATGAGGCGGGGGTGCGGATAGGAGGACAGGCCGTTGCCGTCGACCTCGAAGCGGAACCCGTCGAGCTGCGCCTCGGCGAGGCGCCCCTCGACGAAGGCCCGGGCGTAGATGCCCGGGGAGGCGTGCCCCTGGAAGTACACCAGGTCGCCGTGCCCGGGGCCGTCCTTGCCCCGGAAGAAGTGGTTGAACCCGACCTCGTAGAGGGCCGCCGACGAGGCGTACGTCGACAGGTGGCCGCCGATGGCCTCGGAGCGGATGTTGGCACGGGTCACCATCACGGCGGCGTTCCAGCGGATGTAGGCGCGGATGCGGCGCTCGAGGTGCTCGTCGCCGGGGAAGCCGGGCTCGAGGGTCGTGGGGATGGTGTTGACGTACGGGGTCGACGTGGTGGAGGGGAAGCCCACGTTGCGCTCCCGGGCCCGCTCGAGGAGGCGCAGGAGCAGGAGGCGAGCCCGGGTGCGGCCGTGGACGGCCACGACGTCGTCGAAGGCCTCGAGCCACTCGGCCGTCTCACCCGGGTCGACGTCGGGAAGCTGGTGGGAGACGCCGTCGAAGAGCATGTCCCCATGGTGGCACCACGCAAGGTGGTGCTGGAACCACCCGAGCCGACGGGCGACGGGCGGCGAGCGACGGGATGGCCCGGCCCTCGGCGCCGAGCGGGCATGCTGTCGGGATGCCGACCGCCGACCGCCCGAGCGTGCCGACCCTGTTCGGGGAGGAGCCTGCCGACGAGCCGGACGAAGGCGTGACGGAAGACGGCCGGTCGACCGTCGTCTACACCGACGGGGCCTGTCGCGGGAACCCCGGCCCCGGCGGCTGGGCGTGGGCGGTGGCGGGCGGGTCGCCCCGGGCGTCGGGCGGCGAGCCGCTGACCACGAACCAGCGCATGGAGGTCACGGCCGTGCTCGAGGCGCTCGCCTCCCTCCCCGGTGACGTGCACGTCGTGAGCGACTCGACCTACGTGGTCAACTGCTTCCGCCAGCGGTGGTGGCAGGGGTGGCGTCGCAAGGGGTGGAAGAACGCGCAGGGCAAGCCGGTCGCCAACCGCGACCTGTGGGAGCCGCTCGTCGCCGCCGTCGTCGACAGCGGGAGGACGGTGGCGTTCAGCTGGGTGAAGGGCCACTCGGGCGACCCCATGAACGACCTCGTCGACCGCCTGGCGACCGAGGCCGCCGACCGGCAGTAGGCGGCCCCGGCACCCCGCCCGGCCGACCGGGTGCCGACGGCTCCACCGGACCGGGCCCCGTCGCGTCGAGTCGCCTACGCTGCTCGCGTGCGGCACTGGACCGAGGACGAGGCGCGGGCCGAGCTTCCCCGTCTGCGGTCGGTGCTCGACGTCATCGCTCGCTCGGCGCGCCAGGCGGTGGCAGCCCGCTCGAACGGGCATCGTGTCGGCCCTCCGGTGAAGGCTTCGCCAGGTCCTCCGGGTGAGCCCGAGCCGCCGGCGACCGTCGAGGCAGCGCTCGACGAGCTCCGGCGCAAGGGGATCGTGCTGCGTGACGCCGACACGGGGCTGGTCGACTTCCCGGCCGTCACCGCGTCCGGCGTCGTCTACCTCCTCTGCTGGCGGCGTGACGAGGACGACCTCCGCTGGTGGCACTTCGCCGAGGAGGGCTTCGCGGCGCGCAAGCCGCTCCCGGTCCCGCCCGAGCTCTGAGCCCGCCGCGTCGACGCACCAGCCGTCCGGCCAGTGTGCCCGTCGCACAGGTGGGCCGTTAGGCTGGACCTCGCCCCGGGGCGGCGCGCGCCGCCCGGGCTCGACCGCGGCGACCGCTGGCCGGCGACACGACGATGGAGGTGGTTCGAACGGCACCCGACCCGGCATCGGAGCAGGTGACAGGCGGGGGGGGCGGAGGAGCACCACGAGGAGGCGACCCCGGGGGGGGCGGGCCGGGCTTCGACGTCGTGGTCGTCGGCGGAGGCCCCGGCGGGTACGCCGCGGCCCTCTACGGAGCGTCGGCCGGGCTGCGGATCGCGGTCGTCGAGCGCGACAAGGTCGGCGGCACGTGCCTGCACCGCGGGTGCGTCCCGGCCAAGGAGTTCCTCGAGACGGCGACGGTGCACCGGGTCGTGGCCGGGTCGTCCCGCTTCGGCATCGGCTGGGGGGGGTCGGAGGGAGGGGAGGCGGAGACCCGCCCGACCGTCGACTTCGCCGTCAGCCAGGCGCGCAAGCAGCAGGTGGTCGACCAGCTCCACAA
>CAZSYT010000114.1:0-7365 GCA_964610905.1 uncultured Acidimicrobiaceae bacterium
ACCCTCGGGGTGCCGCTCTTCCAGGAGCAGCTCATGCAGATCGCCATCGACGTGGCCGGGTTCACCCCGACCGAGGCCGACGCCCTCCGCCAGGCCATGGGGGCGAAGCGCTCGGGTGCCCGCATGGCACGGCTGCGCGACCGGCTGTTCGCCGGCATGCGGGACCGGGGAGTCCCCGAGGACGTGGCCGAGCAGGTCTACGAGGCGCTGGCCGCCTTCGCCAACTTCGGCTTCCCCGAGAGCCACTCGGTGGCCTTCGCCCACCTCGTCTACGCCAGCGCGTGGTGCAAGGTGCACTACCCCGCCGCGTTCACCGCCGGCCTGCTGAACGCCCAGCCGATGGGGTTCTGGTCCCCGCAGAGCCTGGTGGCCGACGCCAAGCGGCACGGGGTGGTGGTGCGCCGCCCCGACGTGAACGCCGGAGGCGCCGCGGCCTCGCTCGAGCCGGTGCAGCCGGGGGACGGGACGCCGGGACCGGACGGCCCGGCCGTCCGCCTCGGCCTGGCGTCGGTCCGGGGCGTGGGGCCGGAGGTGGCCGAGCGGATCGAGGCCGGGCAGCCGTGGACGAGCATGGAGGACCTGGTGCGACGGGGGCAGGTGAGCCGGGCCCAGCTCGAGTCCCTGGCCACCGCCGGAGCGCTCGACCGCCTGGGTGACGGCGGGCGGCAGGACCGCCGGGCGTCGGTGTGGGTGGCCGGCGCTGCCGCCCAGTCGCTGCCCGATCGGCTGCCCGGCGTGGTGACCGGGGCGCGGCCGCCGGCCCTGCCCCCTGCCGGGTCGTGGGACCTCGTGGCCGACGACCTGTGGTCGCTGGGCCTCGCTCCGGACGTCACCGCCATGGACCTCGTGCGCCCCCGGCTCGCCGCCCGAGGGGTCCGCCCCGCGGCGACGCTGGCCGCGACCTCCCCGGGGACGCGGGTGTCGGTGGCCGGGGTGGTGACCCACCGTCAGCGCCCCGAGAGCGCCGGCGGCGCCGTCTTCCTCAACCTCGAGGACGAGACGGGCATGGTCAACGTGGTGTGCTCACGAGGCGCCTGGGCCCGATGGCGGGCGGTGGCCGGGGCCTCGCCCGCCCTGGTCGCCCGGGGGCGGGTCGAACAGGCAGAGGGGGCGATCACCCTGGTCGCCGAGCAATTCGAGCCGCTCGACCTCGGACCGGCACCCCGGGCGCGAAATTTCCGTTGATACCCCCTTGACTACGAACAGCGTTTGAACAAACACTACTGGTGTCGCTCTCCGGGGATCGTCCCGGAGGATCCCGACGCTCATTCGGGCCCATCGGCCCACCCATTGTCATCATCTGCAGCACCATTGCGCACCGACACGACGCGGTGACCGGCCCGGGCCCCTCCGAGGTGGCCGCACGCCGGAGGACCACCGCCGTCCGAGCTCTTGTCCGTGGCACCGATGACCTGACCTTGGGAGGGCAGTAGAAATGAGTGGGCAGCTCGTCTCGACCTCCGGCATCTCGCTCGGGATCGCCGGCCTCGCCGTCGCCACCTCGTGGGCGATCGGCATCACCGACGTCGTCCGACAACCACGATGGGCGTGGCGCACGGCACGACGCTCCCAGGCCCTCAACCTGGCGTGCATCGCCGCCCTCCCCGTGGTCGGCCTCGTCGCCTACCTCTTCACCGCCCGGCCCGCCGTGGCCGCGGTCGCCTCGGCGGGCCGCGCCGCGTCGCTCCCGCTCGACGGCATCGGCCAGGCGGCGCCGTGCAGCCGGCCGTCAGCCGGGTCCCGGACCGCCACGTCGTGGCCCCGCTTCGGGAGCTTCGGCGCCGCGACGGCCACGCTCGCCCCCGCTGCCCCGCTCGCCCCAGCGGCCCCGCTCGGACCCTTCGCCGAGCTCGACGCCTCGCTCCTCGCCGCCCCCTCGGTGCCGCTCGGCACCCGGGCGGCCGCAACCCTCCGGACAACCCTGGGCGCAGCCGAGCTGTGCCCCGACGGCTCCCTGTCGACGACTGTGGCCACGGCCGACCCCTCCGTGCCCGCGCCGCCGCCAGGGTGGCGGACGGACCCAACCGGTCGGCACCAGTTCCGTTACTGGGACGGCGCCCGCTGGACCGACACCGCGGCCGACGGGGGCGTCCGGACCTCGGACCCGATCCGGGCCTGAGCACCCTGCGCCGACCGGCCGGATCCCTGCCCGGCCGGTCGGCGCAGGTCCTTCCGTCCGGCGAGCCGGTGCCGCTCCCCCCCGACGCGGCACGGGCTCGACCGGCGGGCAGCGACTGCAACCGGTTCCAAGGTTCTCCTCACAATTCCGCGCCACCCTGGTGGGGTGCCGGAGACCTCCGAGGCGACCCCCCGCTCGCCGGCCCCGCCCGAGGCACGCCCGACCGCTCGTGCCCGGGCGCACTGGTCCGCGCTCGCCCGGGCCACCGACCGCTACTGGGTCAGCGCAACCGTCGCCGCCCTGGCGGCCACCGCCGTCGCCGCCGGTCGCCTGGCCGTCGCCGCCAACGGGCGCATCGGGGTGTTCGTGGTCGCCGGGTCCACCTACGCGCGCGCGGGGGCCGTCCCGGCGGGGATCCCCGTCGTCACCGGAAACGGCTACGACGGCCAGTTCTACTTCCGCATGGCGCTCGACCCGCTCGACGTGGCCAAGACGGCCTTCGGGATCACCTTCGACAGCGCCGAGCGCCTGTCGCGCATCGGCTACCCGTTCCTCGCCTGGCTGGCCGCCGGCGGCGTGCGGGCCGCGGTGCCGTGGACGCTGGTCGCGGTCAACGTCGCGGGTCTGGCCGTCATCGCCCTCCTCGGATCGGTGCTCGCTCGAGCGGCAGGCCGCCACGCACTGGCCGGCCTGCTCGTCGCCGCCTACCCCGGCTTCCTGTGGACCCTCGCGCGCGACACGACCGAGGTGGCAGCGGCGGCCTTCCTCGTGGGCGGGCTCGTCGCGCTGCGACGGGGCCGGCCGCTCACAGCCGGGCTCCTGCTCGCCGGCTCCGCGCTGACCCGCGAGACGGCGCTCGCCACGATCGGGGCGGTCGGGGCGGCGTGGCTCGCGGAGCGGGTGGCGGCACGGGCGCGCCGACGCGACGGGGTCGACGCGACGGCGGCCAGGACGCGCTGGCTGGGGCCGGTCGAGGTCCGGGCGGTGTCGTGGGTCCTGCCCGTGGTCGCCTTCGCCGCCGACCAGGCGGTGATGGCTGCACGCACCGGCAAGGTGCCGCTGCGCTCCTCGGGCAGCAAGAACCTCGGGCTCCCCTTTGACGGCTTCGTCCACGGGCTCGCCCACTACCTCGCCGCACTGCCGTCGACGGCGTCGCTGTTGTGGCTCGGCGAGCTCGTGGTGCTGGCCGTCGTGGCCACGCTTGCCGGCGCGGTGACGCGCCGTGCCGAGGCGCCCCTCCACGAGCGTCTGGCCTGGGCGATCCTCGTCGTCCTGGCGGTGTGCCTGGCGCCGGGCATCTGGCTCGGCGACGTCGGCTTCCGGAGCCTCGACCCCCTCTACCTGCTGAGCGCCGTCCTGCTGGTCGGGTCCTCCCGGCGGCTGACCGTCCCTGCCGTCCTGACCGCGGCGGCATGGGTCGTCGTCGCCGTCGAGCTCTGCCTCTTCGTCTGACGCGGCCCGGCGCGAGGCCGGGCCCGGTGGGGACCCCGCCGGCTCAGCGGCCCCGCGGGGCCCCGCCGGCTCAGCGGCCCCGCGGGGCCAGGCGGGCGAGGCGGGCGACGAGGACCTCGAGCACGAGCGCACCGGGAAGGGCGGTCGCCCCCCGCAGGTCGAGGTCGGCCTGGGCCACGAGCTGGACGGCCCTGCCGATACGCCGCCGTCCCAACCGGCGGCACTGGGCCAGGGCCTTCTTGGCCGGGAAGGGGCTGGTGAGCCCCAGCAGCGCCGCTGCCTCCTCGGGCGAGGTCGCGCTCGACCCGTCGAGGGCGAGCAGCTGGCGGACGTGGCGGTGGAGGGTGGCCATCACGGCCAGCGGGTGCGCACCTCCCGACGCCAGCATCCGGTGGAGGACGGCGAGCGCCTCGTGGACCTCGCCACCGTCGATCGCGTCGGTCAGCTCCCACGGCGGCACCGAGCCGGCCACGCCGAGGTAGGGCTCGAGCTCGTCCACCGACACGGTGGCCCCCGGGCCGTAGGCGGCGGCGAGCGTGTCGAGGATGCCGGCCAGCCGGCCCACGTCGCCGCCCAGGTGGTCGTCGAGGCGGGCCAGGGCCCGGCCGTCGAGCCGGACGTCGCTCTGGCGCACGTGGTCGGCGAGCCACTGGCTGCGAGCCTTCCCTCGCCCGGCGCTCGCCTCGACAACCGTGCCGGCGGACCGGACGGCCTTCACGAGGGCCTGGGGCACGGTGCCGCCGCCGGCCACCAGCACGAGCGAGATGCCGTCGACGGGGTCGGCCACCCAGCCCGCCAGGCGCCCGGCGTCGGCAGCGGCGACGCGCCCGGCGTCACGGACCACGACCACCCGGCGCGGCAGGAGGAACGGCGGCGTGGTGAGCGCGTCGACGACGGCGCCGATGTCCACCGCCTCGGTGGCCGGCCCGCCGTGCTCCTCGACGACCAGGCCGGGGTCGTCGGCGCCGACGAGCTCGGTCACGAGGGCCTGGGTCGCCTGGTCGACCAGGGCGGGGTCGTCCCCCCGCACGAGGAAGGCCGGGCCCCCGGTGCCGGCCACCGGCTCGGGGGACCCCGGTGCGCCGACGCGCCGGCTCACCGCTCGACCCCGGCGGCCGAGATGGCGGCCAGCACGTCGCACACCTGGCGGCTGCCGGCGACGTCGTGGACCCGCACGACGCGGCAGCCGAGCGACACCCCGAGGGCGGTGGCGGCGAGCGACGCCGGGCCGCGCTGGTCGATCTCGAGGCCGAGGACGGCCCCGAGGAACGTCTTGTTGGAGGCGGAGAGGAGCAGGGGGTGACCGTGGCCGGCCAGCCGGTCGGAGGCCCGCAGGAGGGCGAGCGACTGCTCGGCCGTCTTGCCCAGGTCGAGCCCGGCGTCGAGGACGACCTGGCTGTCGGCGAGCCCGGCCGCCCGGGCGCGGGCGGCCCGGTCGAGGAGCATCGCCTCGACGTCCGTGACCAGGTCGGCGTAGACGGGCTCGGGGTCGGGCACCCGGGGGGCGAGACGGATGTGGGTGGCGACCACCGTCGCCCCGTGCTCGGCCGCCGCCGCCAGGTAGTCGGGGTCGGCGAACCCGCTGATGTCGTTGCCGACCACCGCACCCTCGGCGTAGGAGGCGCGGGCCACGGACGCCCGCCAGGTGTCGACCGAGACGGGCACGTCGAAGCGCTCCCGCAGGGCGACGACGGCCGGCACGACGCGGTCGAGCTCCTCGGCCTCGGTGACCTCCGGGCCGGGGCCGGCCTTCACGCCGCCCACGTCGAGGAGGTCGGCACCGTCGGCCACCAGCTGCTCGGCGCGGCGCAGGAAGGCGTCGAAGGCGTAGGTGGCACCCTTGTCGTAGAAGGAGTCGGGGGTGCGGTTGAGGATGCCCATCACCACGGCGCGGTGCCTCACGTCCACCTTTCGCTCGCCGAGGGTGAGGGTGGTCGCCGGCACGGGCGAGACGCTATCCCGGTCGTGCGCCGCGCCCCGCGAGCGGCCCAACGCGGCCGAGCCCGACGCGGCCGAGCCCGACGCGGCCGAGCCCGACACGACGCGGCCGAGCCCGACACGACGCGGCCCGGCACGACGCGGCCCGGCCCGGCACGGCGCGGGCCACGAGCCGGGCGCGCCCTCTTCGAGGCCGGCTGCTCGTGTCAGCCGTGGACCGGCAGGGTCCACACGACGACGAAGTAGCACGCCGAGGCCACGACCACGGCCGCGTGCCATACCTCGTGGTAGCCGAAGGTGTCCGGTCGCGGGTCGGGACGGCGGAAGCAGAGCACACACGCACCGGCCGTATAGAGGAGACCGGTCGCCACCGTGAGGCCGAGCTCCAGCGCGTCGAGGTGGTGGACGGTCCGCGGGAGGGTGAACACGCCCGCCCAGCCCACGACGATGTAGAGCACGCCGGAGAGCACCCGGGTCCGCTCGAAGCCGACCAGCTTCACCGCCATGCCCACCGCCGCTCCCGCCCACACCACGGCGAGCAAGGTCAAGCCGAGCCGGTCGGGCAGCCCGACGAGGCAGAAGGGCGTGTAGCAGGCGGCGATGTAAGCGTAGATGAGGGCGTGGTCGGCTCGGCGCAAGCGTGAGCGACGCCCGGGGTCGACGTTGCCGAGGTGGTAGGCGGAGCTGACGGCGAAGGTGGCGACGAGGGCGACGGCGTAGACGAGGACCGGGGGGTCGGGGTCGTGGACGACGAGGGCGACCGAGGCGGGTGCGCCCACGACGAGGGCGCCGAGGTGCAGGCGCCCCCGCCAGCGGGGGGCGGCCTCGCTGCCGCTGAGCCGGAGCGTCTCCGCCGAGGCCATCGGCACGACGCTACCGCCGAGTCGCGCGACGAGGCCACGGTCGCGTCGCTCGGGCTCGTGCGACGGTGGTCGGCGACGGGACGCCGAGGCCCGGGCGTCCTGCGGGGAGGGCCGGTGGCCGGGGTGCTCGAGCGCTCAGAAGAGGCGGGTGGCCAGCGCCTTGCGGTAGCGGGCGGTGCGGGGGTCGTCGGGCCCGAGGGTCTCGAGCAGGTCGACGTACTCCTGTCGGGCGGCGTCGTCCTCGCGCACGCGCTCGAGGAGCCGGTCGAGCACGGCGTCGACACCCTCGTCGGCGACGTCGACGTCGGCCGTGGCCAGGCGGGCCTGGGCAGCCAGGCGGCGGGTGTCGGGCGTCTCGGGGATGCGGCCGAGGAGGGCGAGCGCCTCGTCGGGGTCACCGGCAGCGATGCGGTGCGCGGCCAGGGCGGTGATCGCGCCGACATGGTCGGGCTGGAGCTCGAGGGCCTTGCGGAGCAGCGACTCGTCGTCGGCGGCGACCCCCTCGGCGACGAGCCGGTCGGCGTCCGTCTCCTTCGGGGCCAGGCGGGCGACGAACTCGGCCACCGACGCCTCGGGGAGGGCACCCACGAACCCGTCGACGACGGCCCGGTCGCGGAGGGCGAAGACGGCCGGGATCGACTGCACGCGGAAGGTGGCGGCAACGGACGGGTTCTCGTCGACGTTGACCTTGGCGAGCTCGACGGCGCCCTCGGTGGCCGCGACCACCTGCTCGAGGATGGGGCCGAGGACCTTGCACGGACCGCACCACGGCGCCCACAGGTCGACCACGACGGGCACCTCGGTCGAGCGGTCGAGGACGGCGGTCTCGAAGGTGGCATCGGTGACGTCGGTCATCGTCCCGACCCTACCGGCCCGACGGGAGCCGTCGGGCGCACGGGCCCGGGCGCCCGGGCCCGGCCCCGGGCGCGCCGAGGGCCGGGCACCCCGCGGGTGCCCGGCCCGCTCACGACGCGGCCCGGGCGAGCCTGCGAC
>CAZSYT010000115.1:0-7319 GCA_964610905.1 uncultured Acidimicrobiaceae bacterium
CCGACAGCGTGAGCGGCGGCTGGCCGGAGAGCACGATCGGCTTGGCGGGCTGGGCGGCCGAGGGGATGTTGACGCCGACGGCGTCGAAGACGCTGGCGGGGACTTGGGTCACGTCGCGCACGACCGAGGCCGGCGCGGGGGTGACCGGCGTGGGCCCCGAAGACGGCCCCGAGCTGCCGAGCGCGTTGACGACGACCAGGACGACGACGACCACGACCACGAGACCGACCGAGCCCCAGGCCAGGACGGGGCCCGACAGGCGGCGGCCCGGTGCCTGCACCGGGCGCCCCTGGGGCCTGCTCCCGGGCTTGCCGGTCGGCCTGGGGCGGTTGCCGCCCCGAGGCCCGCCGGGCTCCCTGGCCGACACCGACCGGCTCTCCGCCTTGCTCCGCTCCTTGGCGCTCTGCCCACGGCTGCCGGTTCCCGGCTGCTTGGGCGTGCTGCCCGGCTCCCTTGGCGTGTTGCCGCCGTTGCGGGGCGTGCTCCCCGGCGTACGCCTCTTGTCGTCCGCTGCCACTGTCCTGTCCTGTCCAGTCCGTCCTCGAGGTCGGTGCCGGCGCAGGCCGGCGGCGGGCAGGGCACCCGGCCCGGAGAGCCCGCGTGGGTGGCGAGCGTACCCGGTGGACCCGGCACGGGCCGAGCGCCCACCGCGCGTGGGCACCGAACGACCCACCGAGGGCCCCGAGTGCCTACACTGCGGTCGATGGGAGGGGCACCGGAGCTCCGTCCCGGCGGCGACCGGGTGGCAGCGGTGCCGGTCCACGCCCCGGGGGCGGGCCGGAGGGCGTACGGCCCCGCCTCCGACGACACGGACGCGTCACTGGCCTGGCTCAGCGCCACCGTGGACGGCGCAGCGGTCCGGTACGCGGTGTGCGGGTCCGGGCCCCCCGCGCTCTTCCTCCACGGCTGGGGCCTGCGCCCCAACGCCTACGCGCGGGCGATCGAGGCCATGGCGGCTGCCGGGTGCCGGGTGTACGCACCGGCGATGCCCGGGTTCGGGGGCACGCGGGACCTCGGCCCGGCCGAGCGGTCCTTCCCCGGCTACGGCCGGTGGGTCGACCGCTTCGCAGGTGCGGTGCTCCCCCCCGGCCAGTCGAGCTTCGCCCTGGTTGCCGGCCACTCCTTCGGCGGTGGGGTAGCGACCGCCTTCGCCCACGCCTGCCCCGACCGGTGCGCGGGGCTGCTGCTGGCCAACGCCGTCGGCAGCCCCGTGTGGACCCGCCACGCCGACGAGCTCCTCACCATGGTCGAGCGCCCGCTGTGGGACTGGGGCCTCACGTTCGGCACCGACGCGCTCCGGTCCCCCGGCGCGGCGCGGACCCTCGCCACCCTCCTCGCCGACGTCGTCCCGAACGTCGTCGGCAACCCGCTCGGGCTCGTGCGCACGAGCGCCATCATCCGGCGCGCCGACCTGGTCGACGAGGTGGCGGCGGTTGCGAGCCTGGGGACCCCCGTCGTCGTGGCGTGGTCCGACCGCGATCGCCTCGTGCCCCGCTCGGCCTTCGACGACCTGCGGCGGGCCGCCGGCGTCGACGGCATCGTGGTCGAGGGCTCCCACGCCTGGCTGGTGGCGGACCCGGCGGGCTTCGGGGAGCTGGCCATCGTGGCCCTGGCCGAGTCGGGGGCGTCGCTGGAGCGGCCGAACCTCCGGGTCGTGCCGGCGAGCCCCGCGGCGAGCCCCGCGGCGGGGCCACGGACGGCCCGGCGGGGCCATGCGTCGACGCCGGGCACCGGGGTCGCGCGGGACGTTCCGTGACGACGGCGCCCGCGCGCCCGTCGGGGCACCGGTCGTTCCCGACGGTGGCGGCGGTAGCGTGACGACGTGACCGTCCCCGCCCGCGACGCCGCCACCGTGATGCTGGTGCGCGACGCCGCCGCCGGCGACCCGGGCGTCGAGGTCTGCATGGTCCAGCGCAACCTGGCCGCCGAGTTCGTCGCCGGCGCGTACGTCTTCCCCGGGGGCTCGGTCGACCCCGAGGACCGCGAGCCCGACGCCGAGGCCCTGTGCGCAGGGCTGACCGACGCCGAGGCCAGCGAACGCCTGGGCGTCGAGCGCGGAGGCCTCGCCCTCTGGGTGGCCGCCCTTCGCGAGTCGTTCGAGGAGGCGGGCCTGCTGCTGGCCACGGGACCGGTCGGGGACGGGGACCTGCTCGACCTGTCCGAGCTGGCGGTGGCCGAACGCTTCCGCCGCCACCGCCTCGACCTGAACGGCGGCCGCCGGTCGTTCCTCGAGGTGTGCCGCGACGAGGGACTGACACTCGCCGTCGACCGGGTCCACTACGTGAGCCACTGGATCACCCCCGAGGCGGCCCCCAAGCGGTTCGACACCAGGTTCTTCGTCGCGTTCCCCCCCCCGGGCCAGGAGGCGGTCCACGACGACGGGGAGACCATCGGGTCCGAGTGGGTGCGCCCGGCCGACGCCCTCGAGCGGCATGCCCGCGGCGAGATCGACCTGATGCCACCGACGATTGCCAACCTCGAGGCGATCGGCAGGCACGGGTCCGCCGACGCCGTGGTCCGGTGGGCGGCTGCGGTCGAGGAGGTGCCCACCATCCTGCCCATCGTGCGCGTCGAGGACGGCGCGCTCCTCCTGCTCCGCCCCGGGGACGACGGCTACGACGCCGCCTTGGCCGAGCGGCTCGCCGACCCGGAGCGCCCGGTGCCCGACGACGTGGCCGCCCTGGCCCGCCAGCGGTTCGGCCCGGCCGGCGCCCGACTGCGCCCGGCCGACCCCGGCGGCCCGTGACCGCCCGCCGCCCGCTGGCCCACGACCGCCCCGAGCCGGTCGCCCCGGGCGTCGTCCGGGTCACCGCGGCCAATCCCGGCGTGATGACCGGCCCGGGGACCAACTCCTACCTGGTCGGTGACGACGAGCTGGCCGTGGTCGACCCCGGGCCCGACGACGCCGCCCACGTCGAGGCCCTCGAGCGGGCGGGCGGCGGACGGATCCGGTGGATCGTGGTCACCCACACCCATCCGGACCACGCGCCAGCGGCCGCCGAGCTCGCCGAGCGCACCGGTGCCGAGCGCCTCGGCTTCGCGTCGCGTGACGGGTTCGTCGCCGACCGACTGCTGGCCGACGGCGACCGGATCGGCGGCCGCGGGTGGTCGCTCACCGCCGTCCACACACCGGGCCACGCCTCGAACCACCTCTGCTTCGCCTACGACCGCCACCCGTTCGCCGGAGACCGCCCGACGGCGGCTGGCGAGGGGCCCGACGGGCGGCTGGTGTTCACCGGCGACCACGTCATGGGTGGCTCGACCGTCGTGATCAACCCGCCCGACGGCGACATGGCCCACTACCTGGCCAGCCTCCGTGCGCTCACCCGCCTCACCCCGTCGGTGGCCTCCTTCGCTCCCGGCCACGGCGAGCGCATCGACGACCCGGAGGCGACCGTCGCCGCGCTGGTCGAGCACCGCCTGGCCCGTGAGGCGAAGGTGGTGGCCGCGCTCGGTCGCCGGGGCACGGCGACCGTGGAGGACCTCGTCCCCGACGTCTACGGCGACGTCGGCGAGGAGCGGTGGCCGATCGCCGCCCGGTCGCTCTTCGCCCACCTGCGGGCCCTCGCCCAGGACGACCGGGTCGGGGCCGACGACCCCGACGACGTCGCGTCGGCGTGGCACGCCCCGCGTCGGGCCCGCCGGAACGGCTCCCGGCCGGCGACCGGCTGAACCCGTCCCCCGCGGGCGGCTCCGGTCCAGCTACCACCCCCGGCAGACGGCCCGCGTCCCTACTGACCGGCGTCGGCGAGGGCGGCCTCGACGTGGTCGAGGAGCCGCGTGCTGCAACCGTCCATGGCCACGACCGGGGCCACGTCGCGGGCGATGACCTCGGCCATCTCGGCGAACACGGCGCCGACGGGATGTTCGGGCTCGAGCGCCACGGGCCGCCCTTCGTCGCCGCTGCTCGCCACCGACGGGTGGAGCGGGACGGAGCCCACCAGCGGCACGCCGACCTGGGCGGCGAGCCGGGCGCCCCCACCCGAGCCGAAGAGGGCGTACGACGTGCCGTGCTCGCACACGAAGGCGCTCATGTTCTCGATGACGCCGGCGACCCGCAGGTAGCCCTTGCGGGCCATGTCCACCGCCCGGGCGGCGACCTTCTGGGCGGCGACCGGCGGTGTCGTGACCACCAGCAGCTCGGTCCTCGGGAGCAGGCGGGCCAGCCCCATCTGGACGTCGCCGGTCCCCGGCGGCATGTCGATGAGGAGGTAGTCGAGGTCCCCCCAGTGGGCGTCCTGGAGGAACTGCTGGACGGCACGGTTGAGCACGAGGCCGCGCCACATGATCGCCTGGTCCTCGTCGGCGAGGAAGCCCATCGAGAGCACGCGCAGGAGGCCCGTGCCGACCGGCTGCTCGAGGGGGACCATCTTGCCGGCGCGGGCCTCGACGTCGCCGTCGAGGCCGAGCAGCCGAGGCAGCGAGAAGCCCCAGATGTCGGCGTCGAGGACGCCCACGGTCAGGCCGCGGCGGGCGAGGGCCACGGCGAGGTTGGCCGTGACCGAGCTCTTGCCGACCCCGCCCTTGCCCGAGGCGACGGCCAGCACCCGGGTGCGGGCCGGCACGGCGGTCGCCGGCGCGGCGTCGCGCGCCGCGGCCCGGGCCCTGGCCATCAGCTCGGCGCGCTGGGCGGCCTCCATGACCCCGGTGCGGACGGCGACCGAGCGCACCCCGGGGACGGTCGCCACGTGCCGCTCGACGTCGGCGGCGATCTGGTGACGGAGCGGGCAGCCGGCGGCGGTGAGCGCGACGGCGACGGTGACCGCACCGTCCGCGCCGACCGCGACGTCGGTGACCATCCCGAGCTCGACGATGTCGGCGTGCAGCTCGGGGTCGACCACCGAGCGGAGCGCCTCGCGGACCCGCGGCTCGTCGGGCACCGGCGCTCCACCCGGCGCGCCGGCGGTGGCGGTGGGGCCCGCGGTGGGCCCCGCGGTGGGCCCCGCGGGCGGGGTCGCCCCTGCCGGCTGCGACGTCGGTGGCATGCCCCGATCGTACCGGCGCCCCCCCGGTGCGGCGCTCGGGAGCGGGTCGACTGCCGGGTCGACTGCCGGCAGCCCGGTCCCCGTGACGACCTCGCCGGGCGCGGCGCGGACCGGCACCCGTTGCGCGCCGATAGCATGGGGCCCGAGCCACACCCGGCTGCTCGCAGCCCGGCTCCGATCGAAGGAGGGACAGCGGTGAGCGTGACCACGCAGAGCGTGACCATCGGAAAGCGACCGGCCCCGGTCACCCTGAGCGACGCGGCCGCCGCCAAGGTCGCCGAGCTCCTGGCCGAGGAGGAGGGCGACGTCTTGGCCCTCCGGGTGGCCGTGCGGCCCGGCGGGTGCTCGGGCTTCAGCTACGAGATGTTCTTCGACTCCGAGGTCGCCGACGACGACGTCGTGCGTGAGTTCGGCTCCGTGAAGGTGGTCGTCGACCCCTCGAGCGCCGAGCTGTTGACGGGCTCGACCCTCGACTACAGCGACGGGCTGCAGGGCGCGGGCTTCCACGTGACGAACCCCAACGCCACGCGCACCTGCGGGTGCGGCAGCTCCTTCAGCTGAGCCGCCTCGGTGGGCTGAGGCACCACCGGGGGCCGCGGGGCGGCCGGCGGGAGCTCCGCCGGGCGTCGGCTCGGCCCGCCCGGTGAGCGCCCCGGTCCGGCTGACCGTCGACGGCACCGGGGTCGAGGTCGCCGACCCCGACCAGTCGCTCCTCTCGGTGCTCCGCGAGCAGCTCGGGGTCACGTCGGCGAAGGACGGGTGCAGTCCGCAGGGCCAGTGCGGATGCTGCACGGTGTGGGTGGACGGTGCCCCCCGCGTCTCGTGCGTGACCCCGGTGCGTCGGGTGGCCGGGCGGTCGGTCACCACCCTCGAGGGGCTCGACCCCGCCGTGCGCGACCGCTGGGTGGGAGCGCTCGTCGCCACCGGTGGCAGCCAGTGCGGCTTCTGCACGCCCGGCATCGTCATGCGGCTCGCCGCCCTGACCGAGCCCGGCAACGCGTCCCCGGACGAGCGGGGGCGCCTCGGAGGCCGGATCGACCACTCCCTCGCCGCCCACCTGTGCCGGTGCACGGGCTGGCAGACGGTCCGCGAGGCCGCCCTCGCCGTCCTCCTCGACGAGCCCCTCCCGAGCCCGGGCGAGCGCGACCTCGGCCACGCAGCAGCGCGCGCGTCGCTCGAGGGGCGCAGTCCTCAGCGGGTGGGACCGGACGTGGCTTGCGGGCGGGCGCCGTTCGCCGACGACAGCGCTCCCGCCGACGCGCTGGTGGCCGTGCCCGTCGACCCGTCGGCGGCCGCCGGGGCAGGGACCGACCGTGTCGTCGACGGGGTGCCCTACGTGGTGGCGCCGACCCTGGCGGAGGCCCGGCGGCTGGCCGGCAAGGTGCAGGGCCGGAACTCGACCGTCGGGTTGCGCCACCCGGTCCCTCCGCCGTTGCCCGCGGACGGCGTGGCGTGGGCCCTCGCGCTCCGGACCACCTGGGTCGAGCCCGCCTACGTCGAGCCCGACGCGTCGTGGTGCCTCCCCGGGGGCGAGCCCCGCTCGTCACGCGCCAACGGCGGAGCGTTCGGTGGCAAGGCGTCAGGTGCCGCCGAGACGGCCGCCAGGGTGCTGGCCGACCGCACGAACGCGACGGTCCGGGTCGTCTGGTCCCGGGAGGACGTGGTCCGGCTCGGCCCCAAGCGCCCACCGGTCGCCGGCGCCGTGCGCTCCGACGGCACGGGCGTCCTCCGGGTCGCCGCGCCAGTCGCGGAGGGACGGTGGCCCGAGGAGGCGTGGGCGGAGGCGCTGGCCGCCGTGGCGGCAGTCGCCCCTGGCCTCGTCGTCGAGGCCGTCCCGACGCCCGGACCGCCGCTCGCCCTCACCCTGCGGGCCGCCGTGTGGGCCGAGGCGGCCGTGCTCGACCGGTGCGCCCGCACCGGCGTGCCGGCGGGAGCGCCGACGACCGGGGTCCCCGTGGCCGTCGAGGCCCCCGGCGGGGGCCAGGCCGTCGCGACGGTGGGGGCCGACGGGTCGGTCGACGTCGCCGTCGACGGCGGCCGGGTCCTCGACGAGGTGGTCCTCCGGTCGTACGCGGTGGGGGCCGTGCACCAGGCCCTCGGGTGGGTCCGCTCGGAGGGCGTCGCCGTCGACGAGGACGGCACGGTGCGCGACCTCACCGTACGCTCGTTCGGCGTCGTGCCGGCTCGCGCCGTGCCTCCCGTGTCGGTGACGGTGGCCGACGGGGGCGGGCGTGACCCGGTGAACGTCTCCGACGCCGTCTTCGCCGCCGTGGCCGCGGCCTGCTGGCTGGCCGACGGCCTGCCAGCGGCGTGGCCCACCCGACGCTGAGCGGG